>JBOHFJ010000100.1:0-14641 GCA_050699655.1 Pseudonocardiaceae bacterium
CGTTAATGTTGTGCTCGCCGGGGAACGCCGAGTTCCCCGTGGTGGGGAAACCGCGCGTGGCCAGACAGTTCAGCGATCCCGGGCCATAGAAGTAGATCGCCGACTCGAAGCCCTTGCGCAGCGCCCGAGTGGCCTGCAGGATCGCCACGAAACTCACCGAGGACTCGTGCGCGATCCCGTGCACGAGCGTGAAGTACGTCTCGCCGTCCTCGGCTTGGTAGTCCGGGAAGACCTTGGTGCCACCGTAGATGCTCGAGCCCTCCGGCAGGGACGGGTGCGGGATCTCGTTAAGACTCTGCTGCTCGATGTCGGTCAGATCGGTCATGTGCCGCCTCCTCGGGTGTGATTTCACTGGTTCGCTGTCGGGAATCTGATTTCAGGAACTCTGTGTTTTGGGGAACCATGTCACGCCACCGTGCGGGGAGCCACCCACTCGTCGTCCCGGGGATACGTGCTGGCCGAGGTGCCCGCGATCCATCGGAACAGGTGCTCGGATGGGATGGTGCCGGTGGTGATGCGCTCGGTCAGGTACGCGGCGTCCCGCGCCACCCCGGACAGTCGGCCTGAGCCCCAGGTGTGCTGCCAGGGCAGCCCGAGGAAATACAACCCCGGGCTGCTGGTGACACCCCGGTCATGCGTCGGGTAACCACGGCCGTCGAACACCGGCACCTCGATCCACCGATCGTCCCGGCCGAACCCGGTGCCCCAGATCACCGAGGTGATCCCAGTGTCGCCGAGATCCAACTCGGTGGGTTCCCGATCGGGTGCCCACACCGGCGTATAGCGCGGTTCCGGCGGTGTCTTGATGTGGTGTGCGTCGATGTAGCTGTCAATGGAGTCCTTGATGCTCTCCGAGACCGCATCGGCGTGATCCAGGTTCTTTTCCAGGTCCGGCGCGAATCGCAACGCGGTGCCGGTCACCGCTGTGAGTCGTCCGTAGAGCCGCATGCCCCGCGCGGCGAATGCCCGCAGGTCGATGTCTCGCCCGCCGTCGCGTCCGGTGACGTAATGGTTCACCCGGAACCGCACCGCGTCCACGTCAGCGAACTCCTCGACCGCCTTGCGGTAGTAACCCACCGCGTCCAGCCAGGCCACCACGTCACGACCGCGATAGAACCGGGCCACTCGCGGGGCGCTGCCCACCGCGAGATGCACCTGACGGCCGGCCAGGTGCAGATCCTCGGCGATCTGGCAGCCGGACTGACCGGTGCCGACCACTAGCACCTCCCCGGGCGGAAGCTGCTCGGGGCTGCGGTACTGGGAGGAGTGAAGCTGGGTGAGCTCGCCGGGCAGCCGGTCAGCGAGCCGGGGGATCAGTGGTACCTGGTATGGCCCGGTGGCCAGCACGACCTGCTCGGCGATCAGCTCGCCGCGGCTGGTGCCGACCAGGTACCGGCCCTTTCGATCACGGCGCAACCGGGTGGCCGCGACCCCCTCGATGACCGGTGGGTTGAAGAACTTCGCGTATTCCTCGATATAGCGCACGATCTCCGCACGCGCCATGAAACCGTCCGGGTCGTCCCCGGGGTACAGGAAACCCGGCAGCTGGCACTGCCAATTCGGGGTGACCAGGCAGAAAGAGTCCCAGCGCCGGTCGCGCCACTCGTGACCGACCCGATCGCGCTCCAGCACGAGGTGATCGACGCCCCGTTGAGTGAGGCAGTAGCTCATGGCCAGGCCGGCCTGACCGCCGCCGACAACCACCACCGGGCGGTGCGCGCCCTCAAGGTCGGTCATACCTCGAATCCTTTTCCCCGAGTACCCTAGAGGTCAGTACAGCGGAGCACTGTTTCTGATCTGTTGCATCCAGAACACCACCACATTGCGACCCGAGCCCGCAGGTAAACCCAGGGTAACGGCGCCATGTCCGGGTCATCCTCGAAATCTGATTCTGCCGGTTTGGTCCGTCGGAAAACTGGGCCTATCTTTTCGGGCGTGTTCGCGGGTGGGGTAGTTTGTGCACTCGCCAGGCCTGGCGCAGCGTGTGACACAGCACGTCGATCGCACGCTCGGGCAGCCAGCCGAGCTGGTCCAGCGACGGGCCCAGCGACTCCAGCAGCATCGCGTGCCGCGCGGGGTTGTGGGCCAGCAGGTGAACGTATCCCTGGCCCCGGGCGCTGCCGAGGGTCCGAACCTGGCTGGCGACGTCCGCGCTGGGAACCGGGAGCTTGAGCACCGCGTCGCGGTCGTCCGCGGTACGCACTCGTACCACGGAGGAGGCGGACCCACCGGTCAGCGGTTCCAGCAGGGTGAGCGACCACTCATGTTGCAGTTCGGCGACGAGGTCAGGAAGCCTAGCCAGCCACCGGTGGCCCGGTTGGCCAAGGTGCAGGGCCTTGCGCCGGACAAGGGTCGACACATCGATCGCCCGTGCGGGCGGGTGTTGCGGCACGGATGAGGCGCCCACTCAACACCCCTCGCGTTCCATCGCCGACACACGAGCAACGTCCGCGCTGCTCCGATTCGGCGTAGCGGCGCTTAACTAAGCAGCTCATCGAGCTCAGTGCCTTTTATCATATTTGCTTCCAACAGTCGGGTCGCGATGAGCTCAAGTCGGGCCTGCTGCTCTCGGAGGCATGCTTCAACTTGGTCCCGGATCTCGATGGTTTCGTAAATTCCTATTTGTGCGCACAGTTTATGAGCCAACAGCAGTTCATCAAGTTCTGGCGGTACTGGGTTTGGTGTCAATTTGCTGAAGACGATTTTTTCCGCGAACGGGCCCCCGTACAAAACCCATACCCGGTCGAGCGCTGATGGTTCTTCGCGCAAGCTCGTCCCGCCCTCACCGTCGCAACTGTGCAGTTCGATGAGGTCGACACCAAGGCCGCGTGCGGCGGCAATGAGGGCGTGCCCAGCCTCGTGCACGGCCGCCCTGGTCCGTTCGGTATCCGCAAAACTCATGCCGGGATCCTAGCCGTCGACGAGTGGGCGAAGGCAGCGGTGTGACTCCGATGTCGGTGTAGCCGCGCGTGCTGGTGCGATCGCGGGATGAGCTGTTGCCTCCAGCGCCGCCGCCACGGCTTCGAACTCGGCGAGCGCGGCGATGAGATCCTCGACGATCTCGTGGGCGAGCACGGGTTACGGCAGACACGGACACCTGTTGCTCGTGAGTCGTCGCCCCGCCCGGACCGCAGGTCGCGCTTCAAGTTGTTGTTTTGGTTGTAGGAGAAGTAGCATGATGGGTATGGACAAGGAGCGGGAAGTCTACCCGAACGCCCCGGTGGTCCTTGTTGCGTTGGAGGTACGCCACCCCACAACCGACCCACTCACCGCTGCCCAGCGGAACACGATCAAGCGGCGCCTGAGTAGTCATGTCCCGATCATGCGGACCGGACAGCTGCGGCAGCTGACTGTCGTGCAGCCTGTCGGGGGTCCACCAGTCACGCCTGAGCTGCGAGCCGAGGAGTTCCCGAGGTACTTCAGCCGGGACAACACGGCGGCAGTGTCGGTGCGAGCCGAGGCGATCATCGTCGAGACGACTCGATACCTGCGGTGGGAGCAGATGCGGGCTCTCGTCGCCGATGTGCTTGAGGTGCGGCAGGAGATCGGCGGCATCGATGGGGTCGAGCGGGTCGGCCTCCGCTACATCGATGAGATCCGAGTCCCCGGCGGCCCTGGGCAGGATTGGGCGCCGTGGGTCGATCCCACTTTGCTCGGGCCAGCCCCGGTTGGTGACGAGCTCGGTCTGGCCGCGGCTCACTGGCAAGGCATTAGCGCCTTCACGCCAGGGTCGGAGCGGACGATCGTGCTGCGTTACGGGCCTCGGGAGGGGTTCGCCGTGGATCCGGGTGGAGACCTGAAGCGCTCCACTCCCCTTCCCGGTCCGTTCTTCCTCATGGACATCGACAGCTTTTGGGCGTCCAGCGAGGGGATTCCCGAGTTCGACGTCAAGGCGCTGCTGGCGACCTGCGATGAGCTGCACGCCCCGGTGCGCACCTTGTTCGAGCGGCTTATCACTGATCGCTTGCGAGAGGAGGTCTTCCGTCATGCCCAGTGATCGAAGCCGGGACCTGTTTGAGCCTGGCACCGCCGGCACCGACATCAATCCTCCGCCCTCGCTCACGAGGACAAAGACTGTGGCCACGGTGCTGACCGAGGAGTTGGGCTACATCCGCCAGGGGGTCCGGAACCTGCATGAGGCGACCGACGAGCTGCACCAGCAGAGCCTATACACCGAGTGGAACGCCCGTACGAACACGCGGGGTCGGGCGAGCGCTCAGGAGATGCTCGACGAGATGGCCGACCTCGGGTTCGCCTGGAGGAACGTCGCCAAGTTGGTGGGTGTCAGCGTGGCTGCCATCCAGAAGTGGCGACGGGGCGAGGGCGCGACGGGTGAGAACCGCCAGAAAGTGGCCAGCCTGCTTGCCGCATGCGACCTTGTGTGCGAGAACTACGGCATTCAGGAGGTCGCCTCCTGGTTCGAGATGCCCCTGCAGCTCGGGGTGCCAGTGACGCCGGTTGATCTCTGGGCCTGTGGCCGGTCGGATCTGGTCTTGGACTTCGCCAGCGGCCACACGGACTCCGAGCAGATTCTTACCGACTGGGATCCGCAATGGCGGGAGCGGTACCGGTCAGACTTCGAGGTCTTCCGGGCCGCTGACGGGCAGCTGTCAATCCGCCCGAAGGCGCGCTGAGCGTGGCGCACGATCTTGAGTACCCCGGCGCGGATGGGATCCCGGATTGGGGCAGCCTCTATCGTGCTCGGGGCGACGAGGTCGCGTGCCACCGGCCCGTCTTCACGGGTGATGTCTTCGAGAAGGTTCTGGTGCAGGGGCTTGGGGAGCCCAAGACCAAGACGGTGATCGTTCTGCAGCACCCGTGCGCCCTGCGGTCCAACGGAGTCAATCTACATCCCCGGCTCATCGTGGCTGAGCTTCGCAACCACAAGGTCATCCCTGTTGAGGCCTGGACCGGGCACGTCGGCAAGATGCCATTACCCGAGCTGCTCCCAGCTTTGGAGACAGGGAGGCGGCACCAGGCAGCCTTTTTCGACGAGCCCTACCTCGCCGGCCCCGACAACCTCGCCCTGGATAAGCGGATCGCCTGTCTGTCGCAAGCGGGAGTTAACCTGCTTATGCAGCGTTGGCACCACCACAACAGCCGAGTAGTGGTGCCGACCGCGACCTACCAGGAGGTGTCCAGCCCGGCGTACGAGGAGGCCGACCTCATCGAAGAGTGGTGCGAGGAGCGCATCGAGGCCGCGCTGGAGATCCGGGAAGCCGCTGTCGAGGCGACAAAATGGCTCCGAGAAGACACTGATGGCGGCGTTACCCGCCAACGAATGCTAGAAGATCCGCAGAACCGGAGTACGGTGCGTCGGCAGATGCGCACGGCTCTCCGTCGGTTGCGGTAGGGGGCGAGAACAGGCAGCGGATCGGTTAGAGCCTTGCGTCGGCCGGCGATCCCATTGCCTGTCTGATCAGGGTGGGGTGGCTGCGTCGGGATTGACCCACACCACGCGGGCGGTGATCGTCGGGTGGTGGCTGAAGATATGTGCAGCGCGTTCCAGCGAGGACAGGTTGATGCTGCTGCCATCATCGACGCTGACGATCTCAACGTGGTCTTCGAAGGCCATGCCCCACGCCGCGATCTCGCCGTTCACCCGCTCGCCGAACTCCTCCACCAAGGCGAACAGGCGAGGTGCCTCGTTGGCTACCATCATGGCCACCAACCCGGCGAACGTTGCCTCATCACACAGCGGCGGGAGCGTCGAGATGTCCTCTTCTGACGTGTCGTCATCCTTGTCGCTGTACGAGTCCGCTGTCTGTACCGGTGTCTCAACCATGGTTGTCTCCATCCCTGAGCATCGTCCTGGCCAGCGGCGGAGCAAGGTTTTTCGATCTTGAACGCCACTGGGCGGTTGTTTGAAGTTGTGATGTAGATAGTAAATTTGAAATCTACACCGCGCTAGACGCCCGATCGGGTGATCTCGGCTATGTCCTCCCGGGGCATCGGCGGTGCGCGAGGGCAGACTGTCGCCTGCGCGTGGCAAGGCCGGAGGAGGTAGTGGTGACCGAGACGTCCAGCCCCACGGTGTGGCGGCGGTGGCTGGCGTTCGAGCTCGTGCGGCTGCGACGAGAAGCGGGGCTCGACCAGAAAGACGTGGCCAAGGTCCTGCGGTGCACGGTGGGCAAGGTGTCCTACTACGAGACCGCCGAGCGACCGGTCGTGGTGCGCGATCTCGACGAGGTGCTGCTCCCGCTGTACAACGTGCCCGAAGCGCGCTGGCCGCTGTATCTGCAAGCCGCCAAGGACTCGCGGCAGAAGGGCTGGTGGGAACGCTACGATGCCACCACCTTGCCGAGCTGGTTCTCCCTGTTCGTCGGCCTGGAACAGGGCGCATCTCGGATTCGCAGCTATGAAGCTCAGCTCATCCCCGGCCTGTTGCAGACCAAGCAGTACGCCGAGGTCGTCGCGCGGCGAGGCACCGCTGAGCGAGCGGAACCGGAGATCGCCCACCACGTCGAGCTGCGGATGGCTCGGCAGGCGGTGCTGTATCGCGAGCCCGACCCGCTGCGGCTGTGGGCGGTCCTGGACGAAGCCGTCCTGCGCCGCGTCGTGGGCGGTCTCACTGTGATGAAAGATCAGCTCCTGCACCTCGCTGAGATGACGTGCCATCCGAAGATCACTGTGCAGGTCGTGCCCTACGCCAACGGAGCGCATCCCGGCATGGTGGGCCGCTTCCAGATCCTCGACTTCCCGTGGGCCACCGACCCGGGTGTGGCCTACATCGAGCACCATTCCGGAGCGCTCTACCTCGAAGAACCCCCGGAGATAGAGTTACATACCGTGGCCTTCGAGCACACCTGCGTCCTCGCCCTGTCGCCGGACGACTCGGTGACCCTGATCCGAGACGTTGCGGAGGAGTACTCATGACCAGCCCCCACCGTCCGGACGCTGCACACGACCTGGACACCGCACCCTGGCGCAAGTCCAGCTTCAGCGGTTACCAGGGCTCCTGTGTGGAGACCGCGCCACTAGCGGATGGCCGCATCGCGGTCCGCAACAGCAACCACCCGCAGGCCGGCGTCGTGCTCTGCACCCGCGTTGAGATGGACGCCTGGATCAAGGGCGTCAAAGCCGGCGAGTTCGACGACCTCGCCTAACCACTCGCGCTCACCCCCCGGGGTCGAAGGTGATGATGTTGCGCGTATTGCGTGCCTTCGCTGGTGTTTATCACGGTCAACGCCGTCTGATAGAGCAAGAGCCGTGACTACGGATGGAGCGTCTGAAAGAGACGGCCCCGGTTGGCCGGGGCCGTCGGGCCAGGGTTACTCACCCTGGCGGGGTGTCTTGAACGTACCCCATCAACCACTCTGACGTTGGAAAGGTGTACGGCGGTCGGCGTCACAGCCTGGGTCAACGGCTCGGGCTTCGTCGTGACGATGACTTCGAGCACGGCGACCGCAGTGCTAGCCAAGCAGCTACGCGGGTGTACTCACTTGGTGCCTAGCTGCCGTTTGCTGTCGTGGAGTCTTGCCGGAGTCTGCGACGATGGCTTAGGCAAGACTGCTCGACTCTGGGAGGGCTGATGGCGCGCGCCGATTTGCTCCTTGCACTGGTCAAGTCTGGGGCGGGAGGCGACGACCTGGCCTTTCGTCGTGCGGCGGAGGCGTTGATCGCAGAGGAAGAGAGCAAGAAACACGGGGTGCTTGCCTCCCAGTTGGCCGATGCGCTGACCCGGAGACGATCCGCTGCGGGGGCCAACGTCACGACGCTCGCTCGCATCGACGCTGCCGCCGCGCTGTTCCACGAGCGAGAGCCCGAACGACGGGTTACCGATCTGGTTCTGCCGACAGAGGTGCGACAGGCCGTCAACGAACTCATCGAAGAGCATCATCGCCGTGACTTGCTGCGCAGCCATGGCGTCGAACCACGTCACCGTCTGCTGTTTGTCGGCCCACCAGGAGGCGGAAAGACATCACTCGCCGAAGCGATCGCCACGGAGCTGGCCGTGCCGCTGCTGAGCGTCCGGTACGAAGGATTGATCGGGAGTTTCCTTGGTGAGACCGCGTCACGGATGGAGACCTTGTTCGCCGCCGTGCGGGTCCGCCCCAGCGTGCTGTTCTTCGACGAGTTCGATGCCGTCGCTAAAGAACGTGGTGACACCCATGAGACCGGGGAGATCAAACGGGTCGTCAGTTCCCTGCTGCTCCAGGTGGACAGGCTCCCCAGCCACGTCATCGTCATCGCCGCTACCAACCACGCTGAGCTCCTGGACCGGGCCGTGTGGCGCCGGATGCAACTTCGACTAGAGCTGCCCCACCCGACGCGAGCGGGCAAGGTCGAGTGGCTCAACGCGTGGTCGGCGCGAACCGGAGTTGACCTGGGACTCGCACCGCGCACGATCGCGGACCGCCTCAGCGATGTCAGTTATGCCGAGCTCGAAGAGTTCGCCCTCGACGTCCAGCGCAGATCCATCCTCTCCGGCCCTGAACCGGACACCCGGGAGGTTGCACAGCGGGTTCTGCGGCAATGGTCGGCACGGGCGAACGCAGAGAGCGAATGAACTCAGGCACGAACGAGGTCTCACCGTCGCGACCTGTTCTCCTGGGCGCAGTTTCTCCGCCACGAGCGATACCTCCGCGTGGTGGTGGGCCGGGGCGGGTCGAGTTCCGGAACACAGAGCAGCGCATCGCCCGCCTGGACACGCGGTTCGACGAGGCGATGGCGGCGTTCCAGACACAGGTCCAGCTTGCCGAGTCCATCTATACCGCCGACCCGCAGCTGGTCCTCGTGTTCGAAGCGCTCGACGAACAGATAGACCTCACCAAGGTTGCGGACAAGCTCGGTCTGGAGATCCTCGTTCAATCCGAAGGGGCAACCGAACCAACCGAAGAGTACGTATTGACACCGAAGAAGCCGCGAGATCCGCTCATCAAGTCCTGCCTCCACGCGATCTGCTTTAATCAGCAGGCCTTCGATCGGCTCTTACGCCTGTGGGGTGCCTGGAAACGCGATCGAGCCCTCGGCCGCGGCTACGCCCCCTGCGTGACCTGTTCGCTCATCTCAAGGATGTCCGCCCCTGGGGGCCACAAGACCGGCTCAAGATGATTGACTGGGACGACTACTTTGCCGGCCAGATCACCGACCACCCCCACGCCATCGAGGTCGAGCTCTGGTATCGCCGCTCGCCTCAGGCCCGCGCCGACTCCCAGCGCGATGTCACCATTCTGCTCCAACAAGGAGGCGGCCGAGTACTCTCGTCGGAGATCATCGACCAGATCGGCTACCACGGACTCAAGTGCACCGTGCCCACGAGCGTGCTCGTTGATTTGGCCAACCGGCGATTCGATGCCGTCCAGGTGGTCAAGTCAGCCAATGTGTTGTACCTGCGCGTCACCGGCCACGCTGTCCCCGCGTCCGGACCCGTCACGGATGCCGAAGTCGATGTTGACGCCCCGCTCCCTGATCTGCCACCGGTCGTATGCCTGCTGGACGGTGTCCCCACCGCGAACCATCCCCTCCTGGAGGGGCGAGTTGTAGTCCACGACCCAGACGACCTGACTAGCGAATCAACTGTGGACGAACGCAAGCACGGAACATGGATGTCGTCCGTCGTCGTCTGGGGTGACCGCGGCTCGGGCGAGGCTCCGGCGCCACGGCAGGTGCTCGTGCGCCCCATACTCACCCCGTCGCCAGAGACGACCCAGCGCAGCGAAGAACTACCTGCGGACGAACTGACCCCCGATCTCATGTGGCGGGTGTTCCGCGAGCTGTTTGACTCCGATGACGGCGCGAACCCTTTCGCTCCGCAGGTCGCGATCGTCAACCTGTCCGTCGGCGACCCCGCGACGCCATTCGACTGCGTCCTGTCGTCCTGGGCGCGGATGATCGACTGGCTCAGCTACAAGTATGGGGTCCTCGTCATCGTCTCGGCAGGCAATCACCGCCGCTTACCGCTGGCGGCCTCCAACAGCGACAAACTGCTCGCGCTCACCGGAGACGACCGCAGGCAGGCCGTGCTCAATGCCCAGCAACGCGACCAGAACCAGAGATGCCTGCTCGCGCCCGCGGAATCGATCAACGCGATCACTGTAGGGGCGGTCCACGCCGATTCCTCCGACGTCTGCCCCGTGGGATACGCGGTTGACCCGACCGATGGGCTTGCCAGCATCAGCCCGATTACGGCCCTTGGCCCCGGCTACCGGCGAAGTGTGAAGCCTAACCTAGCGACAGATGGCGGTCGAGTCATGTACCGCCAGCCCGCTGTTCCCGCAGACTCGATTACTTTCACCAGCGTGTCACCCTTGGGCCCAGGGATCCGGGTAGCCTCGCCCGGCACCAGGAGGGAGACATTCACCGCCGGCACGAGTCCTGCCGCTGCCCTGATCACCCGGCGAGCCGCTAAACTTTATGACCTGCTCGAGGAGATCGCCACGAGTGTCCCGCTCACACGCCGGCAACGCGCCGCAGGGATCAAGGCACTGCTCGTCCATGGAACCGGTGAACTCGCCGATTTCAGCAGTACAACATTGCCCATCGAGCGGGCTGCGGGAAACGGTGTCCTCGTCAGGGACTTCTCCCAAGGCTGCGCCAGCAACGAAGCAGTCCTGCTCTTCATCAGCACAATCGGTGCACTCGAGGAGCAAGAACTGCTGCTCCCACTTCCCAATGGACTCGGTGTTCGTGAGACGAAGAGAATCGACGCCACCCTCGCCTGGCTCTCACCAGTCAACTGGCGCTCCCGTCAGTATCGCCGCGCGGCGCTTTCCTTCGTCAAGCCGTCGGGCGCCATCCCCAAGCTCGGCACACCACGCGGACTGAGCGCCGACACCGCGACTCGTGGAGCCACTACCGTCCAGCACCAGATGTGGGAGACGCGCAGCACCTTCGCGGAGGGTCAAGGATCGAATCTCGTCGTCCGCGTGAAGTGCTACGGACAAGCCGGCGGTCTCGACGGAGAGACAGTCGACTACGCGGTCGCGCTCTCGCTCTGGGTGGCACCGACGATCAATGTCGATGTCTATGCACAAGTCCGGGATCAGATCCAGACGCGTGTCCCGATCCGCCCTGAGTGAGTGATAATCCGCTCCGGCGAACTGGGATGTCGGTGTACGCGGCTGCTACCCCTGTTCACTTCTCCTGCCCGGCCGGGCCGAACGTCAGGGCTCGCATGGGACTGTCCGGCTTGTGCTTGTGGTACAGCGCGCCATTCCAGGGCGCGACCTCCAGGGTCGCGCGGGCCTCGGCGAAGGGGACCAGCGCCTCGGCCGGAAGCGCGTCGACCTGCTGCTGTGACTGGTCGTCGGTGGTGACCGTGTACAACGTGGTTACAGGCCCAGCCGGGCCTTGACCTGCGGCAGCGGCTCGTCAACCGGGACGTTCTCTCCGGCCAGCCGGGCGGCCGCCCGGCGGTACATGGCCCGGTGCGCCTCGGGTCCGTTTACCGCGGTCAGCCGCGCCACCCGCCGCCAGGACTCCAGCGTCGCCAGCACCTCGGACAGGTCCAGTGTTTCGGTGGCCTTGGCCATGGCGTCGCGCCACTGCTGGTCGAACTCGGCGGCTTCCTCCGGGATCAGCGCAGCGCGGACCTCGGCCGCAGTGGCGTCAGAAAACGACGGCCTGTTCCGGCCGCTCTGCGGTCGAGGAGTCGCTGCGGCGGTCACACCGGACACGATAGCCGCCTGGACAGACAGCGCGACAGTTGGCGATGCGGTCGCGCTGTCGCACTGGGATGGTGCTCATGATCAATGTCGATGTCTGTGCACAAGTCCACGATCAGATCCAGACTCGTGCCCCGATCCGCCCGGAACGGATGTGACGGTCGGTTTACGGCTGTTCAGCCGGACGGGGATCGAGTCGTAGCCGCGCAGGACGCGGGTGGGGCGCCGGTGCGGAGTACCAGCGAGAGCGAGATCGGGGAACCGGCGGAACAGGGTCTGCAGGCCGATCTCGCCTTCCAGGCGGGCCAGGGTGGCGCCGATGCAGTAGTGGATGCCGCTGGAGAACGCCAGGTGCTGGTCCGCTTCGGGCCGGGTGACGTCGAACCGGTGGGGGTCGCTGAAAACCGCGGGGTCGCGGTTCGCGCCGCCGAGCAGCACGACGATGAACGAGCCCGCCGGCACCGGGCAGCCGGCGACCTCGGTGTCGCGCAGCGCGAGGCGGCCGGTGCGCTGCACGGGGGAGTCGTAGCGCAGGATCTCCTCCACCGCCCCCGCCCACCGCCGCGGTTGCGCGCACAAAAAAGCCAGCTGCTCGGGGTGGCGCATCAGCAGGACCGCGCCGTTGCCCAGCAGGTTGACGGTGGTCTCGAAACCGGCGGCGAGCAGCAGCATCGCGATGCTGCTCAGCTCATCCAGGGTCAGCTGATCACCCTGGTCGTGCGCGGCCACCAGCGAGCTGAGCACGCCGCCGCGGGGAGCGCGGCGAAGCGCGGCGAAGTGGCCCAGTATCCAGCGGTGCAGCGCGGTGATGTCGAGCTCGGAACGGCGGAACTCGCGGTAGCTCAAGCCTAGGTCCAGCGACAACGCCGCGCCGGCCCCCCAGTCGAGGAACTGGCGGCGCATCGCGACCGGCGCGCCGAGCATCTCGGCGATCACGGTGGCCGGCAGTAGGCTGGCGTAGCGCGTGACCAGGTCCACCGGGCCATCGGCGCTGGAGCGGGCGAGCTCGTCGAGCAGCTCCTCGGCGATCTGTTCGATGCGGGGGCGCAGGGCGGCGATGTTGCGCGCGCAGAACGCCCGGGTGACCAGCTTGCGGTAGCGGGTGTGCTCGGGCGGGTTCACCACCAGCATGGAGGGCGGCTCGATCGGCGTCAGCACCGGGCGACCGCCGAGCTTCATGCCGAGCTGGGCAATCCCGGGTACCTGGTCCAAGCGCATCTGCCCGAAGTCCGGGCTGCGCAGCACTGCCAGGCAGACGTCGTGGTGCGCCGAGATCCGCGTCATGCCGGTGTGGACGAGCCGGCCCCGCGCGCGCAGCTCGTCGTAGTGCGGGAAGGGGTCCTCGCGGGCCACCGGGTCCAGCATCAGCCGCGCCCCCAGGTCACCGGCGCGCATCTGGCGCCGCACCGCCCGCCGGATCAGCCCGTGCCGAACCACCCATCGGATTCCACGTCGTAGCGCCATCGAGACCTCCACTGCCAGGCCCCCGCGCTTGTTGACGATACTACGAAATTAGACAGACGTATGTATAGTTTCGGCGTGTTGCCGGCGAGGCGTTCAGCTGCGGATCCGGACGCCCAGGGGATCATGCAGCGGGTCGGCGTCGACCACCCCGTCGACCCGCTGGCCGGCGATCTCCACCGTCACTGGTGTACCCACGCCCACCACCGGAACCGGCAGGTAGGCGAAGGCGATCGAGCGGCCTACCGTGTAGCCGTACCCCCCCGAGGTGACCCGGCCGCACACCGCGCCGCCCACCAGCACCGGCTCGCCGCCCAAGCTCACAGCACGCGGGTCGTCCAAGGTCAGGCAGCGCAGCCGGCGGGTCACGCCGCGGGCTCGGGCGGCGAGTAGCGCCTCCCGTCCGACGAACGGCTTGTCAAGCCGCAGGAACCCACTCAGCCCAGCTTCGTCGGGGGAGGTCCGCGGGCCGATGTCGGCACCCCAGACCCGGTAGCCCTTCTCCAGCCGCAGGCTCTCGATGGCCCGGTAGCCGCCCGCCACCAGCCCGTGCGGCTGGCCGGCCGCCCACACCGCGCGCCACAGCGCGGCCCCGTACTCGGCTGAGCAGTACAGCTCCCAGCCCAGCTCGCCGGCGAAGCTCACCCGCGCCGCGCGCACCGGCACGTCACCGACCGTCATCTCCCGCGTCGACAGGTACGGGAACGCCGCGTTGGACAGCTCCTGGGGGGTCAGCGGGGCGAGCACGTCACGGGCCTTCGGCCCCCACAGCGCGAAACAGGCGTACTGCCCGGTGACGTCGGCCAGCCGCACCGACGCGCCGGTTCGCCTGGCGTGGTCGCGCAGCCAACCCAGGTCGTGGGCGCCGAACGCGGTCCCGGTGACGATCAGGAACTCCTGGTCTTCCAGGTGGGCGACGGTGACGTCGCACTCGATTCCGCCGCGGGAGTTCAGCGCCTGGGTGTAGCTGAGCGTGCCGGGTCCCCGGGCGACCCGGTTGGCGAAAACGCCCTCCAGGAACGCGACGGCGTCGGTGCCGCTGACCGAGATCTTGGCGAACGAGCTCTCATCGAACAGCCCGGCCGAGGTACGGGTGCCGTGGTGCTCGGCGCCGATCGCCGGTGACCAGAACGCGCCGGCCCAGCCCTCCGGGCGCAGCGACTCCGCACCGGCGGCCTCGTTGGCAGCGTAGTAGTCGACTCGTTCCCAGCCGGCCTTTTCCCCGAACACCGCCCCGTGCGCGGCGTGCCAGCCATAGACCGGCGAGGTTCGCAACGGGCGCCCGGCGGAGCGTTGCTGGTGGGGGTGATGGAGGTCGTAGTAGGTCTGGTAGGTCTCGACGGTGCGGTGCAGGGTGTAGGACGGCGAGCGGTGCTGCGCGCCGAAGCGGCGGATGTCCTGGCGCCACAGGTCCAGGCTCGGCTCGCCGTCCACGATCCAGTCGGCCAGCACCCACCCGACCCCACCGGCCCCGGCGATGCCGTGCGCGCAGAACCCGGCGGCCACGAAGAACCCGCCGACCTCGGTCTCACCGAGGCAGAACTCGTTGTCCGGGGTGAACGCCTCGGGCCCGT
>JBOHFJ010000101.1:0-14320 GCA_050699655.1 Pseudonocardiaceae bacterium
GTCGAGTACCTCGGACGGTCCGAGGGTGTCTTCTTGGCGTTTGCACTGGGCGAGCGTGCTGGCCAGGTTGTTCACGACACGGGGGTCCACCCGGCGGGGATCCTCCAGGGCGTGCGCGGTCCGGGTGTACTCGTCGGGATCCAGGCCAGACAGGCTCAAGGCCGCCAGTGCCCAGCGGGCGACCCGCAGCGCGGCACGGCGGCCCAGGCGCCGCTCCAGGATCGTGATCAGTTCCCGCATCAGTTCCTCGGCCAGCTCCCTGTCCACACCGGGTATCCCCAGCCACGCGTCGTGCCCACCGCTCTGGTCACGGTCCCGCGTGCCGCGCGTGAGTGCGGCCCGGAGGGCGTCCAGGCCGGTTTGCGCCGCCGCTTGCCGCGCCTGGCACTGGTGGGCACGGCTACGTTCACGGTAGTCCTGTTCGGCCTGGGCCAGCGTGCGATGCTCAGCGATCAGGGCGCCGCCGGCCCGGCACGCCTCGTCGGTGAGCTTCCACTGTTCCCCGGGCATCCCCCGGGTGCCGTGCTCGACCTTCGAGATCGTGGTCCGGGTCCGTCCGAGGGCCTGGGCCAGTTCGGGTTGCGAGACCCCGGCCGCGTTGCGGTAGGTGGCCAAGTGCAAACCGAGGCTGCGCCGCAAGGCCTTCACCCGTACCCGGTCCGCCGCCAGCTCCCCCGCATCCACCGTCATGGCGGTCAACCCTAAAGGGTGGCAGCGGGGGTGGCAGCCCGATGCGAGGCCACTCTCTGGCGCCATTCTGATCACTGCCGCCACAGTGCGCCATGCACCTGGTGCCGGGCCGCGGCGACAAAACCCGTGATGCGGTGGGCGCGGGCGAAGCAATGGCTGCTGGCCCGTGTGCAACCCCCGAGTCCCCGACACCAGGTGCCTTCAGGTGGAGGTGACCAGCGGCCCTTGCCCAATGCCCGTGGTCGGTCAGGTCAAGGGGGGTGTCGCATGGTGGCGGTGGCGCCCTCGCCCGACTTTGCCCGGTCTAGAGCCATGGAGTCCCCGCCGTCCGACTGACAGAGAGGTCATCACCAGTTGATCCGATTGACGCCGAGTTCTTCGCAGGTGACGAGATGCGCGCCGCGCTGACTGCCCGTGACGTCGGCACTGTGTACCGGCTGCTTGGGCGCCTGGGTGTGAGTCAGCGCCGGATCGCGCAGGTGACCGGGCAGTCTCAGTCGGAGGTGTGCGAGATCCGTAAGGGTCGCTGGATGCGGGATGTGTTGTTGTTGGAGCGCATCACCGACGGGTTCGGGGTGCTCCGAGCCTGGATGGGCCTGAGTTACGGTGAGCAGGCACCGAACCCGCTGTCAGCGGAGAAGGAGGTGGGCGGGGCCGGGAAACGCCGGATCCTGGTCGGCACCGCCTCGACCGCCGCCTTCGGTCAGGTGAACGAGGCCTAATACACCCCGTAGCCTTGCTAGTCAAGGCACCCCATCCTCACCGAAATTAGGAGGTGTCAGCGTGCCTGACATGCCGACCGGTGGCCTCGTCCGGCTGTACCGCATCCAGCGGCGGATGAGCACGGTCTCGCTGGCCACGCATGCCGGTATCACGGTGCGCTATCTGGAGATGATTGAGGCCGACAGTAAGACACCGTCGGTGCCGGTGCTGCGCAAGCTGGCGAAGGTGCTCGGTGTGCGTACCTCGGCCCTGGTGGGTGAAGCACCGAGCGAAAACCATGAAGGGCCGGTGAATCCCCGGCTGGCTGAGGTGGAACGGGCGCTGTTCACCTACCGCTCCCTGGCGCTCACCGATCCCGGACAACTCCCCACTCTGGAGGAATTAGACGAGCGGATACGCACCGCGCAGACGACCTGGTTCACCTCGCCAACGAAGTACAGCGATGCGCTGCGGGTACTCCCGGATCTGATCGTCAACAGTGAGCGAGCCGTACACGAGTCGCAGCGCTCTCGTGCGGCGTGCCGGCAAGCGTCCGAGGTCTACCAGTTGACGCGGGCGGTGTTGAAGTACCTGGGGCGGCTTGATCTCTGTGGGCTGGTGTCGGACCGGGCCATGCGCTACGCCGAGGAAACCGAAGACCCGCTGTTGATCGCTGCGGCCACCTGGAGTCTCGGCCATGCCATGCTCACGGATGATATGCCAGGCGGGGCCTTGGATCTCGCCATGAAGGGGAGCGAAGCGTTGGAGCCGTTGTTGCCGGACGGCACTCCCGAACACTTCTCTCTCTATGGTGGGCTGCTGTTGGTGGCGACACTGGGGTCGTTGCGGACCGGTGATCCGTGGCGGGCGCGTGAGCTGTTGCGCGGACCAGCCCACGAGGCTGCGCTGCGTGTCGATGAGAGGCACAACCACCACAATACGTTGTTCTTCGGGCCGACGAACGTGGGCATCCACATGGTCGGGGTCGAGTACGAATGCGGTGAGATATCCGAAGCACTGCGGCTGGCCGACGACGTGGACATCACGCGGACCCCATCGCTGGAGCGCAAGACCAGCCTCCTGTACAAAGTTGCCCAATGCTATGATTGTCGCGGCAATGATGCGGCGGTCTTCGTGTATTTGAAGATGGCTGAACGGCTGTGCCCGGAAGATTTCCAGCACCGGCAAGAGATGCGTGGCATGGTGCGTACGCTCGTCAAGCGGGCCAAACCATCGTATGCTGGTGAAGTGCGGGAGTTCGCTGGGCGGATCGGATTGCTGGACTAGTAGCCACTTTCCACCGATGCGATCACGGGGGGCGCAGCGTGATGCGTCTCCCGTGTTTCGGCTACCCAGACAGCGCGAGCAGACGAACTGAGCGTTCGGAAAGGCCACGTTTCTTTGCTGCCTGCTTGCGCGACGTTAGTGGCCCGCCATGGCCCCAGAGCCGGGATGTACGGGCTACCCCAGCGCACGGTTGATGCTCTTGCCGGTTGGTCGCGCTTTCTTCCTTCAGCGCAGGCCGAAGCAACCGGCGGGCACCAAGCCTCGAACCGTGCGCTGCTCAGGACGGACCCGACCCGGCTCTGGGCGCCACCCATATGAGGCGAGCGGGAGCTTGGGGCGCCGGAGGAAGGGCTCCGACGGGAGGAGCGCTACCGCCAGGAAGCAGGAGTGAGACGCCATGGCAGGCAAACATCATGTCCGGCTCGTTGCCGCACTCCGAGCGATCCTGAGCCGAGGTCGCCGCGCTCGGACACCCGTCATCCCCGCGCCGGGGTGCCCTGTCGGCTTTGCCGACGGACCGACGGGCATCGCCCACCGCGTCACGGCTGAGGCCTTTACTGCTGGCCGCCGCGCTGGGGGTCGTTTGGGAAGGAGGTGGGCGGCCCGTGAAACGCCGCAACTTGGTGTCCGTCACGTCGACTGCGGCCTTCGGTCAGGCGTTTGTGGGTCTCCCGGAGTTGGCCTTGCCGACCGGTCACGTCTTGCCTTCGCGGCTGGGTATGGTCCATGTGCGCACGGTGGTGGGGGTGACTGAGCGGTGGCGCGGGGTGGTGCGGTACTACGGCGGGCAGGCCGAGGTGGTCAGTGCCGTCGCGATGTCCTACACCCGGTGGATGCGGGTCCCCGCGACCGATGAGGTCACCGCGCGGCTCGCGACCGCGCTGGCCGAGGTGCACACCGAGGCGGGCTGGGCCTGTTACGACTCCGGGCTGGACGGGGCGGGTCACTTCACCCGCGCCCTGCGGTTGGCCGGGACGGCCCGGGACACGTACGGGATCGCCCACGCCGCCTTGCACGCTGGGATGACACTGGTCCGCACCGGGAACCCCAACGACGCGCTGAAACTACTCCAGCTCGGGGGGTTCAGCTCCGCGCCAACGACCCGCGGGTACCGACGCTTACCGCGCGGTTGGCCCGGACGTCCGCCGCCTACGCCCGGATGGGTGGTGTTGATGAGGCCATCCGCTGCCTCGGAGAGGCGGGGGAGAGGTGGGAGCCCCGCGATGCGTTCGAGCGCGCGGGAGCCGATTTCGTGACCGCCGGGGTTCAGCGCGACCTGGGCCAGCTCGACGACGCCGAGCCCTTCGCCGCCAGCGCGGTGCGCGGCTACGGGCAGGGCCACTACCGCCGGGGCCACCCAGTGGCCGAGCTGCTCCTCGCCGAGATCCACGTACGGGCGGGGGAACCCCGGGGACTGACACTGGCCCACCACGCCATTGAGGCGGTGAGCACCCTGCAATCCATCGCCGCTCGACGGGAATGGCTGACACCGCTCGCCACCGCACTGGAAGCCCGACCCGGCACCGACACCCAGGAACTCGCCCGGGCAGCCCGACAGGTCGCCACAACCCAGATCTAGACCACCCTATTACGCTGCGATGATCAATCTGCGGTGGTCTCGTGCTGGAGTGAGTGACGAACTGAGTGACAACCACCGCGTACCGGCGTGGACTCTCGGGGATGCGTCAGCACGGTCGATGCCCAGCGGTACGCTGGTCACCGCAGCGCCTCAATCGCTTCGGGACGAGGAGGCCGTGGGTTCGAATCCCGCCACCCCGACACCACAAAACCGCACGTCAAGAGCCCGCGGCTCGACCGGGTCGCCGTACCGGGTGGTGAACACCAGCTCCATTCGGGTCCATGCACTGCCCGCAGCCTCGCGCGCCTGGTCTTGCGCCGCCCGCCGCTGCCTGAGTGCTGTCACGCAGACCGGCGGCAAGCCGTTTTGGCTCCGGGTGATGGGTAACGGTGCCTAGCCGGTTTGGTGGTTGATGGTGTGTAGCTTGTTCGCGCGGGAAGCGTCCTCTGGCTCGCACGGCGCGTCGGTAGTGAGCGTTGAGTGACTCGATCTCACTGGTCGAACAGATGATCTTGTGGATCTCGACGTCATAGTCGAGGAATCCCATAGACTTTCACTGCCCTCATACTCAATGCTGTGCCTAGGTGGTCGATCGCTGGCAGGGGGTTGCTGTGCGGGTCGCAAGGCGGGTACTGCTGAGCGTTGCGGTGGTGTGGTGGTGTTGGGTTCTCCGGGAGTGGATCTGGCTTACAGCCCAGCAGTGGTGGCGCAGGAGGCGCTAAGCACGAGGTGTTCTCAAGCGTTTCTGCCGTTGCCTGATCCGGTGTGCACACCGGATCAGCACAACCCCCTCTGATCAAGGGCGACCTTCGGCCGATGCGCTCGCTCGCCGGTCGGGGTCGCCGGGCCTGCGTGTAGCGAAGTCGAGCTGGTGCGGGTTGCGAGGACTGCGCATGCCAGGCGAGGGCTGTCGTCAGCAAAACAAAGACGATCAAGGAAACGGCCGGAGCGGAGCTGATTTTTCCCCAAGGTTGATCGTGGCCCCCGCAAACGCGGCTAGCCCTGTTCCGACGGCTACGAGCGGTCCAGTCCAGCGGCGCAGTGGGCCGCCACGCGGCTTAGCACGTTATGACGCGAACGGCGAAGCCGTCCCCGTCGCATCGTCGGACCGCTTCAAGCGGTCCGAGTAGCTAGATCAAGTCGGTATTCCCGAGCTCCCGGCTCCTCAGCTGTACAGAAGCGATGTACAGCAACGACGCCGACCAACATCGCCCCGAAGTACCCGACAATGGCCCGCGACCGGCGTGAATGACCCCCACCGACCCCCGTGCCGGCAGTTCGGGACGAAGAGGCCGTGGGTGTGCGGAGACTATACGTTGACGCCAACATCGTTTCAGATCAGCCCGGGACCAGGGAGGAAATGTGCGCTGCGTCCGCGTCCCGTACCTCGGACGAGGAATCCTTCCGCAACGAGGCGTTCGAGCTGTTTCAGCGCCCCTGGTTGGGTCAGCCCAGTGAGCACCGAGTGATCACCTGACGTGATGCGATCATGCGCTCCAAGCCATTGGCGCACTACGCCGATTGGGTCGTCCGGTCGGCGATAAGGGAGGACTCCGCGGCTGCGCAGCCTGGACCTCGGTCCGGAGCTTTCCACCAGGTTCAACGCGGCAGATGACAACATCCAGATGTCCTTATATCGGGCCAGCAGCGGCTGGGTGTGCACCCTGCAATCCGTAGCGGTGTCAAGCGCCTCTTCTGCTTCGGACGATGTTCGCTGTAACACAAGCGCCATACGTTGCGGCGTAGTGAACGGCTCGCGGAGCAGCGTGTCGACCACTAGGGCGACGCGCACATCCTTGCGGCGCACCGTGGGTTCGATACGCGTGGTGAGTGCCATCACCGGGACCACCGGTTCTCCACCAACCAGGCGGGTGCGGACCTGCGGGCCTGGATCCTCAACGATAACGGGTGGCCTGTGCCCAAGGGCGACCATTTCTCGGTACATCCGATCGACGCCCAGTCCCTGCTTCTCCACTAAACCCAGAGCGCGAAACAGATCCGCGAGCGCCGGATGGCGGGCAAAACGTTGTGTGAGCACGGTCTCTGCTGTCACGCCCCCCACGAACCCGCCGGGGCTGACGACCTGCAAGGCCGAATCCGCCTGAACCCAGGTCACCGTGACTGAGTCTGGCAGGTGCCAGTCACGGTGCACCAGGCCGTTGAGAATTGCCTCACGAAGCGCCGCAGTGGGGAGCCGGCGGACAGGTATCTGGGCGAACGAGCCTGGCAGAACCACCTCGGAGTTCACCGGGTCGAGGCGGTCTTCTGTTGCGGACAGCTGTTCAAGCAGGCTTAATCCCCTGAAGTCCGGAGGTGTAGACATGACGTCACCTCCCTCGACGTCGAGGACCGTCACCGAGAGGTAGGTGAGATCGGCGGGGCAGAAGACAAGGGCGCCAGCCTGCGTGAGGTGACCATCGGGCAGCAGCACGCCGAGACGCCGAAGCAGATCGGCGGC
Source organism: Pseudonocardiaceae bacterium (assembly GCA_050699655.1). GTDB lineage: Bacteria > Actinomycetota > Actinomycetes > Mycobacteriales > Pseudonocardiaceae. The sequence goes on from JBOHFJ010000101.1 coordinate 6,717, forward strand.
GCTAGCGGACCCGGCGCTGCCTGCCGGGTCCGCTGCTCGCAGGTACTTCTTCGCAACGACGATCGCCCCAGGTGAGACTTCGGGTACGGTGCGGCCAGTGGGGATCGCCATGCTGTCGTAGCCGATTAGGTGCTGCCGGTGCTGCCACCATTCAACGCGGTCGACTGGTGTGCAGTGAGCGCCAACCCGCCAGCGGATGCGTCCAGAGGTGTCCTCGACAGGATCCTGTGCGGCCGCAACGTACAGAACCAGCAGGCGAACCCCCTCGACATGTCGCTGCTCGACCACGGGTGCGATGTCGACTCGTTCGTAGATGCGGTGACGCAACCACTCCGGGTTCATGGCTGTGCCCAACAGGTCACCCGTGCGGTCCTCCACCCCCACGATCAACGCCCCACCGCCCGGGGTGTTCGCGAAGCATGTCACCTCGTCAGCCAATTGTGTTGCCGCTGCGAGGTTCTCCACCAGTCCCGGAAGGAGCACGCCCCCTGCGCCGCGGCGCCCAGCCTCCTCCTTGATGTCGACCTGTTGTCGCTCGGCCTCGCTTGGCAGCACGCCAGAGGCCAGACTTCCGAGCACTGCTTCCACCATGCGACGCAGCGCAACGCGCGCTTCAACGAGATCGGACTGAGGGTGAAACGGCAACGTCATGAGCTCCCCGCGCCTCCAGTTGTTATTTTAGACCGGATTAAACTATAACAGCTTAGGCTATACGGTGTGGTCGTTGGGGTTTACCGCGCGGCGCGGTGGTGGCCGGTCTCCGGGTCGAGATCCCATCCGTCGACGTCGAGCATGCTGGCATCGGCGCTCGGACGCTCCGGGTCCAGGCCGACGACGACTGGCTGACCGCCAGCGAGGTCACGGAGCAGGTCGCCCGTCGGCGTTCTTTGGGAGGTCTCAGCGCTCTCGGCGATCCCTCGATGGGTAGACAAGATGGGTAATTCCTACGATTGTGCCGATCATTCCTATAATGAGTAGGACGTTTGTTAGCGCCAGTGTCAGGATCATAGCTTCCATCGGGGCCATCCTTTTGCGTCCACGCGGTGTGGAGCTGGAAGGGTACGGAAACGCTGTGGAGCGGGTGCTGACAGTCGCCGCGTCTGGGCGCACAGCGTGACCACCCCAGGCAGGACCGACATCACGGGGGGAACCAGACGAAGACGCCGGGCGTGCAACCCTCGTAGCACGGCGGGCAACGCCTCTCTTAGGCTCATGTGCTGACCATCACCCGATTCTGAAGTGCTCCAGCCGCCCGTCAAGGACACCGCCTCAGATGTAACCGGTGATCGGCGGTCGTGCGCAAGACTTTCGGTGACTTCTCTTTTTCCGTCACAATGCGTAGATCGTCGCTGACCACGCTGTGCGCCGGAGATGGCGCTCTGGTGGCTCTTCAGCTTCCTCACAGACAAGCGGTGGAGCATGGGGTCGGACCGCACGCTCGCCACCAAAGATCGAAAAGTATGCCGCGAGAGAGGTACCCGTCGATGATCCGCCGGACCAAGATGATTCTGCTGACTGGGGCAGGGGTGCTGGTGCTTGCTGGAGTGGGGACCGGCATCGCCTTCGCGCGCGGCGCCAGCCCACCGTCTCCCGCCCCCTCCGCTCTGTCCAGCGCCGCCCCGGTGTCGCAGGGCATGGGCCACGGGCCTGGCCGGCCCGGCTGGCATGGTGGGCATGGCCGGCACGGCGGGCTGCTGGCCCGAATCGAGCACGGCGAGGCCACCGTGGACACCGATCACGGCTACCAGGTCTTCGACATCCAGCGGGGCGTCGTGGACTCGGCCAACTCCGGGCAGCTGACCGTCCGCTCCACCGACGGGTTCAGCGCTACCTACGTGGTTGACAACTCAACTAAGGTCCGCAAGGGCCGGAAATCCGGCGACATCAGCCAGCTGCTCGCCAATGATCGGGTGATCGTTCTGGCCACCAAAGCCGGCGGCACCGCCACCGCTATACGCATCGGCGATACCGGACCCGCCCAGTGACCCGCCAAATGACACCGTGACGGACGAGCACCTCAACCGTCGAGTGCGTAGCCGGCGCCGCGCACCGTGCGGATCAGGTCGGGGCCCAGCTTGCGGCGCAGGTAGCCGACGTAGACCTCCACGACGTTGGAGGACTTTGGCTGGCCCCAGACCGCCTCGGTGAGCTGGTCCTGCGATACCGGTTCACTGGGTCGGCTCGCCAAGGCGACCAACAGCGCGTATTCGGTGGGGGACAGCGTCACCAACCGGCCGGCGACGCTGACCAGCCCGAGCGCGGTGTCGACGGTGACGACTCCCGCGCGCAGCACGCTCCGGTCCACCGGCAGCTGGTCGCAGACCCGCAGCCGCAGCCGGCTGACCAGCTCCTCCACCGGAAACGGAGTGGTCAGGTAGTCGTCCAGCGTGCCCCGCAGCAGCGACACGGTCTGCTCCCGTTGCTCGCGGGAGGTCAGTGCGATGACCGGTAGCCGCGGCGCGATCCGGCGCAACTCGTCGAGGAAGCTCCAGGGATCCGGTCCGGCCAGCGCGACGTCGAGCACGATCGCGGCGAGGGTATGCGCGCGAGCCGCCTCCAGCACCTCGGGAACAGCGTCCAGGGTCCGGGTCTCGAACCCCGTGGACCGTAACGCTTGCAGCACCCGGCTCGTTGTCTGGCGTAGCGGCACCATGAGCAGAACTGGATGCCGTGGTCCGTGGGAGGGGGCCTGAGAAGGCACAGGGGGAAGCCCAGGAGAAGTCACTGGTGATCGCTGATCGGGCTGCATCGGCGGCAAGGTTTCCTTGTCGCGTGGCTTTGGGCAATCGATGAGTGGCAGGACTACCCGACCGGGTCACTGCGTCCGCAAGAGTCTTGCTGAGCGTGGGACGCGGCATTCGGAGTAACCGGTGCGGCGTTCGGGCTAATCCACTGGCGCTCGTCGCGCCGCACGGCCGGTGGGCGACCACGGGCCGGTAACTCTCTCAGATTGCTCCAGCCAGGCACCCCCTTCTCCCTACGGTTCGTGCCGTGCGACGCCAGCTGGAACGAACACTGTGGGCTACGGCCTTCCTCGCCGTGCTCCTCGCGCCGGTGCTCCTGGCGACAGTGCTGCACGGCCCGCGCGCCGGGGTCACACAACCGGTGGCGCGCTCGTCGCTGCTCTCTGAGCTCTCCGTCGGGATGGGGCTGCTCGCCACCTCAATGCTGGTCTGCGCGGTTGTGCTGCCGTCTCGGTTGCGCTCGCTGACGCGCACCCTCGGCATTGATGGGGTGCTCGGCATCCACCGGTTCGTCGGGTTGGCCGTCGCCCTGCTGGTGGCCTTGCACATTGTCCTGGTGGTGGCGGCGAACCCGGCGAACGTGGCCCTGCTCGACGTGCTGCACGCGCCCAATCGCGCTCGCGCCGCGTTCGGAGCCACTGTGGTGCTGGGTGCGCTGATCGCGCTGACGGTGTTGCGCAGACGACTACGGCACCGCTACGAGGTGTGGCGCTGGGTGCATGTGGTGCTGGCCGCCGCGATGCTGGTGCTCACCGGGCTGCACATCTGGTGGCTCAACCACCTGGTTCGGGATTCCGTGATGCGGACCGCGTTCACGGTCCTCGCGCTGGGCGTGCTGGTGGTGTTGGCGTACCGGTGGCTGTGGCTACCGATCTTCGGCGCCCGCCGTGAGTATGTGGTCCGCGAGGTCCGGCCGGAGACCAGCACCGTGAGCACCCTGGTCCTTCAGCCCCGCCGCGACGGTCCCCGGCGCCGGAGCCTCGAGTTCGCCCCCGGTCAGTTCGCCTGGCTGCGCCTGAACCCCTCGATCGGGGCGCAGGAGCATCCCTTCACCATCGCCTCCAGCGCGCACGTCGGGCTGTGGACCGAGTTCACGATCCGGCACAGCGGTGATTTCACTCGCGAGCTGCGCCTGCTGCGACCGGGCAGCCCGGTATGGCTCGATGGCCCGCACGGCGCGTTCACCCTCGACCTGCGGCGCACTACCGGCCTGGTGCTGATCGCCGGTGGCGTCGGCATCACCCCGATGATGAGCATGCTGCGGACGCTGGCGCACCGGCACGACCGGCGCCCGCACCGGTTGCTCATGGTCGCCCGGACGCTCGATGATCTGCTCTTCCGCGCGGAGATCAGGCAACTTCAGCAACGGCTGGACCTCACCGTCGTCGAGCTGCTCCGCCAGCCGCCACCGAGTTGGACCGGCGCGTCCGGCACCGTCGACGAGGACGTGCTCACGGCGCTGCTGCCCGGCAAGTTCCGGCGCGACCAGCTCGACTACTACCTCTGCGGGCCGCCCGCGCTGGTTACCGATGTGCTGATCGTGCTCGAAGGGCTGGCTGTCCCGCCGCCGCGGATCCACACCGAGCAGTTCGACTTCGTCTAGGCCGCACCTCACCCGCAATCTTCCGACGGAGAAAGGCTTCTTCTGTGCGCCCCCCGGTACCCCGATTCGTCCGCTGGGCTGTCGCCCTGGCCGTGATTGTCGCGCTGACCGCCGCAGTGTTCCAGTATTGGGGTACCTCGCAGTACGGGACGGCAAACGTGCGCAGCACCGCGCACGACACGGGATGGGCGCACACTCAGTGGGGCCCGCTGGGGCCCGCGGATCGAGACCTGCTGGTCATGGTCCGGCAGACTGATCTGTGCGGGGAATCGAGCGGGCGGGCAGCCCAGCGGCAAGCCAGCGGCGCGCGGGTCCGCGGCGTCGCCCAGCGCACCGGGGCCGACTATGGCGAGCTCGACAAGCAGGTTCGCTCGGTCGCCGGCAAGCTCGGTGTGCCGTTGCCCGACCAACCCACCGCGCGGCAACAGAACTGGCTCAGGGAGTTGTCCGGGCGCTCCGGGCCGGACTTCGACCGCATGTTCACGCAACGGCTGCGCGTCATCGACGGTGCGATGCTTCCCGCCATCACCAGCGTGCGGGCCGGCACTCGAAACGACCTGATCCGCTCGTTCGCGACCAGTGCCGCGGTGCTCGTCAACCGGCACATGGAGGACGTGGAGAGCACCGGATTGATCGACTACTCCAGACTGTCTGAGCTTTCCATGCAGCCTCCCCCCCCGGTCGCGGTGTCCAGCCTCCCCGCCCGGATCCCCACCGCTGGCCAGCAACAGCACGTCGACCAAGTGGTCAAGGCCGCGGCAGCCGCCCCCGCATCCGGCAGCGACGTGAACACCATCGCCGCCGCCTTGGTTTTGATTTCCGCGCTGCTGGTCGCCCTCTGTCTGGTGGGGGCCGCCGACCGGCGGACCGCCTGCCCCCAAGGCCGCCCCCAAGACCCCCAAGGCCGCCCCCAAGACCGTGGTCCCCAACACCGCGGTCCCCAAAACCGTGGCGGTCCGCACCGGCGACGACATGCCGCCCAGCGTTGGTGACCAGCGGCTACCGACCAGACGGATCGGGCACTGGCCGACCAAACAGTCCCAGCAGCGCATCCCGGTCGTCATCGGCCGCGGCACGGTTGCGCCGGCGGTGCCCGCAGGCCACACACCGCTGCACCACAACGATCTCGTCGCCTTCGCGGAGCGCTCCGACCGGTTCCATCGCCGCCCCACACTCGGCGGCCCGGTCGCCCGGGTTGACGTCGACGTGACGCGACCACAGGCAGCGCGGGCAGTGGTTGGTGTAGCCGTTGCCGCGCACCAGGGTCGCGCAGCGCAGGCAGCTGAAGTCCTCCCGGCGACGGGTGAACGAGGGAGATCGCGTCATCGCCCGCCAGTATCCCACCCTCAGCATCCCACCAGCGGCATTCCGCCAGTGGAATACTCCCTCGGCTCGGCGTTACGCTGGGCCGTCGCACATGATGGGTACGGAAGTTGACGGGAGGCATCAGATCATGCGGGTGGTGCGGGCCAAGGACGGGCGCTCCTGGGCGGTTCAGAGCAGGATCAGCTGGACCAAGCCGCAGATGGCGGACCAGTTCGAGCACGACATGGCCGCGGGTTATTTGCCTGGCTTCGCGATGCTGGGGGTCATCGTGGTGCTGACGCTCTTGGTGGTGTTCCTGACCCCGGTGGGTGTGGTCGTACCAGCCTGGTTCGTCCTGTTGATCCTGCTGGTTTTGCTGCTGGTGCTGGTGTCGTGGGCGATGCAACGGCCTTGGATCATCACGGCGTACACCACTGAGCCGCTCGAGGTGGAGAGCGAGCGCTGGCAAGGCGTCGTGCATGGCGTCATCCCGGCCCGGGAGGAGATTCTTCGAGTCACCGATGACCTGCGAACGCGCAACGTCCCAGACAACGGCACCGGGCCGTTGTCCCGGTTGGCCCACTGATCGTCACCAGGTGGCGCGTCGCCACTGATGGTGCCAGCTTGTCACCCCCCGGGTCAGCGCTCCCGGGCCGGGCCCCTGGGTCACAGTGACCCGCTGTTGTCACCTGGGGCCCGGACCGCGACGATGGTTTCGTGACCCTGCTCAGCGACGCCGCAGTGGTTGTTCTCGCCGTGGCCCTGGCTGCCGTGCTGAGGTATTGCCTACGCGGTCGCCAGCCATTCGGCACCGATGCCGACCATGCCACCTACCGAGCGCTGCACACCATGGCGCAGGCCTCGCCACCGCTGCGGGAGCGGCTTTCCCACGCCTCGGCGACCGGTGCGGCGCCGCATCTGCGGGCGTTGCTGAACTGCCTGGCCGTCGTGCTGGCCAACCAGGAGGGTGTGATGCTGGCCTGGGATGGCAACCCCGCGCATGACGTCGACGCCAAGCACCACGCGGAGTGTGCCCACAACGCCACCATTGACGTGCTGCGTACCGGTCGTCAGCAGGTTCTCGATAAGGCCAAGGACAAGGACAAGATGGACTGCGGGCGCCCCAACTGCCCGGTGCGCGCTGTGATCGTCTCTCCGCTGGAGGTGGACGGCAGCATCGTCGGAACCTTCGGCGTGATCAGCCAGCAGGCCGCTGGGCCCACCGTGATCCGGGCCACGACGGAGGTCGCCCGGTACGTCTCCAGCCAACTTGAGCTCGCCGAGCTGGATGAGTCCCGATCCCGGCTGGCTTTTGCCGAGATCCGGGCGCTGCGTACGCAGATCTCCCCGCATTTCATCTACAACGCGCTGACCACGATCTCGCACTGCATCAAGACTGATCCGGAGGAGGCTCGGGATCTGATCATGGAGTTGTCCGACTACTTCCGGTACTCTTTCCGGGCCGACGCGGAGTTCACCACACTCGCTGAGGAGCTCAACAACATCGACAACTACCTGGCCGTGGAGCGGAAACGGTTCGGGGACCGGTTACAGGTCAAGGTACAGATCGCGCCCGAAGTGCTGCCGGTGGTGTTGCCGTTCCTGGCGTTGCAGCCGCTGGTGGAAAACGCCGTGCGACACGGGCTTGGGGGAGGGTCTGGCACCGTGTCGATCGTCGCGGAGAACGTCGGGTCCGAGTGCCTGATCAGCGTGGAGGACGACGGACGCGGGATGGATCCGCAGCGGCTCGAAGAGGAGATGACTGACTCGCACATCACTGGCGCGCATGTCGGGCTGGGCAACGTGCACGACCGGTTGCGCGCGGCCTTCGGCGACGCGTGCGGCCTGGTGGTCGAGACGGGGCCGGGGATGGGCACCAAAGTCAGCATGAAGGTGCCCAAGTTCAGCCCCGGGGTGCGCGCCAACGCTCCACCGGCGCCGAGTCCACCGCG
>JBOHFJ010000102.1:0-14284 GCA_050699655.1 Pseudonocardiaceae bacterium
CCCTGCACCGCCACATCCAGCCCCTCCGAGCCGGCTCCCCGCACCTGCGTGAGCTGGACGAACGGCTCACCACCTTCTTCACCCGCAACGCCCGACAAAACTAACGCCCCAGCTGGCACCGGTGGCGGTCACAAAGCCCGCGAGCGGCGGATCGTGGGTGCGCAGGTTCAACACGTGCATCCCCTTGGGGTCTGTGCCTCCACCGCGTCCGCTATGGACGGTAAACGTGGAACGCGCCACGGCGCTACATCACACCAAGGGACGGGCGGATCTTCCCGCGTTTCCTTTACAGTCAGTTGAAGGACGGGTGCATCCGTCGTCGGTGCATTTTTCTGAGCACGCGTATCCTGTTAGATCCTCAGCGGGTTCTTCCCGTCGGTCGAGGGTGAACAGATCGGCCGTGGCGGCGTCCAGGATCGCATTGTCATCCATGGCATCTCCATTTCTTGCTGTGTCGAGGCGCGTCGAAGCTTTCATGCGCTACTGGTTCGATCAGCCAGCGGCACAACGCGGACGATCACCCGGATGTGACGCTTATCGGCCACTAGGAGAGTCCCCGATGCGGGTGCCAGTGCGCCGTACGGGTAGACCTCGATCTGCGTGAACAGCTTTCGGCCAGCATCCCAGGCACGGATCCGCTCGGTCGCTCGGCTGGCCAACTCCTCTCTGGAGGGGCCGTACGCGCATACCCCCAGCTCCGACTCGCCGGTCTCACCTGCCGGACGCTTGGTGAGATAGGCGAGGGTTTCCTGATTCCTGACAGCCATGCTTCCCCAGCCGTACACTGGGGCGACGAGGCCATGTTTTTGAGAGCGCGTGAGGAGCCGGCACAGGTCGTATTGGGTTGCCAACCAGTAGTCGAGATCACCGAGGCCAGTCTTCTTCTCCGCATCGGTGACTGTCGTCCCCGTCCACATTTCTGCCGGCACTTCGCCGAGGCTGCGACGAAGCGCATCGTCGTCGGCGGGTAGCCCCTCGTCGATCCGCAGGATCAGCTTCCCGTCGGAATCGAGCAGGATGTTGCGTTCCGGATGGTGACCAGCACCCCGCAGCGGGACGAAGCCACAGTACTCGGTTGAGCGGCTGCGCCAGCATGCGCCGTCGCGTTCCAGGGCGACTGACCGGGTCAGCCCCCGGATGCGCAACGGAACGACGATCCGCCCGCCCGGGGCGAGTTGCTCCAGCCACGCCGGCGGGATGTCCCACGCGCCGCCGGTCACGATGACCCGGTCAAACGGCGCGGCTGCGGGGCACCCGTCCTGACCATCGCCGCAGCTCACCTGCACTCTCCCGTATCCGGCGGCATGCAGGTTCCGCCGCGCGCACTCGGTCACATCCTCGTCGATGTCGACCGTGGTCACGTCACCACCCGAGCCGGCCAGGTAGGCCAGCAGCGCCGCGTTGTAACCAGTGCCAGCGCCGATCTCCAGGACCCGATGTCCCGGCCGCGCATCGAGTTGCTCCAACATCGCGCCGACGAGGCCGGGCTGCGAGGCGCAACTCAACGCCACACCCGCGCCATCACGGTGCGTGACGATGCTGTCGTGAGAGTAGGCCTCCTCAATGGAGACGCCAGGCAGGAACACATGTCGCGGCACGGTACGCATGGCGTCCTCGACCGCAGCCGTACGGAACGGTTCCCACTCGCACAGCTCATCGACCAGCTTGCCGCGAAGCTCGGCTGCGAGGTCAGGGACAGTGCTGGTTTCCTCGGCCATCTCACATCCTGCTTCCCGCTTGCTTCACGCGCTGACCCGATCAGGCCAGCGCGTCGGCCAGTCCTACCGCCGAGCAGAGTTCGAGCACGCACCGCCGCATCACAATATCTCCTGGGCAACTTTTCAGGGTGATCTGGCACAGGTAGTGAACGCCCAGCGCGGCGGCGGTGGCAGTGGATGCGGTGGGGCACCGGGTCGAGTCGCCAGACGGGGGTCTCACTCCAGGGCCCCGGCAAAGTCGCAGGAACACCTGTGAACTGCAGCTATGCTCGGCAGCAAAGCGGGCGAGCTGGTGAAGGCGTGTCCTGTCGATCTCTTCGTTCGTGATCAACTCTACTGCTGCTGAAACAGGACTTTGCCGAGGCGCTGGCCTGGTCCCGCTGACTTCCTCATCGAGGTAGCCGACACCGGGCAATGGGCGACGCTCCCGGGATCAAAATCGGAAGGGCGATGGAGTATTCGGTAACCGGCGGTGTGTCCAGTGCCGGACGCGTGATGAGATGCCGATATCAGATTCAGACAGCTGGTCAGCGGCCTCGCCAGGCAAGTGGGGAGGTGTGTAGGGCGGCGTCGGCGATGCGGCGTGCGGTGTCGGTGCGCAGGTTTTTCCGCGAGGAGTCGATCCAGCCCTGTACTCGAGTGTATCCGGCGTCCTGGTACTCGATCGCTTGGATGAGGCATTCGAGTTTGTCGGCGTCCGCGGCGCAGCGGGCCTCGAGGGTCTGTCGCGCCTCGTATTCGGCGACCGATTCTTGTACGGTTTTGCGGGCGGTGTCGGGTAGTGCGGCGGTCTGGTCAGCGGTGATTGTTTCGGGGGAGTGTTGGTCGAGGTAGGGTTTGGCGGTGTGCGGGATGTCGCCGGTGCGGGTTTCTTGTGAGTCGTGCCAGATGGCGAGCAGTGCCGCCCGGCCTGGTTCGGCGCCTTCGATCGCGGCGATGAGCGCGGCGAGCTGGGCGACGCGTAGGCTGTGTTCCGCGACGGATTCGGGGTCACGGACTCCGAGGTGCCACCAGCCGGCGCGGCGGATCCGTTTGAGCACGCCGAGCTCGAAGGCGAAGCTCGCGAGGGCGAGCGCGGGTTCGTCTGTTTGCCCCATGGCTGTGACCCTACCTACCGGTCCGCGAGACGGACGGCGTAGCCGATGTCGGACAGCTCGCGTCGCGCCTCGGGGCTCAGATCGTGATCCGCGGTAAGGCTTTCCATCGTGCTGGCCACGGAGGCTCTCAGGCTGGGACAGTTGCCGAGCAGCGTGGGGTGGGCGAGCAGCAGCGCCCACACCGTGTGCAGGTTGAGTTCGGTGTGCCCGGAGCCGGGCTGGAGACCTTCCATGAGGTGCCGTAGCAGTCGGGCGCCGCCCCAGTCTCGTGGGTTGACACGGTGCATGAACTCGTCGTCAACCTGGACGTCGTCGATCTCGCCCACCCAGTAGGCCCAGTAGTTGAGGTTCGCTTGCTCTAGTCGGTCGGTGGCCAGAGTGTGCCGCAGGAATGCCCGCAACGGGTCGCGATCACCACCGTGGGCGAGTGCGACGGCGGAGGACCGGACGGCCACCCAGGACGGAACGTGCTCGGTGCGCTCGGCTTCGCGCAGGGCGCGATGCTGCTCGGTGCGCAGCCAGTCGGCCGTGCTTGCTCGGGTGTCGAAGCCGAGCAGGTAGATCGCTTGGCGACGGGGCAGCGAGGCGTCCTTGTGCGGGCTTGCGTCCGCGGTCACCAGGAGGTGATCGAAGAAGCGCGTCCGCTCGTCCTTGGTGAGCGTCGGCTGGTCCGGGGCAGGCCCACGCCGTACTCGCGCTGTCACGAGATCTCGCAGCGGGGCGGGTGCTATCCCGGTGAACGGCCACGTGATCAGGTTGGTCAGCTCGCACTGATGGACTGTCACGCCGAGAGGGTGCTCGTCGGCTTCGATGAGCTGACCCCCGGCCTGCACTGTTTCAGCGATGATCAAATCCGCTTGGAGGGCGTCCGCCAGCGTCGCGAGCAAAGCGGGTTGCGCGCCGTATCGCAGCAGGCGCGATCGCAGCCCCACGAGATCCGCGGCGCGCAGGGCGGTCAGCGGCCGGCGACCGCTCTCCCACCCCTGCACGCTAGCTACGTCCGCGCCGAGCTTCTCAGCCAGCTGGAGCTGTGTGAGCTCGGCCGATTCCCGGATCAGTTTGAGGAGGAATCCTGACACCGCGCCGAGGCAGCGTGGCGAACCCTGACTACCGCGCAATGTTCCTCGGGTGCCCACCATCGGTTTCATTGTCAACCATTTCTCCAGCTGTGCATACGCATACTGGTGGTTAGTCCCTCCCAGACGGGCTCCAGCCTACCGTTGTCACGGTTCAAGCGATCACACACGGCGAAGGTCGGCCACCCGCCCGTCAACCCCGAGGTGACATCACCATGCCCACTCCCGCACCACTCGCCGCCACCCCCCCACGCGACGTTGACGGTACTGTCGTTCCCCTGCAGAGCCGGGTCGAACAGGTCGCGGTGGACAAGGCCTGCGGTGCACTACCGTCCCGGCTGCATCACTTCGGTTTGGTCGTCGGGCATAGCGCTGATCTGCTCTACGTTCGCTTCGAGCAGGAGTACCACCTGACCACCCTGCGGCCCCACCTCGTGCGCCTGGTCCAGGTTCGGTGGCAACCAGGATGCGGGTCCTGAGTGGACGAGGATGCCGACCCGCCCTCAGCGCAGGTCGTCGGCGTCGACGATCCGGTAGCCGTAGCCTTGCTCGGCGAGGAAGCGCTGGCGGTGCGCCGCGTAGTCAGTGTCCAGGGTGTCCCGGGAGACCACCGAGTAGAAGTGCGCCTGGCGCCCGTCGCCTTTGGGCCGTAGCAGCCGGCCCAGCCGCTGGGCCTCCTCCTGCCGGGACCCGAAGGTGCCAGAGACCTGCACCGCCACCGATGCCTCCGGCAAGTCGATGGAGAAGTTGGCCACTTTGGATACGACCAGCCTGCGCACCTCGCCGCGACGGAACGCGTCGTAGAGTTTCTCCCGCTCGGAGTTGCGAGTCGAGCCCTGCACCACCGGCGCGTCCAGGGCCTCGCCGAGCTCTTCCAGCTGCTCCAGGTATGCGCCGATCACCAGCGTCGGTTCGTTGGGGTGCCGGTCCATGATTGCCTCCACGACCGGGACTTTGCTTCGCGCGGTGGAGCACACCCGGTAGCGCTCGTCGGCTTCCGCGGTGGCGTAGCGCAGCCGCTCGGCGTCGGTCAGGGTGACGCGCACCTCGACGCAGTCCGCTGGCGCGATCCAGCCCTGCGACTCGATGTCGCGCCACGGCGCGTCGTAGCGCTTGGGTCCGATCAGGGAGAAGACGTCACCCTCCCGGCCGTCCTCGCGCACCAGGGTGGCGGTCAGCCCCAGCCGCCGACGGGACTGCAGATCGGCCGTCATCCGAAAGACCGGTGCGGGCAGCAGATGCACCTCGTCGTAGACGATCAATCCCCAGTCCCGAGAATCGAACAGATCCAGATGCCGGTACGCGCCTTGTGACTTGCGGGTCATGACCTGGTAGGTGGCGATCGTCACCGGGCGGATCTCCTTGCGCTCACCGGAGTACTCGCCGACCTCGTCATCGGACAGCGACGTGCGCGCGACCAGTTCCCGCTTCCACTGCCGGCCCGCGACCGTGTTGGTGACCAGGATCAGCGTGGTCGCCTGGGCCTGGGCCATCGCGGCGATCCCGACCAGGGTCTTTCCCGCTCCACAGGGCAGCACCACGACCCCGGAGCCACCGGCCCAGAACCCGGTCACCGCGTCGCGCTGGTAGTCGCGCAGTGACCAGCCGTCCTCGGCCAGCGTGATGGGGTGCGCCTCGCCGTCGACGTAGCCGGCCAGATCTTCGGCTGGCCAGCCGATCTTGAGCAGTCCCTGCTTGAGCCGGCCGCGCTCCGAGGGGTGCACGAGCACGGTGTCGGCATCAACCCGGGCCCCCAACATGGGGGCGATCTTGCGGTGCCGGAACACCTCTTCGAGCACGGCGCGGTCCAAGGCCAGCAGCACCAGCCCGTGGCTCGGGTGCTGCGCCAGCCGCAGCCGACCGTAACGGCTCATGGTGTCCACGACGTCGACCAGCAGGGGCTGCGGCACCGCGTACCGGGAGAAGCGCACCAGGACGTCGACGACCTGCTCGGCGTCGTGGCCCGCGGCTCGCGCGTTCCACAGCGCCAGCGGGGTGACCCGGTAGGTGTGCACGTGTTCAGGTGCGCGCTCGAGCTCGGCGAAGGGCGCGATCGCGGCGCGCGCCGCGCCGGCTGCTGGATGGTCGACTTCGAGCAGCAGTGTCTTGTCGGACTGGACGATGAGCGGTCCGGCCTCGGGCGTTGAGCTCAACGGGTTCCTCCGCGCTTGGCGACAGCTGCGGCCGGCGATCGGGCCAGCTGGCACCAGTCTCCCAGGCGTGCCCGTGGCCACGCCGCTGAGGCGTCCCAAGTCCGACGCGGCGCACGCCAGGAGCCGCTCCGCTCACACGACGTGGCCTTTACGTCTTCTGGGTGAAAATAGATTACTTTGAGTGGTCGATATCACTCCATAGCGGTAATACGGTCTGGACTGGCGGGTGTTGTCGCTCCAGGGCACTGGCGCGCTCGGCGTTCGGAGAGCACGGTTAGTTCACGTATGGAGCTGCCAGCCCAGCCCGTCGCACCGTCCATGCTTGACATCGGGCGTATCCGGTTCGGCGCTAGAGACGTTACTTTCTTGCGGTGCAGATTAGTCCACGACCGCGGTGACCTGTGGTGCGCCGGACACCCGGCCACCGTCGACTCCTTGGGGAGGGACCCCACCGTGCCAGCGAGCAGTTCGCGACTCTCGGCTCCCGCGGGAGCCGCGTCATGACCGCCGTTCTCAGCCATGCCGCCGACGGGGAGGTAGCGGCGACCGGTCCGTGGACCATCCGGTCTCGGTGGTACTGGCGCAACTGGCCAGTGGTGGTCAAGCTGGCTGCGGTACTGCTTGTACCGACCGTTGTCGCCCTCGTCGCGGGTGTGCTGCGGATTGTGGATGAGGCGGGCGCCGCTCCGGCCTACGCCCGGATCTCCCAGGTCGTGGGTGTGCAGCAGCAACTTTCCGATCTGATTGGCGCGCTGGCCCGGGAACGGGACCTGGCCACGGTGTTTGTCGCTAGCGGCCGTGTGGGAGACCGGCGAGCGCTGGACCTGCAGTTCCGCGCCGTGGACACCGATCGGGGAGTCCTTGCCGGGACCACCGCCCAGGTTCCGGGTTTGGGCTTCACCCGGTCCCCGCTTGCCGCGCTCGGTGCGCTTGAAGCACTCCGGGCCAGTGTGATCACTGGTTTCGGCCCGGTCCAGGTGGTGGTCACAGAGTACAGCGACTCGATCGACCCACTGATCGAGTTGGATTCCGCGCTGACCCGCCAGCTCGACGACGCTGCCGTCGCCAACGACGCTGCCGCCGTGCACGCTCTGGTCGCTGGCCGTGAGCAGATCAGTCGCCAACACGCGATTGTCGCCGCGGCGCTGTACGCCAACCGGCTTGGTGCCGGCCAGATCGAAGACCTCCGTACGGCTACCGTCCGGCTGACCAGCGCGCAGGACGCGGTTCGGGAGGCATTGGGACCCGCCGAGCGCGCTAGCGCCATCGCCGGAATCGGCCCCGACGCGGAGCGCTCCCGCCAGCGCCTGCTGCGGCTGGTGCTCAGTCGCGGTCTCGTGGGCGAGCCGCTGAACACTTCGCCGCAGGAGTGGGACCAGCGCACCGCGGTGGTTGTGGACAACATCTCCACCGTCGAAAAGCAGCTGCGGCAGCGAATCCGTGCAACCGCGCAGGCCCTGCTTGACCATGTGCGTACCGCCGCTGGACTGAACTCGGTCATCCTCTTCTTTGCGCTGGGGCTGGGGGTGCTGGTCGGCATCTTCGTGACTCGGGCTCTGCTGCGGCCGCTCGCGGTGCTCAAGCGCACTGCCCTGGACGTTGCTGATCGGCGGTTGCCGGAGGCAATGGCTCGGATCCGTGACGGTGAACTGCCCGACGCGGCGGTCGAGCCCGTTCAGGTCGGCACCCAGGAGGAAATCGGGCAGGTTGCCCGGGCGTTCGACGAGGTGCACAGCCAAGCGGTCCGGCTGGCCAGCGAGCAGGCCCAGTTGCGGGCCAACGTCAGTGACATCTTCGTCAACTTGTCGCGCCGCACTCAGGGTCTTGTCGAGCGCCAGCTCAAGCTTATCGACCGACTTGAGAGCGGTGAGCAGGATCCGCACCAGCTGGACAACCTGTTCCAGCTTGACCACCTTGCTACTCGCATGCGGCGCAATAGCGAGAACCTGCTGGTCCTCGCGGGTACCGATGCGGCCGGCCGGTCCGGCCGGCCGGTGCGCTTGGTGGACGTGTTGCGAGCCGCCGTGTCCGAGGTTGAGCAGTATCAACGGCTGGTGTTGCAACAGCCACCGGCGGTTCTGGTGCTCGGGAGCGCGGCCAGTGACCTGGTGCATTTGCTGGCCGAGCTGCTGGACAACGCAACCCAGTTCTCGCCCCCAGACAGTCAGGTCATGGTCTCCAGCGACTTCGCCTCGGACGGCTCGGTCACCATTGAGGTCGCCGACTGCGGTGTTGGGATGACCGAGGACGAGCTTGCCGAAGCAAACGAGCGGTTGGCCAACCCGCCAGTGGTGGACGTTTCGGTGTCCCGCCGGATGGGGCTGTTCGTGGTCGGTCGGCTGGCTGCTCGACATGACATCGTGGTGCAGTTGCGTCGCGCTGAAGGTGCCGTGGGTGTCTGGGCCTGCGCCATCCTGCCTGCCACGCTGGTCCGGGTGGCGTCGGAGACGGTGGAGCCGAGCGTGGCGACCGTCGCCGAGCTGGCCCAAACCGCCACGGGGCCCCAAACCAACGGACAGCAAACCAACGGCCAAGGGCCGCAATCGGCGGGCCAGCCCGTTGCCCACGATCCACCGACCGACGCCGAGCAGCCGCAGGTTCTCGCCACACCGTCAGCCCAGGAGCAACCACAACCTGCTCCGCCCGGGCCACCCGCCAGTGTCACGGCGAAGCGATCGGTAGATGTCGTTGCCGCCGGATCCGGCGAGGATCTGTTCCGGCCAGCACGGCCCGCCACTTCGGGGCCCACCAAACCGGGGACGGTTGCGCCGGGAAACCGGGTGACCCTCCAGTACTCCACGCCAATCTTCGATGATGTCGCCTCCGCGTGGTTCAAGGAGCATGAGGCTGTCCCGGTTCGCTGGACAGCGCCAGCGGCGCGCGGTGCAGCTGGCGTGACACGGGAGATCTCGTTGCCGGATGCCCCGCTGCCGGATGCCCCGCTGCCTGACACCCTGCCCGCGAAGGCGACAGCTGCCGCCGTGGCGAGTGCGCCGCCTTTGATGCGTCGCGAACCGGGCAAGACATTGGCGCAATCCCCGTCCGGTGCTGGCCCGTCTGATGCTGGCCCGTCGAGTGATGGCGCATCCGGCGATGCCGGCAAGGTTCTCTCCCCGGGACAGCCAGCCCGGGAGCTGGAGGTCACTCGTTCAGCTAGTGTGCCCGTGCGGGAGTGGGGCGCGGTGGATGAGGGCTGGCGGGCGGCAGAGGCGCTGGCGGTCCCGGTCAGTGCTGATATCACTGGCATGGGCCTGCCGCGGCGGCAGCCGCGAGCGTTGCTGGTTCCCGGCGCCGCGGGTGGGGCTGAGCCCGCCCCGAGTGCCCCGGTGCGCAGCGCGGAGTCGATTCGTGGTCGGCTCGCCAGCTATCAGCAGGGCATCCACGAAGGGCGCCAAGCGCGCCAAAGTCTTGACCAGGAGGCGGGTGCATCCTCGCCAGAACCGAGGGATGGAGAAGAGGAGACGAAGTGACCGTTGCGGGCACGCCGCCGGAACGCTTCGCGTGGTTGGTCGACGACTTCGTCGCTCGGGTGGCCGGTGTGGCGCACGCGTTGCTGGTGTCGGATGAGGGGATGCCTCTGACTCCCTCGGCGCACCTGCCCAGAGATCGGGCCGATCAGCTCGCCGCTGTGGCGTCCGGGCTGGTCAGCTTGGCCAAAGGAGCCGCTCGCTGCTTCGACGCCGGCCAGGTCGTGCAGACAGTGGTGGAGCTCAAACGCGGGATCATGTTACTGATGTCGATCAGTGATGGTTCCAGTTTCGCGGTGCTGGCTGCTCCCAACTGCGACATCGGGCTGGTGGGGTATGAGATGACCTTGCTGGTCGACCGGATCAGTCAGCAGTGCATCATGCACCCACGTGGGCGGCTGCATGATGCACTAGGTCGCTGATGTGGCGGTGAGACGTCGGTGAACAAACCCAGTTACGATGACGGTGATGATCAGTCGTTTGCTGATGTACTGAACAATCTCAGCAGTGGTCCCTGGTTCTTGGGTCGGCGTAGCAAGAAACCAGCGACATCACCGTCCGCTCTTCCGACCGTGCCGGTGTCGAAGCCTTCTCCGACGGCCCCGCCGGAGAAGGCTCCCGCGGGATCTGACGAGTGGATCGAGCCGGCCACTGCGGCGTCCGTGGTGCGGCCATACACCTGGACGGGGGGTCGCACCTCTCCAGTGGTCGACCTCGCTATGGAGACGCTGGTGTCCACCGCCGAGAGTGCTTCCACCACGGCGCCGCCAGTCAGCGCGGAACACCGCGCGGTGGAGCGCCTGTGCCGCGCCCCCCGATCAGTGGCCGAGGTGGCTGCTCTACTGTCTCTGCCGCTGGGCGTGGCCCGAGTTCTGCTGGCGGACATGGCGGACCTCGGCTTGGTCGTGGTGCATCGCGCCGCGAACGGTTCTGGTGACATGCCGGACATAGCCTTGATGGAAAGGGTGTTGAGTGGACTTCGTCGACTCTGATCGAGCGACACCTCATCTGGGTTCCCAGCTGGGGACCCAGGCAGGCTCACTGGTGGCAGCGGTCCGGTCTGGTCCGCCCGCCGCGCGACCCTCCGGGGGCGGCCCCAGCGTGATGTCCGCGAAAATTGTTGTCGGTGGTGGTTTCGGGGCTGGCAAGACAACGTTCGTCGGTTCGGTGTCCGAGATCGCGCCACTGACTACCGAGGCCGTGCTGACCGATGCCAGCACCTCGGTGGATGACCTCGCGGCAACTCCGGACAAATCGACCACCACGGTCGCGATGGACTTCGGTCGCCTCTCGCTGGATGCGGATTTGATCCTCTACTTGTTCGGGACCCCGGGTCAGCAACGCTTCTGGTTCATGTGGGATGACCTGGTGCGTGGTGCGATCGGCGCGGTTGTGCTGGTGGACACCCGCCGCTTGGCGGACTGCTTTGCCGCCGTGGACTTCTTCGAGGACCGTGGCTTGCCCTATGTTGTCGGAGTGAATTGTTTCGACGGCGTGCTCGGCCACGGCGTCGAGGACGTTCGCGAAGCGCTGGCCATCGAGTCCGCGGTACCCATCATCCCGTGCGACGCTCGCGAGCGGGGGTCGACCAAGAACATCCTCATCGCGTTGGTCGAGCACGCTATGCGGAGGTCGGTGGCGGCTCGCGCGTGATTGTCGAGTGGGGAGAGTGCATAGCGTGGCGGGCTCTGAAGTGAGGACTACATCACCTTTCAGCCGCCTCGGCGGTGCCCTTGGCATCACTGTGAGTGATGGGCTTACCGCTCGGGGTTGTGACCGGCCGTCGGCCGCCGCCATGGTTGAGTCGCCTGCGGCAGCGCTTCGGAGCCGCGGCGGGCGGTGGCGGTTGCGCGAGTGGAGACTGCGCAGCAAACTCACCGCGGTCCTCGTGCTGCCCCTGATCCTTGCGGGTGTGCTCGGCACGCTGAGAGTCACTGATCTGGCGCGCAGCGCTCAGGGCTTCGCCGAGCTGGCCCGCCAGATCGGGTTCGTTCAGCAGCTAGATCTTGTCGTGCACGATCTGCAGGGGGAGCGGCGCTGGATGGCCGCGATGCTCGCCACCGGAGTTCCCGCGGACCGTGACGCGTTGCGGACCAGGGTTCAGATCCAAGTGCAGCGGGTGGACACCGCCGCCACCAGGCTGGTGAACTCGGACTTCACCGCTGAACCTGCCGGGCTGATCGCGGCGGGATCCCGCCCGATCGTGGCCGAGGCCCACCGCGCGGCCGTGCGCCGTCTGTCCGGGCTGGCCGCCCTGCGGCGGGCCACCTTCGGGCCCACCGTCGCCCCCGGCAAGACCACCGCGAGCAGTGCCATCGCCGCCTATTCCACCCTCATCGCGGCGCTGCTCAATATTGACCGCGGCCTGCTGGATGGCGCACTCACTCCGGTGGTCCATCAAGTCGAGGGTGCCAAGGCGCTGTCGGTCGCCAAGGAACAGGCATCCCAGCAACAGGCGGTGTTGCTGACGGGGATCTTGTCCGGTGGTCTGTCCACCACGCAGCAGGCTGCGCTGCGCACCGCCGAGGCCCGGTTCGACGCCTCCGCCGACGAGTTCGGCCAAGCCATGTCGCCCGCGCAGCGAGGGCTTTATTTCGATTCCGCGGCGGCGGTTGACCGAACGCGTCTGCTGGTCGCCGCACTGGACCGGGCGGTTCACGCAGCGCCACTGGAGACGGTCCCGGCTGACTGGAACTCAGCCTCCGCCGGGACGATCGTGGCGATGCGTCAAGGCGTGGACACGTTGCTCAACGAGTTGCGGACGGACGCTCAGGAGCGCAGTGGCCAGGCGTGGCGCGAGGCGTTGTGGGATGGCGCCGCGGTCGCCGCACTGCTGCTGCTCGCCGTCCTGCTGTTGGTTGTCGTGGTGCGCTCGCTGCTGCAACCACTGCGCACGCTGCGTACCGTCGCGTTCGAGGTCGCCGATCGCCGGTTGCCAGAGGCCGTTGAGCAGGTACTGTCCCCCGAAGGCAGCTCCGCCTCGGCGACTGTCGATCCGGTGCCGGTGCACTCTAGGGAGGAAGTCGGTCAAATCGCCAGGGCCTTCGACGAGGTGCACAATCAAGCTGTCCGGCTGGCTACCGAGCAGGCCCAGTTGCGCAGCAGCCTCAGCGATGTCTTTCTCACCGCGTCCGGTCGGAGCCAGGTTCTCCTGGAACAACAGCTGCGGCTGATCGAGGAGTTGCGGAGCACGGCTCATGATCCCGAACTGGCCAGCGGCTTGCTCCAGCTTGATCTCCTTGCCGCCCGGATGTGTCGACACAGTGAGAACCTGTTGGTACTGGCCGGGGGGCCGGCGCGCCGTGGTGCCGAAGGGCCTCTGACGCTGCTCGAGGTGCTGAGCAACGCGGTCGCGGAGATCGATGCGGACCAACGGGTGACCGTGTGCCTAACTGGGGCGTGTGTGGTGGCCGGTCCGGTCTCGGGTGAGCTGACGCACCTGATCGCGGAGTTGCTCGACAATGCGATCAGCGTCACTCCGCCGGATGCCATGGTGACCGTGAGCTGTGCGCTGACCGAAGACAAGAGCCTTCGGCTGGAGATCACCGATTCTGGGCCTGGCCTGCATCCGGATGAATTGGGGGCGATCAACGCGAGGCTCGTCTCGGCGCCGGTGCCCGCTTCATCGGCTGTCGGCCAGCTGGGATTGGTCGTGGTGCGCGAGCTGGCCGGGCGGCACGGCATCACGGTGCAGCTGCGCCAGCGCCTCGGTGCGCGCGGGATCATCACGGCCGTACTGCTGCCCTCAGCGTTAGTGACAGTCGAGCCCAAGTCCGAGAAACCGCTCAGCCCCGGGTGTGCAGGCGCGCAAGGGCAGCTGCCGCTGCGGGTTTCGGTGGTCGGCCCGGCCACCGCGCCGGACTTGTTCAGCCCATCCGCCATGAACCTAGCCGCCGTCAGCTCAGCCTCGCTCGAAGTTGTCAGCTCCCAGCTCGGCCGTCCACTGACGGCCCAGGAGGAATGGCTGGAGCTCTTCGGCCAGCACGAGCCCCCGTCTGACCCGCCCTCCAGTCAGTTGGACAACGCCCAGGCAAAGCTCCCGGTGACTGCCGATCCGCTGTGGAGCCCGATGCCGCCCGGCGGGATCGTGGCGGACGGGGCACCCGGCGAAGTTCGTGAAGAGATCTTCGAAATGGTCTCAGCCTGGTTCCGTGGGTGTCAGGCTGATTGTCAGTCTGGGCCGGTGAGCAACCCGCAGTCCACCATCGAGACTGAGTGGCGGTCCCCGTTTGATGAGGGATGGCGGGCCGCGCAAGCGCTGCGCACCCGGGTTGACCACGAAGTTACCCCCGCTGGGTTGCCCAAGCGCCAGCCTCGTGAGCATCTCGTGTCCGGTGCGGATGTCTGTGTTCCGCCGATTCCGGTGCCCGTCGGCCCGGCCCGCACCCCGGAGGCTGTGCGTGGCCGGTTGGCTAGATACCAACGTGGATTGCGCGTCGGCCGGCACGCCCGGGTCGGTCCTGACGAGCAGCTTGCCTGGACCGATATTCCGCAGCCACCTCTCGACCGGTGACTTTTCGAGGAGAATCAGCAGTGACGACAGCAGCGCCCCAGCACCCGGTCCAGCCCAGCCAATTCGGCTGGCTGGTGGACAGCTTCGTGCAGCGGGTACCCGGGGTGGCGCATGCTGTCGTGGTTTCCGCTGACGGACTGCTCCTGGTCTCGTCCTCAGGACTGCCCCGTGATCGCGCCGACCAGCTTGCCGCGGTCACGTCGGGTTTGGTGAGCCTCACCCAGGGCGCGGCTCGCTGTTTCGAGGCGGGTGGGGTGGTG
>JBOHFJ010000103.1:0-14163 GCA_050699655.1 Pseudonocardiaceae bacterium
GCGCACGCCGCCGCGCTGGCCGCGGACGACGGCGCTGCGCTGCACACCGCCTCGGTCCAGTTCGAAGAGATGGGCGCGCTGCTGCTGGCCGCTGATGCCGCCGCCCAAGCCGCCGCCGTGCACACCCGCCAGGGCCGGCACGGCTCGGCCCAGGCGGCCGCCACCCGCGCCCACCGGCTGGCCCAGGCCTGCGAAAATGCCCGCACCCCCGCGCTAGCCGCCATCGCCGTCCCGCTGCCGCTCACCCCCCGCGAGCGCGAGATCGCCGCGCTGGCCGCTGGGGGGCTGTCCAACCGCCAGATCGCGCAGCGGCTGGTCGTCTCGGTCCGTACCGTGGAGGGCCACCTCTACCACGCCTGTGCCAAGCTCGGCGCCGCCGACCGCGCTGAGCTCGCCACCCTGCTGCGCGGCGACTGACCCCGGCCAGGTACCTGGCCCGTCGGCGATCCGAGTAGTCGACTACTCGGATCATCGCGCCGCATCGCGACCACGCTCGATCGCGTGAGCGAGCACCGCGGCACCACCCTCAGCCAGGTCTCCGCCGACGCCGCTGACAGCGTGGCTGACCTGTTGCGGCGGATCAGCGACCGGGATCCGGCGGCCTGGGAGGAGATTCTCCGCCGGTACGGCACGTTGGTGTCGGCGACGGTGCGGTCGTTTCGGCTCCAGGAGGCCGACGCCCTCGACGCGGTGCAGATGACCTGGCTGCGGCTGGGTGAGCACGCCCACCGAGTGCGGTTCCCCGAGCGGCTGGGCGGGTGGCTGGCGACCACCGCCCGCCGCGAATGCTTGCACATCCTGCGCCAGACCAAGCTGAGACACAGCCTCGCTGGCGGGGAAGCAGACAACGTCGCCGACCCCAGCGCGGGCCCCGAGCAACGCGCCATCGACGCTCACACCGCACAGATGCTGAGCACACTCATCGACGAATTGCCGCCACGCCGCGCAACTCTGATCCGGATGCTGTTCACCGACAATCCCCGGTCTTACGCCGAGGTCGCCCGCATCGCCGACATCCCCCCCGGCGCGATCGGCCCCACCCGCGCCCGGACCTTGCGACAACTACAGGTCAAGCTCGCCGAACATGAGCTGAGACCAGGCGCCTGACACTCGACTCGCTGGAAGGTGCACAAGCATCCATGAGACCGTGTACAGGAGGGCCAAAAGGTGCACAAGCATCCATGAGACCCGCTGGGCGGGGGTGGCGTGTGAGCGGGTCTGGCGGCTGGGAGCAGTGGCGCCAGCAGATCGATCTCGCTGGCTACGACGAGCGCTGGCGGCAGATGGAGGCCGCTGGCGCGAACCCCCACGGCGAAGCGGATTTCGTGTTCCCCTACGGCGCTCGCTCCGTGCTGGACGGGGGGTGCGGCACCGGTCGGGTGGCCATCGAGCTGGCTCGCCGTGGCCTCGACGTCGTGGGCACCGATCTTGACCCGGACATGATCAGCCGAGCGCGCGCCAAGGCGCCAAGGCTCACCTGGGTGCACGCTGATCTCAGCGAGCTCGATTTACCGACCCGGTTCGATGCGGTCATGCTGGCCGGCAACGTCATCCCGTTCGTGGCACGCGACCGGCGCGCGGCGGCGGTCGCGGCGTGCGCGCGGCACCTGGCGCCGGGTGGTCGGCTCATCGCCGGGTTCCAGCTGCAGGATGACTGGCCGACCCTGGCGGACTACGACACGTGGTGCGAGAGCGTTGGCCTCGCCCTCGAGGCCCGGTACGCCACCTGGGACCGAGATCCGTTCACCGGTACCGGCTCGTACGCCGTGTCGGTGCACCGACGGCCATAGGGCCGTAGCGGCGTTACACGAGGGCGAACTGCGTGTGGTGCAACTGCGCGTAACGCCCGCTGGCCGACAGCAACTCCTCATGCGAACCACGCTCAACGACCAGGCCGTCTTCGATCACCAGGATCTGGTCCGCGGCACGGATGGTGGACAACCGGTGCGCGATGACCAGGGCGGTGCGCCCGTGCAGCGCCTCGGCGAGCGCGGCCTGCACCGCCGCCTCGGACTCCGAGTCCAGGTGCGCGGTGGCCTCATCAAGGATCACCACGCGCGGGCGGGCCAGCAGCAGCCGGGCGATGGCCAGCCGCTGGCGCTCGCCACCGGACAGGCGGTAACCGCGGTCGCCCACGACGGTATCCAGTCCGTCGGGTAGCGACCGGACCAGCTGCGCCAACTGGGCTCGCCGCAGCGCGTCCCACAGCTGCGCATCGGGCGCCCCAGGTGCGGCGAAACGCAGGTTGCCCGCGATGGTGTCGTGGAACAGGTGCCCGTCCTGCGTCACCACGCCCACCGTGTCGCGCAGCGACGCGAAAGACAGGTCGCGGACGTCCACACCATTCAGCCGGACCGCCCCGGCGTCGACGTCGTAGAGGCGCGGCACCAGGGACGCGATGGTGGATTTGCCCGCGCCCGAGGACCCGACCAGCGCCACCAGCTGCCCTGGTTCGGCGCGGAAATCGACCCCGTGCAGCACCTCGGCGCCACTGCGGGCGTCCAACGTCGCGACCTCCTCCAGCGAGGCCAGCGACACCTGCTCAGCCGACGGGTAGGCGAAGCGCACGTGATCGAATTCAACGGACACCTCACCGCCGGGCACCCCCCGGGCTCCCGGTCGCTCAGTGATCATCGGGCGGACGTCGAGCACCTCAAAGACCCGCTCGAAGGCGACCAACGCGGTCATCACATCGACCCGGGCGTTGGCCAGCGCGGTCAGCGGCGAGTAGAGCCGGGTGAGCAGCAGCGCGAGGCTGACCACGGTGCCCGGTGCCAGGTGACCGCGCAGGGCCAGCCAGCCGCCCAGCCCGTACACCAGGGCCTGCGCCAGCCCGGAGACCAGGGTCAACGCGGTGAGAAACACCCGCGTCGACATCGCGCTGCGCACGCCGATGTCCCGAACTTGACTGGCCCGGTAGCCGAACTCGGCGGCCTCGGCCTCCGGCCGTCCGAACAACTTGACCAGGGTGGCGCCCGGCGCGGAGAACCGCTCGGTCATCTGGGTGGTCATCGCCGCGTTGTGCGTCGAGGCTTCGCGCCGCAGCTCAGCCATCCGGGCGCCCATCCCGCGAGCCGGTATGACGAACATCGGGAGCAACACCAAGGCCAGGATGGTGACCTGCCAGGACAGGGTCAGCATCACGCCCAGCGTGAGGACCAGCTGGATCGCGTTGGTGACGACCCCGGACAACGTGGAGGTCAGCGCGGTCTGCGCGCCGATGACGTCGTTGTTGAGCCTGCTGACCAGCGCTCCGGTGCGGGTGCGGGTGAAGAACGCCACCGGCATCCGCTGCACGTGCTCGAACACCGAGCGGCGCAGATCCAGGATCAGCCCCTCACCAATGCGGGAGGACTGCCAGCGCGAGGCCAACCCGATCCCGGCGTCGAGCACCGCCAGGACTCCGATGAGCACGCCCAGCCCAACGACCAGCCCCACTGCCCGGTGCCCGACGATGTCGTCGACGACCCGTCCGGCCAGCACCGGAGTGGCCACGGTGAGCACCGCGGAAACCATGCTCAGCGCGAGAAAGATCAGCAGCGACGTGCGGTGCGGCTTGGCGAACGTGACAACTCGGCGCAGCGTGCCCGGTGCGAGGGAGCGTGGTGTGTTGCCCTGGCGCATCGTGCTGTTGAGCAGGCGCCACGAGTTATCCATCAAGCATCCTCCACCACCGACGACCCGGTAGCCGCCTACGCTGCAACGTTGTCAGCGCCTCGTTGTTCCCGCATCACCGGGCACCCACCTTGCGGCGGCACCCCGGGCAAATCTGGGCGGGTCGGGTGGTTCGCCGCGCAGGGCCGTCGTGCCGCGTAAAAACTCAGCAGGGCGGAAGCAGATGCCGCAGGCGGCGGTGACGGTGCCATCCGGGTGCAGCAACCCAGCGCGGTGGGTATCCCGATCACCAAGCGAGCGCAGATACCAAGCCATCATGCGCCCCGCTCGCATGCCGGACAGTGGAAACGCGCCGGAGCGGTCAGGCGCGCGGGAAGCACCTGCGCACCACAGAGAGCGACGTAACGGCCTCCCTTGCCACGGCCCGCGGCGAAAGTATCAGCGGTGACGCGGTGCCCGATGCCGGTCGGCCCGTCCGCGAACCCAATAGTGCACCCCGGCGCGATGGCGACGGGCATTCGAGCGCGACGGCCCAGAATTTTACGAAGGGTTGCAATACGACGGAAACGGTGTCTGCCTACCATAGAACCCTCGCTCCTCACTTCTGGCAGCGCCATCCAGTCCCGGTCGGAAGAAAAAAGCAGGACGGCGCACACGACGCTAAAACCTCTCCCCCGCGAGAATCTGCGTGATCTCGGTACAGAGCAGAACCGGGGATGACGGGACCGCTGATCACCCGGGTGGCGGTGACACTTAGCTCGCTTCTATCGAAACGATCTTTATATCAGCTAGCGGTAAAGGTATGCGGACGGCCACCAACGCCGCCGCGTATTCCATGTCTATTATCGTCCCGCTGCGGACGTTCACCTTCAACTCTTGGTGCCGAGTATGCGGGCTCTGATGGCTCGAATACACAATACGCCGAGTCACCAGACCCTTCCGTGCCTTGCTCTTGGTGTGCTTCATGCGGCTCTCCTTGCCCACGGCGACCATCTCCCGGACCGCCGGTTCACCCTCGTTGTCCACATGCTCAACCCGCTCGTCCTCATCTCATAATCACTGGCATGGCGCCCAAGGCAGGGCCGAGCACCAGAGCCGAAATCGGCTGAGCAGCGCTGCCGGTCCTTCTCCGCCGCCCATCGCGGGCGGCGTCATCGGGGACAGACCGGCAACACCACCTCACCCGGTGGGTCGGACATCCCGGCCCTGGGGCCATGGAAGATCACTGAACCGGACAACCAAACCCGGTACATGCCGGGCGGCAGATGGGCGCATCCACTCCACCACGGAAGCCGAGACAATCCCGCCTGTTCAGGCACCCCATCACGAGTGATCGGCGCCCGCTAGACTCACTCGGAATCGATCAACACCGTGAGGGGCGCCATGGGATCCCGGCCAGCGCGACACCGCTATTGCCGCTGCGGCACACACCTGGCCGCGGACAACAACGAGCTCCAGTGCGCCCGCTGCCAGCAGACCTCACGGGACAAGCTCATCGCCCCACCGAGAGTGCCCGCCGAGTTCTGGCGGCACGAGCAGCTCCGCGAGGCGTTCGCCGCTCAACATCTCGGCCGGGTAGCCCGCGCCTACCGCACGCACCCACACCACCACGCGATCTACGGACCCAGCGGCATCTCCCAACCACTCCTCGGCCACTGGCTGGGCCTGCGACAACCCCAGATCAGCCGAATCGAAACCGGCCTACCCATCCGCGACCTGGACACCCTGGTCTACTGGGCACGAATACTGCGAATACCCACCGAACTCCTGTGGTTCGACTTACCCGGCCAAACCCGCCAAGTAGCACAGAACATGCACAATGACCTTGCTGTGCCTGTGCCAGCGACGACTGTCGAGGGTGCATGGAACGCCAAGCCGGCAGGCAGTTGTCCCACAGTATCGTCTTCGAACGGGCTATTTGAGGAGCCGGCTAAGATCGCGGAGCGGCATGCTGAGTTGCGGGTCAGCAGCCTGACTGGTGAGTTGATGGGGCCGATGCCGCAGCTGATGGATCCAGAGTCAGCGGACATCGTGGAGCCGTGGGAGCTGGCCGATGCGCTGACCCGATCCATGATTGACATGACCACCCTGGAGCACATGGAGCGGGCCGTGCTCGGTTACGTCGCCCGCTATCCCTGTACTACGCCGGTCACGCTGCTTCCCGCGATCACCGGTCAGACCCGGCGATTGCGTGAGGTGCTCAACAATCCGCAGCGGCTGCGGGTGCGGCAGCGGTCCGTGGTGCTGCTGGGTGTACTTGCCGGGCTGGCTGGCAACCTGTGGCTGGACTTGGGCGAGGACGATCGGGCGGCGGGATTCTTCGATGTGGGTGAGCTGGCAGGCCAGGAGGCGCAGGACGCAGACCTGACGGCGTGGGTGCTCGCGACCCGGTCCCTCGGGCCGTTCTTCGCCGGCCAGTTCGTCGACGCGGCTGATCTGCTGGTCCGTGCCGAAGTGGCAGCTGACGCTGGCTCGGGGACCCGGAGACAGGCGTGGGTGGCGGCCCTGCGCTCCCGCGCCGCTGCGGCGACCGGCGATCACCGGGGCAGTCTGGAGGCACTGGAGCGTGCATACCGGCTGATGGACACGGTGTCCGAGCCGCCACGAGGCACCGAGTTCTTCGACCCACCCCGGCTAGATGGCATGGCGGGAACTGCCTACCGCCTGCTGCGGGACACCGATCGGGCAGTGCCGCTACTGCGACAAGCACTGGATCACCGGGCGCCGACGGACGCGAAGGGGAAGGCGCTGGTGTTGCTCGACCTGGCGGACTGCCACGTGGTGACCGGGGAACCGGAGGAAGGCGCACGGACCGTTGTCGAGGCACTCGACATCGCGAACAGTGCACTGGTACAGCCGATCCTCACTCGTACCCGTGCGCTCCGGTCGGTGTTGAGCCGGTGGGCCGGCACGCGGGCGGTCGCTGACCTCGACGCCCGGTTGCGGGACATCATCCCCATAGCCAACGTGAACCGCCGGGGGTGAAGAGATGCGCTGGAAGGTGCGCGGTAGCCGCAGGGTCTATGCCAGCGAGTGGCTGAACGTGGACCTCGACGACGTGGAAATCCCCGGTGGTGCACGGTTCGAGCATCACGTGATCCGATTTCCCCGGTTGTCAGTAGGCGCCGTGGTGGTCGATGAGGCGGAGCGGGTGCTGTTGTTGTGGCGGCACCGGTTCACCACCAACACCTGGGGCTGGGAGATCCCCGCCGGGTGGTCGGAGACCGGGGAGGACCCCGTCGAGGCGGTACGGCGAGAAGTTGTGGAAGAGACCGGCTACCGGCTCGGCCAAGTCGAGCCGATGGCTACTTACAGCCCGTTGACCGGGATCAGCGCACATCGCTACCGGCTGTTCCTGGCCCGTGACGCGGTGCGCGTGGGTGACCCGGCGGCTGCCGAGTCCGAGCGCGTCAAGTGGATCTCGGTTCAGCAGGTGCCGGAATTGGCGGCGCAAGGCTTGGTCCCGGACGGTCCATCACTGACCGGGCTGATCTACTATTTGACGGTGACCCGCCGCAGCTGAATCTGAGTACTTCCGAATGGACCGCAAAACCGTGCTGGGCGCCGTCGATCTCCACCAACTTATGCTCGCAAGTTAGCTGAGCAGTGGCAGCGCGAGAGGATGCAACGGAGATAAAGGTGTCCTTGACGCCGTGCGCAATGAGCGTTGGCGCGGTAATTTCACCAAGCGTCGTGTGCGGCAGAATCCAGAAGACTTCGTTCAGCAACGACCGACCAAGCTTGAAGCTCGGAGAGTGGGCCACGAACCCCTACTCCGTCAGCTCGCGGCCTGCCCCTTCATCAATCTGGCCATGGAACCAGTAGGGTTTGTCGTCGATGAAGCGTTTTTTGTAGTTCAGCAGCGGGTTGAGCATGACCAGGTGGGTCAGTAGTCCTGGACACTTGGCCGCGAAATAGCCGGTGATGCCACCAGTGAAGCTGGTACCGAGCAGACTCACCGACTCCGCGCCGGCCAGTCCGCAGATATGAATGATGGCTGCTCGAATGTCGTTGAGAATGGCCGAAAGCGTCAGGTCCTGCTGGCGCCCATCACTCTCGCCGTGGCCACGCAGGTCAAAGCGAAGAGACGCCACCCCAGCCGCACCGAGCCTCGCCGCCAACCGAGTGAAGAAGCCGCCCTCTTCCCGCGTGACACCACCGCCATGCACCTCTGCACTGGCATGGCAGCTCCTCTTGTTAGGCGGCTCTCAACCGGTGGTGTCGGCGCGGCCTGCCGGTACGTTGCCGCCCTGTGCCACGAGCCGACATCCGGCGGCTAGGGTCGGGCGAGTGACGGGCAGCCCAACACCACGGACCGTCTCGGTCTTTTCCCTCGGCGGCACCATTGCCATGACCCACGCCGCAGACAACAACGCGGGCGTGGCACCCACCCTCGGCGCAGCCGCCCAGCTGGCAACGGTACAGGACTGTCCGAGCTGAACCTAAAGATCACCGCTCACAGCTTTCGAGGTTTGCCTGGCGCCTCGCTGAGCTTTGACGACCTTTCCCAGCTCGTGGCCGCCGTGCGGACCGAACTCGACTCCGGCGTGGACGGGATCGTGATCACGCAGGGCACTGACACGATCGAAGAGACTGCGTACTTTCTCGATCTGACCGTCGATCGCGCTGGGCCGGTCGTGGTCACCGGCGCCATGCGCAACCCCACGCTTGCCGGCGCAGACAGACCAGGGAACCTGCTAGCCGCCGTCCAGACCGCCGCCAGTACACACCTGACCGGTTTGGGGTGTGTGGTCATGATGGCTGACGAGATCCACGCCGCCAAGCACGTACACAAGACGCACAGCGCGAGCCTTGGCGCGTTCGCGTCACCGGACACCGGTCCGATCGGCCGAGTGGTAGAAGGGGTTCCGCATCCGCTGGCACGACCGATAGCCGCACCCACCTACGCCACACCCACCAGGGAAGTTCGAATCGGTCTGATCACCGCATGCCTCGGCGACGACGCTGAGCTACTACGCCACCTGCACAGCGGCTTCGACGGTTTTGTCATCGCCGGCTTCGGAGTCGGACATGTACCCGCAGCGTTCGTTGGCCCGCTCACTGAGCTCGCCTCCCGAATGCCGATCGTGCTCGCGTCACGAACCGGTG
Source organism: Pseudonocardiaceae bacterium (assembly GCA_050699655.1). Lineage (GTDB taxonomy): Bacteria > Actinomycetota > Actinomycetes > Mycobacteriales > Pseudonocardiaceae. Next base: position 8,725 of record JBOHFJ010000103.1, read on the forward strand.
CCGGCCCAGTCCTGTGCGGCACCTACGGTTTCCTCGGCTCCGAGCGTGATCTTCAGGACCAAGGATTGATCAACTCTGGGTTCCTCGGCCCGTTCAAAGCGCGGGTCCTGCTGCACGTGCTGGTCGCCGCCGGCGCCGCTCACCACGAGATCGTGGCGGCCTTCGATGCGGCCAGTGGGCACGTCGCTATGCCAGGCTGAGTACGTGCGCAGCCATGAACTGACAACCGGCCGAACTTTCGGCATCGCCTTCGACCACGACGACGACTTCTTCGACCCACTCACCGCGTTCTGCACCGCCAACAACGTCCGTCAAGGCTACATCCCGATGTTCATCGCCGGGTTCGCCGAAGCCGAGATCGTCGGCACCTGCGAGAAAATCGCTGACCCCGCAGCCCCCATCTGGTCCACAGTCCACCTCACCAACGTCGAAGCCCTCGGTTGTGGCACCCTGGCCGCGACCCCGAAACCGACCGCGTGCTGCCCCACATCCACACCAGCCTCGGTCTCAAAGAACACTCAGCCTTCGGCCACACCAATCATCTCCTCTCCGCCCGAGTACATTCCTCGTCGAGATGCTACTCGTCGAGGTCACCACCCCGCAATGCTCCGCAGCCGGGAACCAGCGTTGTACGACGTGCCCCTGCTCAGGTTCAGCTCGTGAAGCCCGGCAGGCCCACGATGCGATGTCAGGGATAATAAGTCGCGCCGGTAACCAACAAACGCACCTTGGTGGGCTGATACGCCGTGTCAGGTTACCGACATCCGTGACCGCATGCGGATGTGCGCTAGCAACGGAGGGGGTTGCGGAGTGGTCTGCGGGCCGGGTCCAGAATCACTGGCGGGATGAACTCGACGTAGTTAGGGTGGATCAGGATTTCCCAGCCGGTGCAATGCACGTGACGGTGATGCGTCTCGCACAGGAGAACGCAGTTTTCGATGGTGGTGTCGCCGCCGTCGGCCCAGTGTCGGCAATGATGTGCTTGGCACATTCCCGGGGGTCGGTCACAACCGGGGAAAGCGCATCCGCCATCCCGCACCACGAGCGCGCGGCGAATGGACAGTGGGACGGTCCGCATCGCGCGACCGACGTCGAGTGGTTCGGATTTCCCACCCAGCACGACAGGAATGATTTTCGCGTCGCATGCCCATCGCCGGGCCTCGGATGCGCTCAGGGGCGTGCCGTAGTCCAGGGTCGCGGTCCCGAGGCCGGTGCGGAGCGCCTCCCAGTTGATGGTGACGGTCAGGTGTGGCGGTTCCCCCGCCGTGGTGGGGCAGTCTTGGGCGGCGCGGGCCAGTCCGCATACCTCGAGCAGGGCGTCGGCGTTGCGCTGGGGGGTGCTGCGAAGATCGGGGATGCTCTCGGCTGCGGGGCGGGGTTTGGCGAGTTGCTCGATGAGGGTTCGGAACGCGGCACTGTGCTCTGGCTCCAGGAATCCCTCCAGCCCCAGGCGCCCGTCGCGGCGCTCCCAGAACCGGAACTCCCCCGCAGCGGGGGCAGGTTTGGGCTCGTCGCGGGGTCGCGGGCCGTCGGGGTCGAGGTGAGCGAGGATATGCCGCCCGATCTTGTGTAGCGAGCTGGGGTTGAAGGATCGGGCGTGGCGGGCCAGTTCCGCTTCGGCGACCTCGCGATCGGTGACACTGACCGTGCTGGGGATCGCGTCCATCGTCTCGGCGATCACTCGCACCTGCGCCGGCCCAATCTCCCCGGCAGCCAGCGCGGCGGCGGTGTTCGGAAGCTTCGGCGGGAGCGCCTCGCCGCTCAGGATGCGGCGCGGGGCTAGCTGCTCAGCGTGCGCAACGCGGGTACGGGCCTCAGTGGGTGAGAGCTGCAGCATCCCGGCGAGCAGTCGTTTGGTGGTGCCGAATCCGGTAGTGGCGGCGATGTTGCGGGAGTCCAACTCGGCGACCGTGTCCAACATCACCGAATGCAGCATCCGCGAAGCCGATTCGATGTCCCGGATCTGATCCTGCAATCCCGCGTCATCGCACACGAGGATCGAGTCACGCCACTGGTCAAGGCAGGTCACCATCGCCCGCCTCGCGTCCAGTTGCGTCTCTCTCACATGACCATTGTCGACCGCACCACTGACAATTTCGGGGGTCCATAGAGAGCTGCCGGCGAGAGATTTCAGCGATGCGATGAGCGGTCGAAAAAATACGACGAGCGGTGCGCCATGGTCGTCGCTCACGGCCTTGACCCCAACTGGTCGAAGCAATTGATCTTGGTGTAGATCGTCGGTGACACCTGTCGACGAGGAGCACCAGGTGAGCTGCGAGCGCAAGAAATTGATGACCACCTCGGCGAGGGTGGGATACTGGGTTCTACGAGCGGAACCTCGGCATTTCACGCACCAAGACCGTCGAGGATTTCGTGCAACTCGACGACATCGCGAGCGCCGTCTAACCATCTTGGCGGTCAAGTACTGTAAACTATCGCAACAACTGAAAAAACTATCTACCAACCGAACAAGTAGAAAGAAGTTAAACGTGCCGAACCGCGGAGATCTGTTTGAGAGCTACGTTCAGTTTGTCTACCAGGCGCTTCTTGGTGCGCAAGGCAGGAATATTTCGGTATCTCGAAGGGCAACAATTTATGATAACCGCGGGAATTCGTACAATATCGACGTGTTCTATGGATTTGACGTGGCTGGCGTACATCATCGTGTCGCCATAGAGTGCAAAGACACTCGGCGCCCAATCGAACGAGATGACGCCATTGCATTTGCGGGCAAGATTCGTGATATGTCGAGCACTATTGGGATTTTCATCTCAAACGGCGGATTTCAGCCAGCGGCGAAGAAATATCTTCAAGATCACGGAATATTGCACTACGACGGCGGAGATTTGCCTCACTTTGGCAGTGTTCTGGCGTCGATGATATCACCGATCGCTCTCCCGAATGAGTCAGCTTGCGGCCAACCTTTCTGGACTTTAATGGAGTTCAAAAAGGGTGGCACAACCGGGAACTGGTGCCTCATTCCAGATCCCGAAAATCAATCGAATAACACCTTTCCCCTATTCTACTCCAAGTCGCACGCTAAGTTATTCCATCAACTTTCATACAATGACTCGTCAACTGTTTGTGTGCGATGAATTGAACAATCAGCTCTTAGATTTCTTATACTCTGCGCCAATCGAGAGAATCGAAATTTTGCGATTTTGCATCCCTTTAAGGGAGGCGAAAGATACAAGTTTTCCTATGAAGGATGGACGGCGCGTGACCTAGAGAAAGAATACTCAGCAGACGATCTTACACTCCTCTTTAATGATTCATTACAATAGGCATCTTCCGCCGACCTTGGTTATGACCGTACTCGTGCTCAAATCATCACACCACGACGACGTCGAGTAGCCGTTCCAGACCAGTGAAGCCGTCGACGTCAACGGTGATGAGGGGTATTGAGTGGATCTGCAGGTCCATCCGCCGAGGACGGGGGTTGCGACCAGCACGGCGATTGCGGCGGCCATGGTGCCGTAGATCTCGGCGGCTTGGCCGTCGAAGGTCAACACGGCGCACTGCTTGCGCACGGCGCGGTACCGCTCCGCAGCCACGGCGTTCGATCGGATCATCAATGTCCAGGCCAAAGGCCAGCTCGGCCACGCTGACGGCGCTCGCGGCCGGCTCGGCGGACTCTTGGACGCCGAGTTCGATCTCAGCCAGGTCAAGGATCACAGAGGTATCCAGCAAGATGCGCACCTGGCCGGCTTATCAGCCGGCTGAGCCGGAACGCCCGCGCGGCCAGGGATCCTCAAGCGGTCGTCCGGCCCGAATACCGCGTCGGACTCCGCACGTTCCCGGTGCCACCGCGCACTGTCTACGGGAGTCATCCGGCGGAATTCCGCTTGCGCTTGCCAGCCCACCCGTCCGGTGCCGCACCGCTTGATCCGCCTGGTGCGGGATCAGATCCGCGATGGGCCTGCCGTTGCGGATGACCGTGAAACACTCCCACTTCGCCCCGACGCATGATCTCCGCGTTGTCATTGCGGAGTTCCCGCTGACCGATCACCTGACCCACCACACAGCCGCAGCGGCATGTGTTACAGAATCGCTTCGGCGTTACGCGCTGCGAGCTACCGCGCTGATCTCGGCGAGCTGGGCCAGCCGGTCGACCACGCCCGGGTGCGCGCCCAGCGGCGCGGCCACCACATCGGCCCCAGCCGCAACCAACCGGGAGTGGAACAACCCCGGGGCGAGCAGCCACGAAGCCACCGCGACTCTGGGCTTCCCGGCGGCCCGCAGACCGGCGACCAGGGGTGCCACCCGCGGCGCTCCGGTGGCCGCGAACGCGACCCGGACCCGGACGCCAACCGCGCCGGAGAGCTGACCGGCCGCGACCCGTACGTCGGCCACCGCCCGCGGATCCGATGAGCCCGCCGCGGCCAGCACCACCGCGTCACCTCGGCGCCACCCGGCCGCGCGTAGTCGGTCAGCCATCGCGGCCACCAGGAGCGGGTGCGGGCCCAGCGCGGCACTGACCATAACGTCCCGGCGGCCGGTGGCGGCCACCTGACTCGGCACGTCGGTCCGCACGTGGTACCCGGAGCTCAGGAACGCCGGCACGACAATGACCGGGCCGGGCGCGTTGGCGAGCACCTCACGCACCCTGGGACCGTGCACATCGACAAAGGCGAGCAGCACTGGCCTACCCGGCATCCGGGCGCGCAGCGCGTCGAGTAACTGGCCCACCACCGCGACACCAGCGGGATCCCGCGTCCCGTGCGCGACCATTACCACAGACCCGTGAGTGCACGCCCTCACCGGCAGTCCCCAGGCTCCAGGGCCAGCCGGTAGCCGCGCTTGACCACGGTCTGCACCAGCCGCGGGGCACCGAGCGCGGCACGCAACCGGGCCACGGCGGTCTCCACCGCGTGCTCATCGTCACCCGCCGCGGGCATCGCGGCCAGCAGCTCGGCGCGCGACACCACCCGGCCGGGGCGGGTCGTGAGCAGCCGCAGCAGAGCCATCGGGGTCGGCGGCACGGCGTGCAGCACCCCGTCGACCACCGCGGCGTGCCCGCGCAACTCCAGCACATGACCCGCGACCGGCCACCGCGGCGCCCGGGCCGGCAATGTCTCGGACAGGGTGCGCACCAGCGCGCCGATGCGGGAGCGCTCCGGCTGCACAGTGGGCACGTCCCGAGCCACCAGCGGGCCCGCGGTGACCGGGCCGACACAGGCGGCGAGCACATCCCGGCGCAGGCGGTGCAACAACGGCTCCAACACCCCGAGCTCGCCCGCCCGGCGCAGCACGCTGGCCGCGGCGGGTGCGCTGGTGAAGCTGACCGCGTCGACGCCGCCGTCCAGCACCGCGGCGAGCAGCCGGTCCAGTGGCGCGGGATCCTCCGGCAGCACCCACCGGTAGACGGGCACTTGGATGACCCGGGCACCCGCGCAGTCCAGGGCGTCGACGAAGTCCGGCAGCGGCTCGCCGTGCAAC
>JBOHFJ010000104.1:0-14111 GCA_050699655.1 Pseudonocardiaceae bacterium
GCCATGGCTCGTATCGCCACTCACGGGTTATCCACAGGAACCCGGGATGGACCCGATGGCGGCGGTAAGCGACGATGTGCTCGTGGCAGACGAGAACGAGTTCCCCACCGACTCCTCTGACGATCCAGGCATTCGGATCCACGCTTTGAACGGGTTGACGATCATCGTGCGAACCGACCTGGCGACTCGGCTCACCACCTTGGACCTGGAGAATGCCGAGGGAGTGCTGGTAGCGAGCCGGGTGCTCGGCGGGGAGGATCTCCAGCGGCTCGTCGACGCCCTGACTGTCGCCTCGGAGCGCGCCCAGACCTCTGATGTCCCGGTGGTGGTCGATGTCTCAGAAGTGATCGGTCGGGACTGAGGTACCGCGGGATGGTAACCGGGAGGACTGACTGCTTCTGGCCCCGATACGCTGCGAGCTTAGCGATCGCCGCCGTCCGAGGAGCGCCCGAAGCATGATCACCAGGTTGTCGACGCTGTTCCTGCGCACCCTGCGCGAGGATCCGGCGGACGCCGAGGTTCCCAGTCACAAGCTGCTGGTGCGTGCCGGGTATGTCCGCCGGGTCGCGCCAGGGATCTACTCGTGGCTGCCGCTGGGTTTGCGGGTGCTGCGCAACATCGAGGCGGTGGTGCGCCAGGAGATGGCCGCCATCGGCGCACAGGAGATCCAGTTTCCGACGTTGCTGCCGCGGGAGCCCTACCAGGCCACCGGTCGCTGGAGCGAATACGGCGCGAACCTGTTCCGGCTGCGCGACCGCAAGGGTGGCGACTACCTGCTCGGCCCCACCCACGAGGAACTGTTCACGCTCACCGTCAAAGGTGAGCTCAGCTCCTACAAGGACTACCCGGTGATCCTCTACCAGGTGCAGACCAAGTACCGGGACGAGGAGCGCCCGCGCGCCGGGATCCTGCGCGGCCGGGAGTTCCTGATGAAGGACTCCTACTCCTTCGACCTCTCCGACGAGGGGCTGGCGCGATCCTACCGGGCGCATCGCGAGGCCTACATCAAGATCTTTGACCGGCTCGGGCTGCGCTACGTGATCGTGTCAGCGCATTCCGGCGCGATGGGTGGCTCAACCAGCGAGGAGTTCCTCGCCGAGGCGGAGACCGGTGAGGACACCTTCGTGCGCAGCCCCCAGTCCGGGTACGCGGCCAACGTGGAGGCGGTCACCACCCCAGCGCCCCCGGAGTTGCCGACAGACGGGTTGCCGCTGGCCCAGGTGCTGCACACCCCGGACACCCCGACCATCGACACGCTGGTGGAACACCTCAACGCGGCGGGTCTGGGTCGGCGCTTCAGTGCCGAGGACACCCTGAAGAACGTCATGGTCAAGACCCGCCAACCGGGCTCGCAACGCTGGGAGATGCTCGGCGTCGGGATCCCCGGCGACCGCGAGGTCGACATGAAACGGCTGGCGGCCTCGCTGGCCCCAGCCGAGGTGGCGCTCCTCGACGACGCCGACTTCGCCGCGAACCCGTTCCTGATCAAGGGGTACATCGGGCCGGGCGGGCTCGGCGTGAACGGAGTGCGCTACCTCGTGGATCCCCGGGTGGTCCGGGGCACCGCGTGGGCTACCGGAGCCGATCGATCCGAGCATCACGTCGTCGGCCTGGTGTGTGGGCGCGACTTCACTCCCGACGGCACCATCGAGGCCGCGCAGGTGCGCGCCGGTGACCCCTCACCTGACGGTGTCGGCACTCTGGTCGCCGCTCGCGGCATCGAGATCGGGCACATCTTCCAGCTCGGCCGCAAGTACACCGACGCCTTCGGGTTGGATGCGCTGGGTCCCGACGGCAAGCCGATCCGGATCACCATGGGTTCTTACGGCATCGGGGTCTCCCGGCTGGTCGGCGCGATCGCCGAGCAGAGCCATGACGCGCACGGGTTGATTTGGCCGCGCGAAATCGCCCCGGCCGACGTGCACCTGGTGATCGCGGGTAAAGACCACACGATCGCCGCAGCCGGCGAGAGGCTGGCCGCTGAGCTGGCTGCCGACGACCTGCGGGTGATCCTTGATGACCGCTTGGCCACCCCTGGCGTGAAGTTCGCCGACGCCGAGCTAATCGGTGTGCCGACCATCCTCGTGGTGGGGCGTGGTCTGTCCCGCGGTGTCGTGGAGGTCAAGGACCGGCTCAGCGGGGAGCGCACCGAGGTGCCGGTGGACAGCGTGGTGGCGCACCTGCGGGAGCTGTGCCGCAAGTAGGCCCCAGTCGCTAATCAAGATCAACCGGAGGGAGTCCCGGGAAACGGCACCGTCAGCGGGGTGCTGCCGACGGTCTCCCGCCAGCGGGGTGCTTGCACGGCCACCGCGGTCAGGGCGTCCAGCGCGACGCTGCGCAGGCTCGGGTCAGCCGTGCTGCGCTCGATCACCGAGCGCCACGCCGCCGCCACGTCGGTCTCCGCGGTGATCGCCAACCGCAGCGCCGAGGCGGCGTCGGTCACCGGTTCCGGCGTGAGGTAGCCCGGTTCGGGTGGCACGGGCCGCGCGCCCGCGTCGATGAGCATCCGCTCAGTGGCGTCACGCCGAGCCTGGTGCGCGGTCGCGGCCGCAACGAGCTGGTGGTCCCACGCCTTCGGCGCGAAGGCGCCCACCACCCCGTACACCCAGATCGCCGCATGCTCAACCGCCAACGCCCTTTGCAAGGCATCCACTGTCCCCCGGTTCCCAGCCCGATATGGAGACATGTCGGGCTCAGCGGGGGACCGATCACCCCGATATGTCTCCATTTCGGGATGGGGTATGTGGCTTGCGCAGCAGGCTGCTATGGAGGCTAGTAGCGCCGCGCGGTAGCCGGGGAGGGTCATGACTAGGGCGGTCGCCTCGTCCTGTGCCGCGTGGGTTGCCTGGGTCAGCGCCGACCGGGCGCCGGCAAGGTCAGGATTGGCGGCTGGGGTCGCAATCGGCGGGAGCGCAGCCGGTGGGGAGCTACCGTGGGGCGCCGGTGTGGGCCGAGCCCGGCGCAGTTCGGTGCGCAGCGCCGCCGCGTGCGCCAGCCGGTCCCCGGCGAGCGCCCTGGCCGCCGCGGCCAACACCGGGTCGGCCTGTGTCGTCATCTGGGCCGCCAGCTGGGCCACTCCCGTCGCCAGTGCCGCGTCGGCCTCGGCGTGTCGGGCTGGTGTCTCCAGCGGGTCGGGTCTCTGTGGTGCGCGTGCCGGTAGGGTGCAGCCGGCAAGTACCGTCGGCCCGGCCAGGACCAGGATGGCTCCGGCGGCCAGCACATGGCGACGGTGAGGTCCGGATCCTGGCACGGTGGACCATCTTGCCAGGATCGGCGTTAGCTGGGCGGCCAGCACCGTGATTCGCTCGACGCGGGTCGATCCCGCGACGCGATACCCTAGGTAATCCCGACCGGGGCACCCCGGACTGGTGCTCGCCCGCACCGCTGGATCGTCGACAGACAGTCACTTATCGTCAGGAGGCCATTGTGACCGCGCAGCCCGCGAGTCCCGGCTCAGCAACCGAGTCGGTGGTGCGCGACGCGGTGGCCGGCGCCGGGTTCGATCTCGAGAGCCTGGAGGAGATCCGCACCGGGCAGCGCTGGTTGCTTCGAGTGATCATCGACTCGGACGTCGGCGTTGGGCTGGACGACATCGCCACGGTGAGCCGCGCGGTGTCACTGGCCCTGGACCAGCGCGATGAGCTGATCGCTGGGCCCTACACCCTGGAGGTGACCTCGCCGGGAGTGGACCGGCCGCTGACCCACCCACGGCATTGGCGGCGCAACCGGCTGCGGCTGGTTCGGGCCGCTTTGACCTCCGGAGACGAACTGGTCGGCCGGATCGGTGACTGCGATGACGAGGGCGTCACGCTGCTGGCGTCGGGACGCCTGCGCCGAATGCGTTACGCGGAGCTGCGCCGCGCGGTGGTGGAAGTGGAATTCCGCCCGCCGCCCGTCACCGAGCTCGCCGAGCTGGGTAGGGCGAGCCGGCAGGATGTGGAGGAACGGTGAACGTCGACATCGCTGCGCTGCGCGCCATCGAGCGGGACAAGGACATCTCCTTCGAGACGGCCCTTGAGGCCATCGAGACGGCGCTGCTCACCGCGTACAAACACACCGACGGTCACCAACCGAACGTGCGCATTGACGTCGACCGCAAGACCGGCCTCGTCCGGGTGCTGGCGCAGGAACTCGACGACGACGGCAACGTTCGTCAGGAGTGGGACGACACCCCCGAGGGGTTTGGTCGGATCGCGGCCACCACGGCTCGCCAGGTCATCCTGCAGCGGTTGCGCGACGCTGAGCACGAGCGCACCTTCGGTGAGTTCTCGGCCAAGGAGGGTGAGATCGTCGCCGGCGTCGTGCAGCGCGACGCCCGGGCCAATGCCCGTGGGGTGGTGGTGGTCCAGATCGGTGAGACCGAAGGCGTGATTCCGCCGGTAGAGCAGGTTCCGAGGGAGACTTACCGGCACGGCGAGCGGATCAAGTGTTACGTCGTGGGGGTGTCCCGGGGAATGCGCGGACCGCAGATCACCCTGTCCCGCACCCATCCCAATCTGGTCCGCCGATTGTTCGCCCTGGAGGTTCCTGAGATCGCCGATGGCACCGTGGAGATCCCCGCGGTGGCCAGGGAGGCGGGGCATCGGTCGAAGATCGCTGTCCGGTCGACTGTCGCGGGAGTCAACGCCAAGGGCGCCTGCATCGGACCGATGGGCCAGCGGGTCCGCAATGTGATGAGCGAGCTGGGTGGCGAGAAGATCGATATCATCGACCACGCGGAGGACCCCGCGAGGTTCGTGGGCAATGCGCTGTCCCCAGCGAAAGTCATCTCGGTGCAGGTGATCGACGCTCGGGCCAAGACGGCCCGGGTCGTCGTCCCCGATTTCCAGCTTTCGCTGGCGATCGGCAAAGAGGGGCAGAACGCCAGGTTGGCTGCCCGGTTGACCGGGTGGAAGATCGATATTCGAAGTGACGCCGACCCGCTGGCGTCCCCGCTGGCCGGCTCCGGGCGAACCGAGGTGCCGGTGGCCAACACCAGTTCTCCGCCCGCTGCGCCAACGCGCTAGAATCGTGATGGCCCGCCGTCGGGGGACGGTCCACGCCTGCCCGGACCAGGTCCGGCGCGGCCGCCTTGCGCGGCCCGCCGAGCCGATCCGGACCTGCGTGGGTTGCCGGACCAGGGCGGCGGCTTCCGGTTTGTTGCGTGTGGTGGCGGTGGAAGGGATCTTGGTCCCGGACCCGCGGCGCCGGTGTCCCGGTCGAGGTGCGTGGATGCATCCCGACCTCGGATGCCTGCGTCTGGCCGAGCGGCGCCGGGCCTTCCCGCGGGCGTTGCGCGCTGCGGGTGCGCTCGACACCGCTGCGGTGCACGCCTTTCTCACGTAGCCGTTCGGAGACGTTCGAGGTCCTCAGTTTGCTGGGGACGCCACCGATGCCCGGGACAGCCCCGGTGCGCGGTCAACGCAGAGAGCAGGTCGATTCCGAAATGTACCCGCAGTCGTGAAGCTCTGACAGCGATGGACATGCACTAGTACCGGGGTCAGCGGGGTTTGCCGCCGGCTCCACGAGTGAGGAGAGCAGTGGCAGGCAAGGCCCGCGTGCACGAGCTCGCGAAAGAGCTCGGTGTCACGAGTAAAGACGTACTCAAGAAACTCGCCGACCTCGGTGAATATGTGAAGTCCGCTTCCTCAACCGTGGAAGCGCCGGTCGCCCGCAAGCTTCGTGACTCGTTTCCTTCGGGTGCTCCCGCTGGCGGCAGGCAGTCCCACACCAATGGCGCATCCCTCGGCGGTCGCGTCAGCGGTACGGACTCCGGCGGGAACCGCCCCGCCACTGGGGGGGCGACGGCTAAGCCTGGTCCCGCACCCTCGCCCTTCCGTCGAACGGGGCCGGCGCCCGGCCATGAGTCTCCGGGGACGTCTCCTGTTGCTTCCCCCCTGGGGGTCCCGCAGCGCGCGACGCCAGGGGAGCGTCGGCTGCCGCCGGCTCGTCCAGCCGCCGGTGCGCCCCCGTCCGTCGATGATCGCCCGCCAATCGGTGGCTCGCCGTCCGTCGGTTCCCTGCCATCCGTGGGTGATCGCCCGGCCGCGACGAACAGCCCGGCGGCACCCTTTTCCGCCGCGGTGGAGCAGCGGGCGGGTCCGCAACGTCCCCCTGCTGAGCAGCGTCCGGGCCCTCGGCCCGATGAGGGCGGTGCCCCCGGAGCTCCCGGACGCCCGCGGCCTCGGTCGCCGAAGCCGGGTCCGCGCTCGCCCCGGGTCGGCAACAACCCCTTCGGTGTCGGTGGTTCGGCGGGTTCTGGGGCTTCTGGAGGTTCGGGGGGTTCTTCTGGAGGTTTTTCTGGGAGCCCGGCGCCGTCGCGTTCCTCGGGGCAGCGACCCGGCCCGTCGGCGAGTCCAGCCGGGCCGAGCAACATGCCACCTCGTCCGGGTGGCGGCAACCGCCCGAGCACCAGTCGCGGCGGCCCGCCCGGTAGCGGTGGATCACGGCCCAACCCGGGCATGATGCCGCCGCGACCGCCCGGACCGGGGACCGGGCCGAGCCGCCCGGGACGGCCCGGTGCCGGCGATGCTGGGCGCGGCGGCCCTGGCGGCCCGAGTGGTGGCCGCGGTGGGCCGGGCGGCCGTCCGGGCGGTGGCGGTGGTTTCCGTGGCGGTGGTGGCGGTGCTCCTGGGAGCGCCGGAGCTGCCGGCGGGGGAGCTGGCGCTGGTGGCTTCCGGGGAGGACCGGCTCGGCCCGGTGGTGGTGGTAGCAGTGCTGGCGGTCGTGGCCGTGGCGGTGGCGCGGCTGGCGCCTTTGGCCGGCCTGGTGGCCCCGCGCGCAAGGGACGCAAGTCCAAGCGGCAGAAGCGCCAGGAGTTTGACAACATGCAGGCGCCGTCGGTCGGTGGCGTCCGGCTGCCGCGCGGCACCGGCGAGACCGTCCGGCTCCGTCGTGGCTCCTCGCTCACCGATTTCGCCGAGAAGATCGACGCCAACCCGGCCGCACTGGTGCAGGCGCTGTTCCATCTGGGCGAGATGGTGACGGCAACCCAGTCCGTCTCTGACGACGTGCTGGAATTGCTCGGCCAGGAGATGAACTACAAGATCCTGGTCGTCAGCCCTGAGGACGAGGACCGCGAACTGCTGCAGTCTTTCGACCTGTCCTATGGCGAGGACTCCGGCGGCGAAGACGATCTTGAATCTCGGCCGCCGGTGGTCACCGTCATGGGCCACGTCGACCACGGCAAGACCCGCCTGCTGGACTCCATCCGCAAGGCCAACGTGATGGGTGGTGAGGCCGGTGGGATCACCCAGCACATCGGTGCATACCAGGTCACCACCGAGCTCGAAGACGTGGAGCGGCTGATCACCTTCATCGATACCCCGGGCCACGAGGCGTTCACCGCCATGCGGGCCCGCGGCGCGCGCTCGACCGACATCGCGGTGCTAGTGGTGGCCGCCGATGACGGCGTCATGCCGCAGACGGTGGAGGCGATCAATCACGCGAAGGCGGCCGGCGTGCCGGTCGTGGTCGCGGTGAACAAGATTGACAAAGAGAACGCGGATCCGACTCGGATCCGCGGCCAGCTCACGGAGTACGGGTTGGTGGCCGAGGAGTATGGCGGTGACACCATGTTCGTCGACATCTCCGCCAAGGAGGGCACCAACATCGATTCGCTCCTCGAGGCGGTCCTGCTCACCGCGGACGCCTCGCTGGACCTGCGGGCCAACCCGGAGATGGAGGCCCAAGGGGTGGCGATCGAGGCGCATCTGGATCGAGGCCGCGGTCCGGTGGCCACCGTGCTGGTGCAACGGGGCACGCTCCGGGTCGGCGACTCCGTGGTTGCCGGCGACGCCTACGGCCGGGTCCGCAGGATGGTCGATGAGCACGGCGAGGACATCATTGAGGCACTGCCCTCGCGCCCGGTGCAGGTCATCGGGTTCACCTCGGTACCGGGTGCGGGCGACAACTTCCTCGTCGTCGACGAGGACCGCATCGCCCGTCAGATCGCTGATCGCAGGCGCACTCGGGAACGCAACGCCGACCTCGCCTCCCGGCGCCGCCGGGTCAGCCTGGAGGACCTGGACCAGGCGCTCAAGGAGACCAGCGAGCTCAATTTGATCCTCAAAGGTGACAACTCCGGCACAGTCGAGGCGCTGGAGGATGCCCTACTGAAGATCGATGTCGGCGAGGAGGTCGAGCTGCGGGTGATCTCTCGGGGTGTCGGGGGCATCACCGAGAGTGACATCAACCTCGCCATCGCGGACAACACCATCGTGCTCGGCTTCAACGTCCGGGCCGATGGCAAGGCCACCGCTCTAGCCAACCGCGAGGGTGTGGAGATCCGTTACTACTCGGTGATCTACCAGGCGATCGACGAGATTGAGCAGGCGCTCAAGGGCATGCTCAAGCCGGAGTACGAGGAGGTGGCACTCGGCCGCGCCGAGGTCCGCGAGGTGTTCCGGTCCTCCAAGGTCGGCGCCATCGCCGGCTGCATGGTCACCTCGGGTGAGATCCGGCGAAACTCCAAGGCCCGGCTGCTCCGGGACAATGTGGTTGTCCGCGAAGACTTCACGGTGTCATCACTGCGTCGGTTCAAGGATGATGCATCGTCGGTCCGGGAGGGCTTCGAGTGCGGAGTCACGCTCTCGTCCTTCCACGATCTCCGGATCGGCGATGAGATCGAGACGTACGAGATGCGCGAGAAGCCCCGCGCCTGACAAGTCGCTGGGGTTGGTGGCTTTCAAGGACCACCAACCCCAGGCACAGTTGGCCTTCGACGGCTACCAACCCGGTGGTGAGCGGTGTACGTCGGTGCTGTGGAATTGGACGTCCTGTTCGGCGACGTTCATTCCCTGAAACAGAAGCGGTCGCTGGTCCGGCCCGTGCTCGCGGAGCTGCGGCGGCGTTTTGAGGTTGCGGTGGCCGAGGCTGGGCACGCGGGGCTGCACCGCCGGTCGCTGATCGGGGTGGCCGCCGTCGCCTCCGATGCATGCCATGTGCGGGACGTGCTCCAGGCGTGTGAGCGGCTGGTGGCCGGGCGCCCCGAGCTGGAGCTGTTGTCCGCCCGGCACCGGCTCCTAGGTCCAGACGACGACCCCGAAGACGATCCAGAAACCGATGCCCAAAAAACGATGCCCAAAGACGATGACGGACTGTGAGAATGTTGAGGAGCTGCGATGACTGACCCCCCACGGGCTCGCCGGCTCGCCAAGCGGATCGCTCAGATCGTCGCCTCGGGGCTGGAGCACGAGGTCAAAGATCCACGGCTGACGATGGTGACGATCACTGACGCGAAAGTCACCGGGGATCTTCGGGACGCGACGGTCTACTACACGGTGCTCGGTGAGACCGTCGACACGCCGCCTGACACCGCTGGCGCGGCCGCCGCGCTGGCCAGTGCCACCGGGGTGTTGCGTTGTCTGGTTGGCCGTGGCACTGGTGTCCGGTTCACTCCCACCCTGACTTTTCGCTGCGATGAGGTCCCCGACGGGGCGCGCCGGATCGATGAGTTGCTGGCCCGGGCGCATGACGCCGACGCACAGGTAGCGCGGATCGCGGCGGGCGCGTCGCCCGCTGGTGAGCCCGACCCGTACCGCTCGCCCCGGGACGCGGGTGTGGATGATGACTGACCGAGCCCGGGATTGGGAACTGTGGGACCGAGAGCTGCGGGCCGCGGCAAAGCTCATCGACGGCGCGAGAGACGTCACGCTGGTTGCCCATGTGCACCCCGACGCCGACTCGCTGGGCAGCGCGCTGGCGCTAGGCCTGGCGCTTCGAGCGCGCGGCGCCACGGTTCGGGTGAGCTTTGGCGCCCCGGAGCAGACCCCGGAATCGTTGCGTGGGCTCGACGTCGCTGAGCTCATCGTGCCGCCGGAGCAGGTGCCCGCGCGACCGGAGCTGCTCGTTGCGGTGGACACGGGGAGCCTCAGCCGGCTGGGCTGCCTTTCCGATCGGGTGGCTGGCGCCAGCGCCGTGCTCGTGATTGACCACCACGCCACCAATGAGCGATTCGGGACCCACCACCTGGTGGATCCCGGCGCGGAGGCCACCGCGGTGCTCGTGCTTGAGCTGCTTGACGCGCTCGAGGTGGTGCTCGACGAGCCGATCGCGCGCTGCCTGTATGCCGGCCTGGTCACCGACACCGGCTGCTTTCGCCGGGCCGACGCGGGTACCCACGTTCTCGCCGCCCGGTTGCTGGCGGCGGGAGTCGATCCGGACGCGCTCGCCCGGGAGCTGCTGGACACCCACCCCTTCGGCTGGTTGGCCATGCTCGGCGCGGTCCTCGGTCGGGCGCGTCTGGAGCCCGAGTCGGCACGGGGGCTGGGACTGGTGCACACCACGGTGCTGCTGGCCGATGTGGCGAGCCTGCGCGGCGAGGAGGTGCACAGCGTGGTTGATCTCGTGCGGACCGCCTCCGAGGCCGAGGTCGCCGCGGTGCTCAAGGAGACCGGGCCGGATCGGTGGACGGTGTCGCTGCGCGCCAAGCAGTGTCTCGACGTCTCCGCCGCCGCGGCCGAGTTCGACGGTGGCGGCCACCGCCTCGCTGCCGGTTTCGCCGCCGAGGGCACCGCTGAGGGCGTCCTGGACGGCCTGCGCGCCGCCCTGGGTCGCGCTCCTCTGATGGCGGTCGCGTCAACTCCGGCCACGTGACCCCCGCGCTGGAGCCCGGGGGTCTGGTGGTGGTGGACAAACCTGCCGGGATGACCTCGCACGATGTGGTCGCTCGGTTGCGCCGATTGCTGCACACCCGTCGGATCGGGCACGCCGGCACCTTGGACCCGATGGCCACCGGCGTGCTCGTCTGCGGGGTGCAGCGCGCCACCAAGCTGCTCGGACATCTCCCGCTGGAACCCAAGGTCTACCAGGGCACAGTACGGCTCGGCGCGTCCACCAGCACCGACGATGCGCAAGGCGAGCGCACCGGCGGCGCCGACGCCTCGACGGTGGACGAGCGGGAGATCCTGGCGGCCATCGCGGGCCTGTGCGGCGTCATCGAGCAGGTGCCCAGCACCGTGAGCGCGGTCAAGGTGGGCGGCCGGCGGGCCTACGCGCTGGCTCGATCCGGTGAGCCGGTGGCGCTCACCGCCCGTCCGGTGACCGTGTCCCGGTTCGAGCTCCTCGCGCTGCGCCGGGGCGAGGCCGTGACCGATCTCGACGTGCTGGTGCGGTGCGGCGGCGGCACCTACGTCCGAGCGCTGGCCAGGGACCTCGGCTCCGCGCTGGGGGTCGGGGGGCACCTCACCGCATTGCGCCGCACCCGGGTGGGCCCCTTCGGTCTGGACGCAGCCCGCACTCTGGAACAGCTCGCGGAGCAGCCGCAGCTGCGCGCTGAGCTGGACGAGGTGGTGGCGGGCGCCTTCGGCCACCGCGCTGTAGACCCCCACCAGGTCCGGATACTGGCTCATGGTGGATCGCTGCCAGCGGTAGGGCTGCCCGGAACGTACGCCGCGATCGACCCACAAGGGCACGCCATTGCGCTGCTCACTGAGCGCGATGGGCAGGCCCGTCCGGTCCTGGTACTGCGACCCGCGGGCTGCTGAGTGCGGGGGTAGTTAAACTCGGTGCCCGTGCAGCGCTGGCGTGGGATGGAATCCGTCCCGAACGGATGGGGCCGCAGCGTGGTCACCATTGGTGTGTTCGACGGGATGCACCGCGGTCACGTCCAGCTGGTGGGTCATACAGTGCGGCGCGCCCGGGAGATGCGCGTTCCGAGCGTGCTGATGACCTTTGACCCGCACCCCTCTGAGGTGGTCCGGCCCGGCAGCCATCCGGCCCAGCTGACCACCCTGCGTCGTCGGGCCGAGCTGGTCGAGCAGCTCGGGATCGAGGTGTTCCTGGTGTTGCCGTTCACCCTGGAGCTGTCCCGGATGCCGGCCGACGAGTTCGTCCACGAGGTGCTCGTCGAGCGCCTGCACGTGGCGGAGGTGGTGGTGGGCGACAACTTCACCTTCGGTCATCACGCGGCCGGCAACAGCGAGTTGCTGCGGGCCTTAGGTCGGCGGTTCGGTTTCACCGCTGAGGGCGTGGGGTTGCTCTCCCAGGGCGAGCTGACGTTCTCCTCCACCTACATCCGCTCCTGCGTCAACGCCGGTGACGTGGGATCCGCCGCCGTCGCGCTAGGCCGTCCGCACCGGGTGGAGGGGATCGTGGTCCGCGGCGACCAGCGAGGACGGGGCTTGGGATACCCGACGGCGAACCTGTCCACTCCTCGGCACACCGCAATCCCCGCCGACGGTGTGTACGCCTGCCGCTTCGTGCACCGCGGCCGGGAGCTGCCGGCGGTGGTCTCGATCGGCACCAACCCGACGTTCTCCGGACGGGAACGCCTGGTGGAGGCGTTCGTGCTGGACCTGGACGAGGACTTCTACGGCGAGCGAGTGGCGCTGGACTTTGTCGAGTGGCTGCGCGGCATGCTCCGTTTCGAGAACCCCCAACAGCTCGTCGCCCAGATCGGCGAGGACGTGGCGCGCACCCGCACGGTGTTCGACCAGCTGGGGTGAGCTGGCAGGATGCCAGTGAGGGGCACGGAAGGGGAGTCCGGTGGACGAGCAGCTCGCCGTCGCGCGCAATGTTGCCCTGCAACGGGAGTGGTACGGCGAGCCACTCGGTGATCGGGTGCGGCGGCTCGTGGTCGCCTTCGATGTCTCCCAGGCGCAGTTGGCCGAGGTTCTGGGGCTCAGCGCGCCGATGCTCAGTCAGCTGATGAGCGGGCGCCGAGCGAAGATCGGCAATCCGGCCGTGCTGGTTCGCATGGTGATGCTGGAGCGCCGAGTGCTCACTCCTGAGGTCGCCTCCGGTGACCCCGCCGCGATTCGCTCCGCGCTGGAGCAGGTCCGCAACTCCCGGCCCACGCTCAGCCGGCCCACCGCCAGCGGGGAGACACTCAGCTGGGAGACGAGCAGTTCGGAGATACTGCGGGTTGAGGAGCACGGTGATGAGGTGCTCGTCCCGGCGTTGCGCGCGTTGGCGCCTCCGGCCGAGCTGGCCGCCGCGGCGCGCCTGCTAAGAGAGGGGTTCCCCTCACTCGCCGGATTGTTGTGGCGCGCCGCTGGCTCCGACCTCGGGCGATCGAGGGCGGTACCGGACGCCGACGCGTGAGCTGGTACCCTCGCCAAGGGTTCGGCTGCGGTCCGTGGCGGTCGGTACGCTCAAATTTTGCCGCGCGCTGGCGCGGCTCGCACGGTACGAGACGACAGGAGAAGATCAACCCGTGGCGCTGTCCACCGCACAGAAGAGTGAGATCCTGGCCGAGTACGGGCTGCGTGGGGGAGACACCGGATCCCCTGAGGCGCAGGTGGCCCTGCTGACCAAGCGCATCGTGGACCTCACTGAGCACCTCAAGCAACACAAGCACGACCATCACTCCCGGCGCGGCCTGCTGCTCATGGTCGGTCGTCGCCGAAACTTGTTGAACTACCTCAGCAAGGTCGATATCGCGCGCTACCGATCCCTGATCGAGCGCCTCGGCCTGCGCCGCTGACCGCGAACCAGCACCGAGACACAACCACACATCGCCGCACGAGCCGCCGCCTCGTCACCGTCATCGGGACCGTCGTACGCCGGTCCTCGGTAGTGGCTCCCGAGAGCAGGTCACCTGCTCCGGGGGCTTCGATCGAAGACCGGTTTGTCGTTTTCGCTCCCGTGTTGATGGTGCCACCAGTGGCAGTGTCGCGAGGAGGAGACAAATTGACCGACCCCACGACAAGCACCTCCACCCAGGTGCATGAGACGATCGCTTTATTGGACAACGGTGTCTTCGGTACCCGCAGAGTACGATTCGAGACTGGCCGGTTGGCCCGGCAGGCCGCTGGAGCCGTTGTCGCTTACCTTGACGACGAGACGATGCTGCTGTCCGCCACCACAGCGTCCAAACAGCCCAAAGACCAGTTTGACTTCTTCCCGTTGACCGTCGACGTCGAGGAGCGGATGTATGCCGCCGGGCGCATCCCTGGGTCCTTCTTCCGCCGTGAGGGCCGCCCGTCCACGGACGCGATTCTCACCTGCCGGCTGATCGACCGCCCATTGCGCCCCTGCTTCGTCGATGGGCTGCGCAACGAGGTCCAGGTCGTCGTGACCGTGCTCAGCCTCAACCCGGCTGATCCCTACGACGTGCTCGCCATCAATGCCGCGTCAGCGTCCACCCAGCTGTCCGGACTGCCGTTCTCGGGCCCGATCGGTTCTACCCG
>JBOHFJ010000105.1:0-14042 GCA_050699655.1 Pseudonocardiaceae bacterium
GTCGTGACCATCCGCTCATCCACCCACGGATCAGGGTCATCCCGGTCGGGCTGGTGCAGGAATCCCGCGCCCGGACCACGGTCGCGCCCTTCCCAGATGGCGGCGGCCAGCCAGCCGAGTGGTACCGCCTTGAGCAGCCACCCCAGCATCGTGGCGAGTACGCCGAGGGCGGTGTAGAGCCCGGCCAGCCAGGGCCACATCTGCGCCCGGGGTACTCGGGCGCAGATGATCGCGAGGACCCCGGCCAGCACGGCGAGGAGCAGGCCGCCGATCGCGCCCCTGTGCAGCGCGCGCCCGAGTTTGGCCCAGCGGGCCGTCGCGTCAGCGCGGATCAACTCTTGCGCGGCCCGACGAGCTTCCGTGTCCCCGATCAGCCGCGCGGCGCGGGCGTCAGCGCGGAGATCACCGTGGGTGGCCCACCGCCAGCCCTTAGCGACCCAGCGGGCGTGCCCGCGCAGGGCGAACCAGCACAGCCGCGCGGCATCCCAGGGTGCTGTTCGCACCCGGTACGCCGCCACCGCCGCGAGATGCGCGCTCCACGGCGAATCGGCCATCCGCGGATGTGACCGGTCTCGCTTGGACAGCAGGGCCGCGACCGCAACGTTTTCCTCTTCGGAGAGCAGTTCCCCATCCAGCACTGGGGGTGCCGGTGTCACCTCCGCACCCGTCGTGGGCACCAGTGACCCAGCCGAGCCCGGGGGCAGGATCGGGTTGTCCTGGGGTGGTTGTGGTGGGTTGGGTGTCATCGCCGATCCCTGTCCTGGGTGGGGGTGTGGATGATTTCGGTGACGGAGAACAGGCGGGCGAGGGCGGCACCGGCGAACAACGCCGGCACCCCCAGCGCCACGCCCCACGCGCGGGGGTCGGTGGTGAAGGACACCACCGCCCACTGGATGGCGACGATCACTGCGCTAGTGCCCAGCGCGCGGAGGAGGTTGCCGCCCATCCGGGTCACTTCCTGGGTGTGCCGGGCGGCCCGGTACCCGCCGCGGGCGCCGCCGCGAAACGCGGCGAGCACCCCCAGCCCGGCCAGCGCGACCACCACGACGAGCACCGGAACCACGGATCCCTGGTTCACCGGAATTCACCCCCATCCCGGTGGTGGTGGGCTTGGTGGGTGGCGGCTTTGCGGACCCGTAACAGCAGCGAGACCACCACGGCCACCACGGGCACGCCCTGGCCGGCCAGCCACTCCAGCACGTGTTCGTCGTAGGCGCCCAGCTCCACCCCGTCCAAGGCCGCCAGCAACGCCACTCGCCGCTCCGCCGCGAGCTCGCGGCGGTACCGGCCGCCGGGGAAGGACACGAACGGGGCGCGCACACTGACCGGCGCGCGGTCCAGCGGCGCCAACGGCCCGCGCATCACCACACCTCCCCGACCACGTCGGTGCCATCGGCCGCGGCCGGTGTGGCGGGGCGGGAGTCGTGGCGGCAGCACCGCCAGCAGTGCCGGTACTCACTGCCCGCCGGGTGCCCGTCGGCGGTGACCGGGTGGCGCCACGGGCTGAACTGGTGGCCGTCGGCTTCACAGGTGAGGACCGGGGCGCACGCCGAGCACAGCAACCGCCGACCCCGGCCAGCCCGCCACCCGCTCGCGGCGGCCGCGGTCACCGCGCAACGCTCGGTGGGGTGGTGCGCCTCGAAACCAGGCTCGCCCAGGGCGTCTCCGCACTGGTCACAATGGACGCTGACACAGGTGTGGACCTGTAACATGTTGATCTCCTCGATCGCTCACGCTGGGTGGTGCGGGGAACCCGGCTCGGCGGGTTGCTGGCAGGCACTTGACCGCCGAGCCGGGGAAATCGGTGGGGTGGTACGCGCGGCTATGTCACGGCCCGCTGCCGTACCTGGAGAGCCGCGCTCGTCGTCCTCTGCGTGTGCCCTGAGCTGGTGATGTCATGGCGCATATACAAGCCGTTTCGCGCCCGGATCTCCCTCCCTGTGTGGAGGGGTTTTCCTCCCGTGGTCGCAGGCCGGCTAGCAGCGGAAACGGTGCTAGCGAGGGGTGATCTCCCCAACTGCCGCCCGAGCTGTGATCCGGAGTACGGTGCTCGCGGTGAGTGACCCGCCGGTGCGCACCGTCATCGTGGCTGTGAGGGGGTGTGGATGGCGCAGGTCAAGACGGGCAGTCGAGCTGACCGGGAGTCGCTGCGCGCGGCCATGCTCGCTCGGGGTTGTGGGATCGATGAGATCGCCGCCGAGATGCGGGCTCGGTGGGGGTTCGGTCTGCGGGCTGCCTACCGGCACGCCAACGGGCTGACGCTGGACCAGGCGGCCGATCGGTGCAACACCGTGGCCAACGATGCCGACGCCCGCACGAGCGGTAGTCGGGTATCGGACTGGGAGGGGTGGCCGCACTCGGGCCGGCGACCCTCAGCGTTCAACCTGGTCGTGTTGGCCCGCTCCTACGGCACGCAACCCCGCAGGCTCATCTCGCCGGAGGAGTGGGAGTCGCTGGACGAGCGCGAGTGCCTCATCCTGGGCGAACTCGGGCACGCCAACGACGACCAGAAGCCAACCGGTGAAGGACTCGGCAGGCTCCCGGAGCACAACGGTGTTGCTCCGATTGATGAGCGCGACACGAGCCAGCCGAGTCCGGTGGCAGTCACGGTGTCGGCGCGGGATTCTCTCGCGTTCGCTAGCTGGGCCGAGAGCTCGAACGTCAGTTCGTCCACTCTGGACCATCTGTCATACGAGCTGTGCAGGATCGCGGTCAACTACGTCCATGCCCCGATGCTGCCGTTGTTCCGTGACCTCACGGGGCTTCGGACGCTGGCGTGCGAGTTGCTGCGCAATGGCCGCCAGCACCCCACGCAGGCTCGGGAGTTGTTCTTCCTCGCGGGGACGTGCTGCATTTTGCTGGCTCATGCCTCGCAGAATTTGGGTGACTCGGCGTCCGCGATGGCCCAGGTCCGCGCCGCGCTGACGTGCGCTGAGCAAGCTGATCACAATGGGTTGCGGGCCTGGGCGCACGGCACGGCCGCGCTCATTGCCGAGTGGACTCATCAGCACCGGCGGGCTGTGGAGTTCGCGCAGCGCGGGCAGCCGTTCGCGCCGACCCTTGATTCCCGCGTGCGCCTGGCGTCGCTGGAAGCCCGCGCGGCGGCTCGAGCGGGTGACCGGGCACTAGCCCTGGACGCCTTGGACCGGGCTGCCCGCGCTCGGGACCTCACCGCGCGGCCGGACACGCTGGAGGAGTTCGGTGGCTTGTTGACCTTCCCGGTTCCCAAGCAGCACTACTACGCTGGCGGCGCGTACACGCTGCTCGGCGAGCCGCAACGCGCCCAAGAAAGCGCTCTGCTGGCTATCGGCATGTACGAGGCAGGCCCGGTCGAGGAGCGCTCCTACGGGGATGAGGCGTTGGCCCGTGTCGATGTGACCACGGCGCGGCTGGCGCTCGGTGACCTGGACGGGGCACGGGAGGCCTTGCGGCCCGTGCTTGCGTTGCCCCCGGAACGCCGCATCGAACAGCTCGCGGTCGGCGTGAGCCGGGTGCGTACCGCGCTCGCCCTACCGCGCCACGCCCGCGCGCAAGTCGCCCGCGAGATCACCCAGGAGGTGGACCAGTACCAGGCGGAGGCCGCAGCGCACTCGCTACTGTTGGCACGATGACGACGTCCGTGGCTCGCGCCGTTCTCAGCGACGTGTGTTCGCGTACCGGTCTGGATCCCTCGGGTGCTGTGCCACTGCATCAACACGCGGCAACACTTTACCTGTTCGAAGCCGAGCACATTGTCGTCCGACTGAACCACGATGCCGACGACCGTCGACGCGCCCGGACCGTGGTGGAACTAACCCGGTGGCTGACCCGACAGGATTTCCCGTCTGTCGCGCCGACAGAGGTTGACCAGCCCTTCGACGTGAATGATTATACAGTGACGTTGTGGTGTTACTATCCGCAGAACGACCGGCCGAAACCCACAGCCGAGTACCTCGGGGCGATGCTTCGGCAATTGCACGCGTTGCCCACACCACCCGTAGAATTTCCTCCGTATCAGCCGCTCAAGAACTTCAACGACTCTGTGCAAGCCAGCACCTCCCTGCCGGCCACCGATCGCGCGTGGTTGCTCGCTCGACGGATCGAGCTACTCGGCGAGTATGAACGACTTGATTTCCCGTTGGGGCACGGCTGGATTCACGGTGATGCCTACCCAGGCAACACCCTATGGGACGGTGACCGGGCGCTCCTGGGAGACTGGGATGAGGTCGGCGCGGGACCGCGGGAGTTGGATCTAGTGAACACACACCAGGGAGCCCGATTCGGTCGAGCCCAAGCTGAGCGGGACGCCTTCGCCACAGAATACGGTTACGACGTCACCGCCTGGTCAGGTTTCCCCGTACTGCGGGAGATGCGAGACCTCCACACCCTCGGCTCCTACATTCGACTCGCCGACGCCGGAAACGAGCGAGCCGCAACCGAGTTGGGCTTCCGGATCGACACACTCAAGCGGGGTGACACGGGCGCCCGGTGGAACGCTCGATGAGTTCGCGATCAGTGTAGGCGGGGGGTGTGGATACCTCGCCCGGCGGCGGTCATGGGTGGGCGGCACCGCCGGGCAAGGCGAATTGAGGTGGTTAGATGGTGGTGTCGCGGGTGTTCTTGGTAACTTTTACTGTGGCCGATTTGAGGGATGCGCCGACCTCGGTGGCGTCGAGTTCGTAGGCGTAGCGCTTGTCGCCGTAAACGCTGTCCCAGTCGCGTTGCCGCAGCACGCCGGTGACCAGTACCCGCGTGCCTTGGGTGAGGGATTCGGCGACGTTCTCGGCGGCATGGCGATAAATCGAGCAGCACAGGAACGTCGTGCCCTTGTCTGCCCACTGCCCGGTCTCAGGGTCGTAGCGGCCGTTGTTGGCCGCGACGGTAAAAGTGGCGACCGTGACACCGGTGGGGGTGGTGCTCAGCTCGGGGTCGGTGACCAGGACGCCCACGAGGGTGACCTCGGCTAATCCGGCCATGGCGGGTCATTGCCGGGGGTTGTGCGGGTGGGCATGGTGCGGGGTCACCTCCGGGTTGGTGGGTGGCCGGCTGGCCGCCGGGAGCCGAAGCGGGGGTCAGCGCTCGACCGGCGGCCGGCCGGGGACTGGTGGGCAGTGCCGTCAACCCGGTGGGTCGCGCATCGCGGTGCGGAGCGCGGCGAACACCTCGACCTCCCGGCAGAGCCGGAGTGCGTCCGCTTCGGGTGGGTAGGTCCAGGTGATTGGGCCGCCGGGGGTGGTGGTGGGGGGCAGTGGCAGGGCGACGGTGGCCTGGTGCACGGAGCGTGGCCAGGGCGGTGCCACGCGCTGCGCGGCCACCAGCACCCAGTGCTCGGGTGCGTCGGGGTGGGCCAGCGCCAGTGGCGGGCAGCGTCGCTGGTTCAGGATCGCGGTCACCCGCTCGGCCAGCGGCAGCGGAATGATCAACGCCACCGTGTCGGGTTCCAGGTTCAGCCATACCTGGTCACCGCGTAGCGTCACCGGCCAGTCCCATGCCCGGTAGACCGCCGCGGCAAACCGCGACCCGCTGCCGGTGGTGGCGTCCGCTGGTGAGGTCGTGGCCGGTGTTGGCGCGGGGCTGGTGTGGTTGAGCGCGCAGAGCGTGCAGGGCATGCCGTGGCCGGCGGTGACCGTCTCCGCGAGGTCTGGGAGCAGCAGCGCACCGCACATCGCAACCCTGGCCGTACCCGTTTCACCGTGCGGGGGTAGGGCCACCAGGTGCACGATGCGCGCGGTTCGCCCGGTGACACCGGGCCGGTAGCGCAGCAGCACCACTGGCCGGGCGCCGGTCACCACCGCGTGAGCGCCGGTGCGGTGACCGTTCGCGGCGCTCACGAGGACTTCCCCCGGTGCACCGGGTCTGACACGTCCGGTGCCGGGCCGCCGCGGGGCAGCCGGTCGGTGCGCTCTGTCATGCCCTGTCTCCAGTGAAGAGCGATGACCTGCCCGCCGTGTGGCGGACCGGTGCGGATTGTCGGGTGGATCACGGCGGGGCTGGGCGCGATCGGCGCATCCGGCCCCGCCGTGATCCGGGTCCGGCCGCCCCGCCCCGGTGGACCTGTGTGGGAGACGAAGGCGGAACGACCGGGGCCTCTTAGGTGGCTGAACGAGCGGATGGCCCGTCTCCAGCTCGATCCTCGGGCACACGTCGGTGTAATCCGGGCGGGCCCGGCGGCTCGCGTCCCGGGGTGCAGTGCTCACACCCGGTGGGGAGCGGGGGGCCGACCGCCAGTCCGGGGCTGCCTCGGGAGGACAGCAGCCAGTCGGGTTGGCGCAGCCAGAAACCCGCCTCCCGCGCGACGTCACAGCGCCGGAGCCGCCACCCGAACACCCCTGGATGACGACACGACCGGCAACGCCCCTGGTCATCAACCTTGTGCGTCAGGAGCAGGGCATACAGCGCGCCGCTGACCCGGCACTGCACCGAACCGATCCCGCCGTCGGGACCAAGCCCGATCCGCACACCATCCGACAGAACCTTGCACAACACCTTGAGCACGAACTCGTAACTGTCCTGGTATATGGAGGGGTTACCGCGGGTCATCGACCGCACCCCGCCGTCTGCCAGGCCGCCGAGAGCACCGCGTGCAGCCGGGGCAGCGTGGCGAGACCCGACTCGGGAGCCACGACCCAGCGCGTAGTGACGCTGGGTGGCAACGCCAGCGTGCCCGGGCCGGTCATCCGCAGCCGGGCACCGATCATGGCCACACCGCTGACCGCCGCGCCCGCACCGCAACCCAGCCGGAGCCCGAAGCCGCCCGCGTCCTCGTCCACTGGCCAGCGCAGTACGGTCCGGTAGTCCGCCACACTCCACTCGCGGCGCTCCCGTGTCGTCGGGGTTGGCGCGGCGGGTCGTGCGCTCAGCGTAGTGTCCCACCGCGCCCACTCGGGTTCGTTGACCACCGCGATCGTCATGTCAGACCACCTCCCCTCCAATGAGCCCACCACAATAAGTAACGTTTAAACCATCTACTGCGTCTGTACGCATCAGGCTAGATGTGGTGGAGTGGGCGTGTCAAGGACCGGTGCGTAAGATTCGTCTAGACGCTGCGGAGCGAGGGAGAGTGTGGGCCAGTGGTGCAGGCACCCAGGTACCGTGAGGTCGCGGAGGACATCCGGGAGGCCATCCTGCGCGAGCGGACTCTCGTGAACGTCCAGCTGGCGGACGGCGCGCAGCTTCCGACCGAGCCCGAGCTGGGTAGCCACTTCCAGGTCAGCCGGGGCACCATCCGCCAGGCGCTGCGCGAGTTGGCCGCGGAGGGTTTGATCGAGACACGTGGTCGCAGCGGCACCTACGTCCGGCGGCTGCCGATGCTGGAGTACACCGTCGACGCCGAGGACCCGTACCGCCGGGACGAGGAACCTGGTCTCACCGACACCTGGTTCTCCGTCGTCAAGCGATCAGGCCGACAGCCAAGCCAAGACTTCCGCTTCCGGATCGAGCCGGCCACCACCGGTGTCGCCTCGCGGCTGGGAGTCGAGGTCAACAATCTGGTCGTCGTCCGCGAATGCATGCGGAATGTCGACGAGATCCCCTGGTCCGAACAAGTGACGTACTATCCGTACCCGATCGCGGAGAGGTGCGACCTCAACACCCCGCACGACGTGCCTGAAGGCACCGTGCGTCGCATGGCCACCCACGGCGTCGTCGAGGAGCGGCTGGATCACGAGATATCCAGCAGGCCAGCGAATGATGAGGAACGGCGCAGGTTCGAACTCGCGTCCGGAGTATCGGTCCTCATCTACCGCCGGCTCGGCTGGTCGAGTGGACGGCCGATACGATACACGCTGGAGATCCTGCCCGCCGACCGGAACGTCATCACACACGTGACGGGAAGCCGCGATCCCACGCCTGAAACATGAGAATACGGCGAGCCCAGCAGAGTGACCTGCCAACCATCCTGCGGTGGAGACAAGAAGCGGCCACCTGGCTCGCCGAAATCGGAACGGATCAATGGAGCGACGCGGGGCTAACGAGCGACTCATTCCAGCGGCGAGTCAGCGACTCAATCAAAGCAGGTGAAACGTGGATCGCGGAAGACAGCGACGGCACACCCCTAGGGACAATCGCGGTCGACTCCGCCGCCGACGCCGGTTTATGGAAACCAGAGGAACTACACGGCGCCTACGTGATCCACCGCATGATTATCGACCGGGCGTCGGCCGGCCGCGACGTCGGCAGCACACTCATCGACCACGCCGCTCGCCTAGCCCAGCGCAACGGCCGCGCCCGGCTCATACTCGATGCATGGACCACCAACGAAGCACTCCACCAGTACTACCACTGCCAAGGGTTCCGGCACGTCCGCACCGTCCCCGGCCATTGGACACCCAGCGCCGCACTCTTCGAACGGGAAGTCAGAACCACAACAAAGACAGGACGCCGATCGACCGGACAGTGACGGATCCCGCCGAGTCGGCCAACGTTGCCAGCAGCGCCAGCTCGTGGCCTGCCGGAGTGACGGGCTCGGTGGTCGCCGCCAACATGCGTGTGGACACCATTAGCTGGTTTTCCATTCGATGTGGATGCTGGCGGGGTCGAAGTAGCTGCCGCCTGGGCGTCTGCCCCGGCCGATTGGGAGGACTGTGGCGGTGAGGAGTTTGGTGAGCACGGCGCGGCGGCGGCCGAGGTCGAGTCCGGTGGTGCGGTCGGGTGTGGTGCCGTACCACAGGTCCGCCACGTGGGGGTGGCCGGCGAGTCCGGTCAGCGGGTTGACGGAGGCGGCGTCGGTGAGGGTGTCTTCGATGTCGGCCAGGCGGGCGCGGAGTTTGTCGGTGCCGGTGCGGAGCTGGGCGACGGTGATAGCGCCGTCGGCGAAGGCCGCGGACAGGTCGGTGAGGCGTTGGCCGATGGCGGCGGCCTCGGTGTGCAGTGCGATGGTGTCCAAGTCGCGGTCGGCGGGTTCGGCGAACAATTCTGCCACGTCGGAGCGTTGCAGTCGGGCCACGATAATCCGCTCGATGTAATCGTCGACTGGTTTAGCGGCCCTGGTGACGTGCCCACTTGTGTGACCGGTGTTCTCGCGGGCCTTGCAGCGATAGGCGGGGTTGCGTTTCCCGCTCCCCGAGGTAGATACGCGCATGTCGGGTTCGCCGCAGACTCCGCAGAGGTACAGCCCGCTGCCCAACCACTTGATCCGATTACCGGGGTTGGTGCGCCGCTCGGGGTTGGTGAGGATGGACACCACCGCTCGCCAGGTGGTCTCCGGGACGATGGCGGGCCACGCGGCGGGGAAAGTCTCTTCTCCGTAGCTGGTGAGTCCGGCGTTGCGGGGTCGGCGCAGCACGTCCCGCATCGCCCGTGAGGTCCACTGCCGATCCCAGGTGGTGCGGTGACCCGCCTTGTTGAAGTCGCGCACGACGCTGAGCAGGCTAGCCCCGGACACGATCGCCTCGGTCGCTTGGGCGACCGCGTCGGCCTCGGTGGGTCGGATTGTGGTGCCGTCGGCCTCGAACCCGAACGGTCGGCAACCGCCCTGCCAGCGGCCCTGCTCAGCACCTTGGCGACGAGCGGCGCGCACCCGTTCGCCCTTGTGCTCGCTCTCGAACCGCGCCCACGCGCACAATGTGCGGGCCACCGCCCGACCGGAGGGAGTCGCCAGATCCAGCGGACCCGCCTTCACCGAGTGCGTCACCACCCCCCGGCGCTCAGCAAGGTCAATGTAGGTCTCGAGCTCTCTGGGGGTGCGATGCAGCCGGTCGGTATGCCACGCCGTGACCACCCGGGCCCGTCCCGCGTCCAGATCGGTCAGCATCGCTAGGTAATCCGGCCGGGGCTTCCCAGTGAAGGCGGATAGATCGTTATCTATATACACGCCAGCCAGGCGTAGACCGAGCTGGGTATACAGGGCGCACTGATCCCCCAGTTGACGCTCCACACCCAACCCGGCACCTTCCCGATCCTCGGAGATCCGCGCGTACATCATCCCCGGCGGCCCACTCGCCGCCGCCAGGGGCCGAAGGCGTGCCAGCAACCCCTCGGACAACTCCATGGTCGGCCGTCGTAGTTGGCTCATGCAGGCAAGTGTGTCACACAGGTAGGTTCGGTGAGACGATGCGGTTGGTGACCCATGCCACCCAGGACGCCGCGGAGGGCCGGGCCGCCGCCTTGGAGCGCCGGCCACCGGTGTGGCGTGGCCGGTGACGTTGTCATCCCCCTGGACTGCGCCGTGGGCGAGCCTGATATCGCCATCTACGTCGCTCAGGCGGCCGTGGCCCTTGCTGGCTCGGTGAGCAGGCGCAGCAGGATCGGGTCGGGGTCGAGAGGTTCACCGCTCCAAGTGGGGGTGAGGCTGTCGCTGGTGATCACTAGCCGTTGTGCGGCGTGGGCTTCGACGAGGTGTTCTACGGTGCCGGTGGTGGGTGGCGCGACTTCCGGGATCAGTGCGCCGCTGGGCCGGCGGAACTCGAGATTTCCGTTGACCCAGTGGATCTGGTAGCCGTGGTCGTGGATCAGGCCGTGATGGAAGCGGCAGATCAGAACCATATTTGAGACGTCCGTGCGGCCGCCGGCAAGCCACGACACGATGTGGTGCGCGTCCACTCGCTGGTTTGCGCACCCCGGGAACCGGCACCTTCCGTGGTCGCGCGCCCGTAGTGCCCGCAGCAGGTGGCGTGAGACCAGCCGGTGGCGCCGTCCCAGGTACAGCGGGTTGCCTTGCTGGTCTGTGATCAGCGCCGACACCCTGGCCTGGCAGGCCAGCCGGTGCGCGGTGCTGATCGGCAGTGCTGGGCCGCCCTCGATCTCGGCGGTGGCTGTGTCGGCATGCACGTGCACCACCACGTCGAACCGCTCGCTGGCTGACTCTGAGCGGTCCTCGGCACCCTTCGTGCGTGCCGCTTCGGCGAGTGCCATCAACGCATCAGCTCGCCGTGCCGCGACCCGGTCCACCGCCGCGCCTGGCGCCCGCTCGCTGGCAGCGGCTACCAGCTCGGCCTGCGCAGCCTCCCACGCCGGCTCCGGGCCGGAATGTTCCGCGGAACCGCCCGGCAGCTCGGTGCGCTGTTCGGAATCAGGCTGTTCCGCGGCTTGCGTCGGTTCCAGGAACAATTCCAGCGCGGCGAGGAACAGCGCACCCTGTTCACCGGGCAGCCGGGCTCGCAGCAGCAGCGAACCGTCCTCGGCCCAGTCCCAGCGGACCGAACGCTGTGCCGTCACCGCCGCGGCGGCATCGGAGCCTGCGGCTCGGGCCAGCCGGACCACCCGCTCGAGATGGCTCGCGGTGCCGGCCAAGGCCATCTCCAGCAGGTCCTCCTCGGTCTGTGGGGTCGCGATCCGAGTGATCGCGCGCGCCTTCGCGTACGAGATCCGACCCGTCCCGAAAGCGGCGCTCACCAGTGGCAACGTTGGCAGTGCCCGCGCCACTCGCAGCTGCTCCCGCGCGGTGCGCAGATCCATCCCGACCCGCCAGGACAGCCAGTGCGCACACGAGCGCAACCCCGGACCCGCCCACGCTTCCCTGGCGTCGAACTCGGCCAGCAGGAGCAGGAACCGGCACTGCGCCGCCGCCAGGTGCCCGGCTAACCCGACCAGCTCGGCTTCCAGCTCAGGCGTGCTCAACCCCACGACGTCCATCCCCAGCACCTCCGCATGAATCGAACGTATGTACGAATACTAGCGGAAGTCACCGACAAAAACGGTTCCGAGGAACACCCCTTAGATGCCCGAGCCCTGGTGTACGAGGTTGGTGATGGCTCGGATGCCGTGAGGCTGGGGCTACCACCGTATCGTCGGCATCATCACCAGCACCCCGCGGGCTAGCGGTCCGCACTGGAACTACGCCACCGCCGGAGGATCACCGTACGGTCGGTATGGAGGGTCGAGGCTAGCTGAGCACGCCGGGGGCGGGGTCGCCGGACAGGATGTGGCAGCGCACGACGGGCTGAGACACCAAGGCAATGCGTGATGGCCTGCTCCGGTGTGGGCCGGAGCAAGGGGCCACGTTGGTGCTGTTCGTCACTTCCCAACACGACTACTAACGATGACACTCGTTGGGGAACCTTCGCTCGCTACGGCGCGAACGCGCCTTCAAGCGTTAGCGAGATGACGTGGTTGTCCTGATCAAGGAGGGCCGTCGTGCCGGTGCCGCGCACAGATGCCATTTCCATGCCGGTCCGAGTCTTCATTTCTTACGCGCACGGCGATCCCGAGCACGAAGATCAAGTGCGTCGACTCAGGGACTTCCTGTGCGGACAAGGCATCGATGCCCAGCTAGATCGGGTAGCGGCCGAGCGACGCCAGGATTGGCCAGACTGGATGCTGCAGCAGATCCGTGCGGCGAGGTTCGTCTTGATGATCGCGTCACCTGGGTACCGGCGACGCGCGGAAGGTGAAGCCCCGGCTAGCGAGGGCCGAGGCGTTCAGTGGGAGGCGCGACTGATCCGGGAAGAGGTATACGCTGACTATAAGGCGGCGTTGAATCGGTTTCTGCCCGTGGTCTTGCCGGGCGGTTCGGCCGCCGACATTCCGCAATGGATGGGTCCGACAACCACGACCTACTACATGGTATCTGACTACACTGTGAGAGGTTCAGACAGTCTCTTGCGACTGTTGACCGACCAGCCATCTGAGACTCAACCGCCGTTGGGTTCCGTGCCGGTACTATTGCCTCGTCAGGCCGAATACTCGTCGGCCGCTGCTCATGGGGGCATGGGCCGCGACACCCTCCTTCGGCGCCTCGTAAGTCGAACCCCGGGGCGCAACGAAGCCATGGTGCAAGCCGACGTCAGGCAGTTGCTAGCGGCTGGTGACATTGGACTTGACGAGCATGACCTCAGAACCGAGTCGGATGCTCAGGCTGGAACCGACGCAGGATTGACGTCGCCGTCAGCCGCACTGTCATCGAGGTCCGAAATGACCTTCGTGCGGTTGGTGTGCTGAAAGACGCAGAGCGGCAACTAGCCGTGTATGTCGCCGATCGTAGTGAGCGGACCGGTCAGAGGTACGTGGCAGTGCTCACTGATGGTGTTGAGTGGCGCCTTTACCACCGTTTCGACAACGGGCTTCAACAAGTGGCGTCACTGATTGTCGATTCTTCTTCTCTTGATGTTGAAGAATTGCTAATATGGCTTGAGAGCGTACTTGCCAGCGGTCAGCAAATTGAGCCAACGCCACGTGCGATTGTCCGAAAACTCGGGGCCGATAGTCCCGCCTGCGCTCTCGATTTCGCAGAGCTAAGATCGATTTATGTGAAGTGCTGGGAGATGTCGGCGATCAAGGTGAAACGGGCCATGTGGGCCAAGTTGCTGACCACAGCTTCTGGTACGAACTTCACCGACGACGACTCGCTGTTCGTCGACCATACGCTTCTTGTTGCGATGGCTGAGGTGATCGGCCATGCGGTAGTAGGTTTCCGGCCCGAAGACCCCACAATTAACGCCGCGACGATCATGTCTGGTGCGCTCTTCTCTCAGGCCCAGATCGGCGGCGTGATCGAAGCTGACTTCTTCGACTGGATAGTCCACGTTCCTGGCGGCGAACGGTTCATTAAAGACCTGGCCCGACGGCTGACCCGCTTCGCGTGGGGCGAAGTCCAATACGATGTCATGAAAGTTCTCTACGAGTCCATTATTCCCCAGGTGATCCGACACCGGCTCGGTGAGTACTACACACCGGACTGGCTGGCCGAGGAGATAGTCGCCGAATGTGTGAATGATCCGCTCTCTGAGCGGGTACTCGACGCGAGCTGTGGCAGTGGCACCTTCTTGTTTCACGCAGTCCGAAGATATGTGTCGGCCGCAGAATCCGTAGGCAGGCCTGGTTCGGAAATTGTGCGTGAAATAGGGGAGCACGTGATCGGCTTTGACGTGCATCCCGTTGCTGTCACGTTGGCCCGTGTGACCTACAGTATCTACTTGCGATCGGCATGGATCGGCTACAGGCGGGTGACCGGCCGGCGTTCGCCGTACCAGTGTACCTGGGCGATTCGCTTCGGTGGGGCCAGGAATCGACACTCTGGCCCTCTGGGGCAATGCCGTTAAGTTAGGCATGAGACCTTGAAAATGTGGATCTCTGGTGGGCTGTCGTGGAGTTGACCGTGGTCGGTGGAGCGTTTGATGCGGTGGCTG
>JBOHFJ010000106.1:0-13953 GCA_050699655.1 Pseudonocardiaceae bacterium
AGTTCGATGTGCGGGCCGTTGGTAGTCCGCCCGAACAGCCCGCACGTCGAACTCGGCGTACTGAGAGCACCCAAGATCTGTCCGGCTGGTGGCCGGACCGGGCGCCCGTCCTGGCGGATCAGCTACGTTCCGGCGGCGCT
Source organism: Pseudonocardiaceae bacterium (assembly GCA_050699655.1). Taxonomy (GTDB): domain Bacteria; phylum Actinomycetota; class Actinomycetes; order Mycobacteriales; family Pseudonocardiaceae. The sequence continues at coordinate 141 of JBOHFJ010000106.1, forward strand.
GGGTCTGCTGCCCGGATCGCTCTCGGGGTTCCCGAACGCCGCCTCCAGAGCTCGGCGCAGCGGGTCGGCGTCCCCGGGAGCGACGAAGGCCAGCGGCGTGCACTGGGGATGCGCGATGAGCACAACACTGCCGTCGGTCATGACCCCCACCCGCACCAACTCGGGGCAGGGCACCCCCGGCCTGATGCTGTGCACGATGCCCATCGGCGACACCGGCTGGTCCCGGGCCGGACGGTCCACTCATCACGATCTCCCCTGTCGTTCGGTGCGGCGGTGCCGCCCAATCCAGCTCAACGCACGGACCGGACGGTGGCGCACGCGGCACTACATTGCGACGCACAAACAGAATGGTAATGTGTAGCGCTACAACACACAAGCTGAGAAAGGGTGAGCTACTGTGCGGCTACGATCACGGCATGCGACCGTTGGGCTCGACGATGCGCCGTAGGCAACTCGGCGCCGAGCTCCGCCGGCTGCGCAACAGCACTGACATCACGATGGAGCACGTCGCGGCCGTCCTGGACTGCGCGCGCTCCCGGGTCGGGCACATCGAGAACGGGCGAAACTCCATCCGCAAGCCCGAGCTCAAGGTGCTCCTGGACCTCTACGGCGCCAGCGAGGAAGAACACGCGGCTCTCGAAGAGCTGCGCCAGACGGCCAGCAAGCGGGGCTGGACGTCCACCTACCGGCTGCCGTCCTGGCTCAAGCGCTACGTCGAGCTGGAGACCGACGCCGCCACCATGCGCAGCTTCGACAGCGAGGTGATCCCCGGCCTGCTGCAGATCGAGGCCTACGCGTGGCGCAGCCACGTGGCGGCCGGGCATCTGGTCAACCCCGCCGACCTCGACAAGCAGGTGGCCGCCCGGATGCGCCGGCAGTCCCGGTTGACCGACGAACAGGCACCGCTGGACTACGCCGCCGTGGTCTCCGAGGCCGCGTTCCAGCGTGCCCTCGGGGAGACCGAGATCGGCCCGGCGCAACTGGCCCACGTCCTCGAACTGGCCCGGCGGCCCAATGTCACGCTGCACGTGCTGCCCTTCGCCGCCGGGCTGCACGTCAGCACCGCCGGCTCTTTCGCGTTGCTGACCTTCGATCCCGACTTGGCGATGCCCTTTGGCTACGAGGAACACACCGTCGGCGGAGGAGTCATGGATGACCAGCGTGACGTCCAGCGGCTGGCGGAGGCTTGGGACGTGCTGCGCAGCCAGGCCCTCACCGCCGAACAGAGTCTGATCTGGCTGACAAGGTTGGTGGAGACACGGAAGTGAGACAAGCCGATGCATGATTTCAGAAACGCCCAGTGGCGCACGTCGAGCCGCAGCAATCCTGCCAACATCTGCGTCGAGGTCGCCGACCTGCCTGGCGGGCACCGCGCCGTCCGGGACAGCAAGGACCGATCCGGCCCAGCGCTGGTGTTCGGTGCGGCCGAATGGGCCGCGTTCACCACCGGAGTCCGTACCGGCGAGTTCGACTGACCCGACCAGGATCGCGTGGCCGAGCGGGATTACCACAACGCCCGGCCGCGCAATGGGCGGTGACGACCGGGCAAGCGCTGGTGATCGTTAAAAGTGAGCTCTGACTGTGCACCGCCGCACGGCCACAGCTCACTTTCGGCGATCAAGCTCCGAGTTACCGGCGCGGCATGGCCGGGGAGGCCCCCTGGTCAGACTGGCAGGGCGGGTGATAGGGCAGGTCCTTGGAAACGTACCGTTCCCACTTCGTGCGTGTGAGGGTGTTCCTGGTGGTAGCACAGATCCGCTGGATCGCTTGATCGACATTCATAGTCCACAGCCGTACGATCCGGTCAGTACTGGTGCTTACCAGGGTGCGCCCGTCGGAACTGAACGCCACCGCATTGACGAGCTTGGTGGGGCCGGTGAGGGGTTGACCCAGGGGGCTGGGGTGGCCCGGATCCGTGACGTTCCACAACCGCACGGTCTGGTCGTCACTGCCGCTGGCCAGGGTGCGCCCGTCCGGGCTGAACGCTACCGAGTAAACGTAGCCATCGTGGCCGGTGAGGGGCTGGCCCAATGGGCTGGGGTGGGTCGGGTCGGTCACGTTCCACAACCGCACCGTCTGGTCGTCGCAGGCGCTGGCCAAGGTGCGCCCATCGGGGCTGAACGCCACCGACCGGACGTAACCGGTGTGGCCGATCAGCGGCGTAGACAGAGGGGTGTTCTCCGTGGTGATCAGGGCGGTGTAAAGGTCCCGATTCTCCGGTCGCATGCGGTGGGCAGTGAGATAGAGCTGCGCCGCGAGGGACACGTCAACGCCGCGCATTCGGTCAGCTTGGGCGGTGATCTGGTTGAAAGTGGCGGTGTCTCGTTCCTCCCGCGCGGTGGCGCGTTGTTGGAATGCGACGCCCGCGGCTACGAGCGCCGCGATTAACAGCATTGCCAAGACGGTGACGCCACCCCGAACCAGCCGCTTAGTGCGGCGGTGCTGGCGGATGTGCTCACCCACTAGATCGTCTTTGGGAACCCCACGCACGGTTGCGGCGATGTCGGCTACGCACTCCCGCAACCGGGGGTTGGACTGGTCCACTTGGTCCACAGCGCGCAACCAGCGCAGGTCCACCCAGTGAGGCTCCTCAACGAAGGCACCGCGCAGCGCGGACGGCAGGGCCGCAATTATCTTATCACCACCTCCGGCCTCATCGGCCCAGGCGAACTCACCCTCGGTGAGCACCACGAGCAACCGTTGCGGCGACTTGTTCGCCAACCACCATGTGACTTCGCGGTTCACCCACTCTGACCGCGCCGCCTTCGGCGACGCCATCAGCACCAGCCAGTCCGAGGAGGCTAACGCCTTCTCAATGGAGGCCCACAAGTCTGGGTTGGCGGACAGGCTCGTGGTGTCCCGGAAGACCCGCAGGGCCCGCGAGCGATACCAAGGTTTGGCGAATCGCTCCAACCCGGTCTGCAGGGTCGGCGCCAGAACACCATCCAGGGCGTGACTGTAGGAGATGAACGCGTCGTATCCCGACGCCGCACCACCAACACGGTCCGGATAGTGGGGGTACAGATCTCAGCCGGCTTGGTGACTGCGGACCTGGCCAGAAACGGGTGCCTTCAGGCGAACAAAGGACCCCACAGGATTCCGCATTGACAATTTCGAGGACTGCGCCCCGGAGGATCTCATCAGTCACTCCCTAGCAGTGATTCCACGTCACGACTCGCTTGATTCATCCGACTGGAGCCAAACGCGTTTTTGACAATGGACTACGCTTGCGTTTGGGCAATCGAATTCGACCCACCGGCGGCGCTCTCCTGAATCAGGGCAGCGACTGAAGCGCCTGACGTTAAGAAAGGCCCAGAACGAAGATTTTCCATCGACAGGCTGGCGCCGTCTCGTGAAATTTCAGTCTCGAACGTCGAAAATCGGAGTCCCGGGGTAGAATTTATTGCACGCCCCCAGCCCATTCTTGAGCCCTAGCGACATAGCTTTTCCGCGTTCTGTCAAGTCGCCGTGATCCCGGTCGGGGCTCTCAGCGCTGGCGATGTCCTGAACAAATTTGACAATACTGCGAAAATCCTCTTGCTCAAGCCATTTCCGCTGGCCGGCATACTGAATCCACGCACCAGCCACGCAGTCAGCCTGGTTCTCGTAGTTCACGCTTTCAACGCTAGTCGTTGGCGTCGGTATACCCGCCCTGGACTGGACATTGTGTCCCCACTCATGAGCCAAGCCAACAGCCGGTGCCACATCTCCGTCTTCGTGATAAAAACGCCACATCGCCGCCTGGCCGAGGTAGACATTATGGTCGACTGGACAGTAGGCGTATGTATCAGCGTCAAGGGGGCCGCCATCTTGATTCTGGCAGGCCGACCGCGCTTGCTGACCTTCAGGAATGAAGTAATAACTGGACGGTTCTGGCATGGCTTTGTATTTGACCCTGAAGAACTGCACGATCATTGGAAGTACCCTGTCGATGTAGCTGTGCATGGTCGCCTCGGTATAGCAATGCGCCAGCGACGGTGGCCTGCAGCCCGCAGGCGCGGCTTGAGGCCCCGCGAGAGCTACCGCCGAAGCAGGGGCAGGCGACGCGGTTGCGGAAGTAGCGGAGAGTACGAAGACTGAGCCCGACACGGCGACGGTCGCGGCAACCTTCGCGGCGATCTTCTTGCCCGTGCTGGTCACGTGGCGTCCTAGCATCGGTGACACGTCCGAGGCACCGCTAGTCTTCCCCACAGTATTGTTCCTCTCTTGCCAGGTTCAAATCCGCGTGATCGCAGGATCCAGATCCTTCTTAACCGTGCCTTGATGGCGGGTCCGCCCGCTCGCATCCTACGGGTTGAATCCGATACGAAACCACAATTGGCAGGCGACGCCATGACTGACACCACCCGTTACTTGAGGTCAAATCTTCCCTTGATCAGACTTTCGCTTGCTCAAGGAAGGCATCCTGTACACCAGACACACTCTCCGGCGCTTTTCCATTGAAGTTTTGGGTACCGTCTTGCGAGCAGACCTTCGGGGTGTCGGTAGGCGGCTTGTTATCCCACACGATCCGCCACCACACACAGTAACCGTCCGCCGCCTTGATGTTGCCAGAGTAGCCACCCTGGCCGTCGCCAGCACACACGTGAATTTCGCCCGCTCCCCATGGGTCGATACTGGACCTGTCGAGGCAGCTCAACACAACCTGGGCGGACCCGGCCCACGCCACGGCCACGGTCGAGGAGCTGGTCAGCAGCGCGAGCAGAAAAGCGATTGCCAAACGACGCATATGCCACTTCCACCTTTATTTATGTCGGACGCCGTCAGCCCTTAGGGTGACGCTCTGCTGCTTACTCAGATCACTTACGCTGACCAAGGATGTCGAAGGCTAGCGGGACAGGGCTGGGTCGGATCGGCCCATGCTAGGCCACGCCTTGTCAGGCAGGCAGTGACCTGCATGGCACTCAGCGTGAGGTACGTTGGCGCGACTGTAAAGGACGCTCGGACAGAACCGGCAGGCGGCCAGCTATTTCCGCAGCTCAGCGTGCCGCACTGGCCGACCGTCCGGCTGTCCGGCTTGATGTCCGGGACCGATGATCAGGGGAACGCCGATGCCCGCAGGTCCGGAGCCACCTCCGCTAAATCCCTTTGCCGCCGAGCTTCGTCGAGCCGCAGCCGGGGCCGCCGCTCCGGACAAGGCCCCCTCATTACGTGAGCTGTCGAGCGTCTCCGGAGTGGGCCGGAGCGCTATCGGTGACTGGTTGGCCGGTAAGAGCCTGCCGCGATCCTGGGACGACGGCGCGGTGCTGGTGGTCGACGCGATCATCAAGCTCGCCGACCGATACGGCAAGCGTTTCGCCGACGCGGAAGCAGTACGCCAGCGCTGCAAAGATGCTTATGATAGAGCCAAGAGCGCACCACAAGCGGATAGCACTCCAGGCAGCGGCACACCAGTCCCGGGAATCGACGCGACCGCAGCCCCCGTGGAAGCCGCGCCGCGACGTGCCGCTAATGACGGGCCGGAGCCAGCGAAACCGGGACCCGAACCCTCCTCAGTCCGTTGGTGGCGCGCCAGGTACGCCGTCTCAGCCGTTGCGGTCTTCGCTGTTCTGACAGTCGTGGTAGCGCTGATCCTGCTGCCGCATCGGGATGCGTCGAACTGCATCGACAGGTCCAACATCGTCCCGTGGGGAACGAGCGAAATCCACGTGTGCGCCGCCGACGGCCAGGGTAACTACTTCACCCAAACCACGACAAAGACCACGAATAAGACAGCGGGCTACTGTGTGCGGTGGCGTATCGTCTGGGAAAATCATCCGGACACCCCCACCCCACTGGCCTGCCTGCAAAAAGATGTTAAGTACAGCAACAACCGACTGAAGGGTGTGACTGGAGTACAGGATGCCTTCTTTGAGGAAATTCCCCAGCCGACAGGAATGCATCCGACATCACCGTGAATGAAGACGATCTGCGCCACCTCTCGCAAGCGCGCCCCGAAGCTCAACCGCCGAAAAGGATCAGAGTCCGGTCGCGGTGGGTTGCCGGGTAACTAAACACGTCCGCGTCGGCCGCCCGGACGCTCCTCGCCCGGCCAACCGCGCCGGGCTTGCTCCCGTCAGCAGATCCTCTCCGACGATGACGACCGGCCACATCTCCACCGTGGGTCCCAACGCCCGGACGACGCACCTGGCCTCTGGCAACCCGCCGCCCGGCCTACCGCACCACACTACTTCACGTGCTCCACGCGCTATGCTGTGGGCGTGAAGCGAAACCTCACGATCCAGCTTGACGATGACCTCATCCGGCGGGCAAAGGTGCTCGCCGCCGAGCGTGGCACATCGGTCAGCGGCCTGGTGACCCAGCAGATCACCGAGCTGATCGAGGCGCGTGACCGGTACATCAGCGCACGGGAATCAGCGCTGGAGATGATGTTCGCGGCAACCGACCACGGTGGTCGCCGCTGGACTCGGGAAGAGCTCTACGGACACCGGCTCGACCGGTATGGCGCGTGAGCAATCCATCGCCGCCTGGCACAACGTTCATCGACACCAACATCCTGATCTATTCACACGATACCCACGACGAAGCCAAGCACCGCGCCGCCGAGAACCTGCTCGCGCGGCTGTGGACATCGGGCCTCGGGATCCTGAGCACTCAAGTGCTGCAGGAGTTCTACAGCGCGGCGACCCGCAAACTCCAACCGCCACTGACACCAACTCAGGCACGCAAGGTGGTGTTCGACTACATCGAGTGGTGCCGCGTCGACACCGATCCGCTGCTCATCATCTCCGCCAGCCGGCTGTCCGAAGAGCATTCAATCAACTTCTGGGATGCGTTGATCATTGAAGCGGCGCTGCGAGCCGGCGCCACTGAGCTGGCCACCGAGGATCTGCAGCACGGTCACCGGTTTGGCGAGTTGACGGTGCGCAACCCGTTCCGCGCCCAGTAAGCACCCCATAAACAATTACGCCGTACAGTGCGTCACCGTGCGCCTGGTTCTCGCCTCGGCATCCCCCGGCCGGCTCGCCGTGCTGCGCGGCGCCGGGATCGATCCGGTGGTGCGGGTGTCCGGGGTGGACGAGGACGCGCTCACCGCCACTCTGCCCGACGCGACTCCCGCGGAGCTGGTCACCGCGCTGGCGTGGGCGAAGGCCGACGCGGTCGCGGCTGCCGTCGCCGACGAGCACCCCGACGCGGTGATCGTCGGGTGTGACTCGATGCTGCACATCGGCGGTGAGCTGGTCGGCAAGCCCGGCTGCGCCGCCACCGCGGTGCGACGCTGGCGCGCGATGGTGGGCGGCACTGGCGAGCTGCTCACCGGGCACGCCGTGATCCGCCTCGAGCGCGGCGTTCGCGGCGCGACCAGCAGCGGCGCGCACACCACCCTGATCCGTTTCGGCACCCCGTCGGAGGCGGAGATCGAGGCCTACGTCGGCAGCGGGGAACCGCTGCGGGTGGCCGGCGGCTTCACCCTGGACGGCCGGGGCGGCTGGTTCGTCGACGGGATCGACGGTGACCCGTCCAGCGTGATCGGCATCAGTCTGCCGTTGACCCGGCGCCTGCTCGCCGAGGTCGGAGTGCCTGTGGTGTCACTCTGGGCCGTCGGCCAGGATCGCTGGTCGGGTCGTTAGTTAGCTCTGGGTTAACTGCTGGAAGTTGGCTGAGAATGCCCGCGATTCATGGCGGTCGCCGCCGCAGCCGGCCTAACTTCGGCTACGTGGGAACGACGACAGCAACAATTACCGAGCGGGATGCGGTGCGCAGGCTGCTGCAGCGGGTCGGGCTCGGTCCGCGCCCCGGGGAGCTCGACTCATCCGCCGCGAGCTCCAGTTTCGACGCGACGCTGGCCGCGCTGACCACCCCAGCGACCGGGGTGGACGCGGGCGTGGCGGCGACCCCGGCGCCGGTGTTCGGGCCAGCGCCCAAGCGGCTGGGTAAGACCGCGCCCATCGCCGCTCGCCATGCCCAGTTCCGCGAGCAGGCCGAGCAGGCCCGCCAGTTGGTGGTGTGGTGGCTGGACCGGATGAGCGCGGTGAGCGCACCGTTCCCGGAGCGGATGACCTGGTTCTGGCATGGTCATTTCGCCACCAGCGTGAAGAAGGTCCACCTCGCGCAGCTGATGTCCCTACAGAACGACACCCAGCGCCGGCTCGGCCGGGGCGATTTCCGGGCGCTGGCCCAAGCGATGATCATCGACCCCGCGATGCTGATCTGGCTCGATGGCGGTGGGAACCGGGTGGGGCGGCCGAATGAGAACCTCGCCCGGGAATTCATGGAGCTCTTCACCCTGGGAGTGGGCAACTACTCCGAAACCGACGTCCGCCAGGCCGCCCGCGCGCTGACCGGATGGCAGGTCGACTACACCACCGACAGCCCAGTCTTTCACCCCCGCGCCCACGACGCCGGCCCGGAAACCGTGCTCGGCGCCCCCGGCTCCTACACCGCGCCCAGCCTGGTCGACCTGGTGATCACCCAACCGGCCTCGCCCCGGTTCCTGGCCCAGCGGATCTGGACCCGCTTCGTGGCCGACACCCCACCCGACCCAGACACCCTCGAGCGCCTGGTCGCCGCGTATGGCCCCGGCCATGACATCACCGCGTTGCTGCGGGCGGCGGTGAGCTCGCCGACATTCCGCGCGCCCACCTCGGTGTTGGTCCGGGAACCGGTGCTGTGGCTGGTCGGCGCGCTGCGGGCGCTGCGGGCGCCGGCTTCCACGCTCGCGCCGGCCGCGTTGAGTGCGGCCCTGAACGGGCTGGGGCAGACCCCGTTCGCCCCGCCCAACGTCGGCGGGTGGCCAGCCGGCACCCCGTGGCTGACCACCGCCGCGGCGATGACCCGCCTGCGGGTGGCCCGAGCCCTGGCCACCGTCGGCGACATCTCCCCGGTGACCGACGCCGCACCGGCCACCCGCGTCGACGCCACCGCGGCGCTGCTGGGCCTGCCCACCCTCACCGACCGCACCCGCACCGCGCTGGGCACCCTGACCGCCCAACCCGCCCAGCTGGTCGCGCTCGCGCTCGCCAGTCCCGAGAACACCGTGGTCTGATTGCCGGCTAAGCCGGCGGTCAGCGCCTAATCACCCGCAAGGAGGACCGATGCTGAACGCGCTGAGCCGGCGCCGGTTTTTGACCTACTCCGGTGCCGCCACCGTCGCCGCCGCCGGAGCGGGCTGGGGCTGGGAGGACCTGGTGTCCCGGGCCCGCACCGACCCGCTGCCAGCGGGGGCCGGGGTAGTGGTGGTGCTCACCCTCTACGGCGGCAACGACGGGCTCAACACTGTCATCCCCGCGAGCGACCCGGCCTATCGCGCTACTCGGCCCGAGTTGGCCTACACCGAGGAGCAGGTGCTGCCGCTGGCCGACTCACTCGGGCTCAACCCCGCCATGACCGGTCTGAAAACCCTGTGGGACCAGAGGCATCTCGCGATCGTGCGCGGAGTGTCCTACCCCCAACCCGACCACAGCCATTTCCGTTCGATGGACATCTGGCAGACCGCCTCCCCCAGCCACCCGCTGAACACCGGCTGGCTGGGCCGCTGGCTTGATGCCACCGGTCGGGACCCGCTGCACGCGGTCTCCCTCGAACCGGTCCTGCCCCCCATGCTCGCCGGGGCAACCACCGCGGGCGCCGCGCTGCCGCTGAGCGGGCTCACCCTGCCCACCGGCCCGCTCGCGGCCGCGTTCGAAACCCTCGGCGAGCCCTCCCCGGGGGAACCCGAACCCCAGGCCGTCGCCGCCCGGGCCATCACCGATCTGCACCGCACCGCGATCACCCTCGGTCCCGCCCTCACGCATACCACAGGCGCCAAGGCCAAAGGCGGCGGGATGCTGGCCGAGCAGCTCGACGTGGTGGCCCGCTGCGTGCAGATGGGCGCCCCCACCCGGGCGTACTCGGTCAGCCTGGGCGGTTTCGACACCCACGCCGAGGAACGTGCCGCCCAACAACGGCTGCTCAGCCAGGTAGACCACGCGGTCACCGCGTTCCTGTCCACGATGGCCAGCTCCGCCCGGGGTCGGGGCGTCGTGCTGGTGGCCTACTCCGAATTCGGCCGCCGGGCCGCCGCCAACTTCAACCACGGCACCGACCACGGCACCGCCGGGCCCGTCTTCGTCGCCGGAGCACCGGTGCGCGGCGGGTTCATCGGCGCCCAGCCCAGCCTCACCGATCTCGACGACGGCGACCTCAAACCCACCACCGACTTCCGCGACGTCTACGCCACCCTGCTCACCGACGTCCTGGGCACCGACCCCGAACCCATTCTCGGCCCCGGCCGCACCACTCTGCCGCTCATCGCCACCTGAGGTGACGAACACCTAGACTGCGCCAGATACGAGGCGAATAAGACTCCAGACCGCGGCGGGAGGCACTGGTGGCGCAGCCCGAGGCGCGAGGCCTGCGCAAGGTGCTCGTCGCCAACCGCGGCGAGATCGCCGTCCGGGTGATCCGGGCCTGCCGGGACGCCGGGCTGGCCAGCGTCGCCGGCTACGCCGAGAGTGATCGCGACGCCCCGTTCGTCACGCTGGCCGATGAGGCGTTCGCGCTGGGCGGCGCCACCGCCGCGGACAGCTACCTCAAGGCGGCCTCGTTGCTCGACGTCGCGGCCCGCTCCGGTGCGGACGCGGTGCACCCCGGCTACGGGTTCCTCGCCGAGAACGCTGAGTTCGCCCAAGCGGTGATTGATGCTGGGCTGACCTGGATCGGGCCGTCGCCGCGGGTGATCCGGGAGCTGGGCGACAAGGTCACCGCCCGGGCGCTGGCGGCCAAAGCGGGAGCGCCGCTGGTGGCGGGCACCCGAGATCCGGTGTCCGGGCCGGCTGAGGTGGTGGCCTTCGCCACCGAGCACGGCCTGCCGGTGGCCATCAAGGCGGTCTTCGGCGGTGGCGGGCGCGGCCTGAAAGTGGCCCGTACGCTCCAGGAGATCCCCGAGCTGTTCGAGGCCGCAGCGCGCGAAGCGGTCGCGGCCTTCGGGCGCGGCGAGTGCTTCGTGGAGCGCTACCTGGACCAGCCCCGCCACGTCGAGGCCCAAGTGCTGGCCGACCAGCACGGCACCATCGTCGTGGTCGGCACCCGGGACTGCACCCTGCAGCGCCGGCACCAGAAGCTGGTGGAGGAGGCCCCCGCTCCGTTCCTGTCCGCCGAGCAGCGGCGCACCATCCACGAGGCGGCCCGGTCGATCTGCGCCGAGGCGGGCTACACCGGCGCGGGCACCGTCGAGTTCCTGCTGGACGGCGAGGGCACCATCTCCTTCCTGGAGGTGAACACCCGGCTGCAGGTCGAGCACCCGGTGTCAGAGGAGACCACCGGGCTGGACCTGGTGGGCGAGCAGTTGCGGATCGCGGCCGGGCAGCGGCTGAGCATCAGCTCCGACCCGGCGCCGCGCGGCCACGCGATCGAGTTCCGGATCAACGCCGAGGACCCGGCCCGGGGGTTCCTGCCCGTCCCCGGGGTCGTCACAGTGTTCGATCCGCCCTCCGGGCCGGGTGTGCGGCTGGACTCCGGGGTGCGCACCGGCAGCGTCATCGGCGGTCAGTTCGACTCGATGCTGGCCAAGCTCATCGTCGTCGGCGCGGAGCGCGAGCAGGCCCTGGCGCGGGCTCGGCGGGCGCTGGCCGAGTTCCACGTCGAGGGCCTGCCCACCGTCATCCCGTTCCACCGGGCGGTCGTGGACGACCCGGCCTTCGCCGCGACCGACGGCGCGCGTTTCGCGGTGCACACCCGGTGGATCGAGACTGAGTTCTCCGCGCGCTTGGCGCCCTACCCGGGCACCGCGGAAATGCCGCCACCGGCGCCGCGGCGAACCATGGTGGTAGAGGTCGGCGGCCGGCGGCTGGAGGTCTCGCTGCCAGGCGATCTGGCGCCGCGAGGTGCCGCCGCCAGGACCAGACCCCGCCAGCGCGGCGCTCGTAGGGCACCCACGGCATCCGGCGATCAGGTCATCGCGCCGATGCAGGGCACCGTGGTCAAGGTCGCGGTGTCCGACGGAGACCGCGTCGAGGCCGGCGAGCTCATCGTGGTGCTCGAGGCGATGAAGATGGAGAACCCGGTCACCGCGCACACCGCCGGCACCGTCGCCGGCCTCACCGCGCGCGCCGGGAGCTCGGTGGCCCAAGGCACCGTCCTCTGCACGATCACCCCGTGAGAGACCAGCCCGGCGGGCGATGTCGGGAACTCCCCGGCAAGGGCCGGTCGCTGGCCGCCCTGGATGCGATGAACTTCTTCCTCGCCGACGTCCAGTCGGGGCTGGGCCCGTTCCTGGGTATCTACCTGCTGACCAAACCGGGATGGAACGCCGCGAGCATCGGCCTGGTCATGACGATCGGCGGTGTCGCGGGCCTGGTCGTACAGACACCGGCCGGCGCCCTCATCGACCGAACGCGGCGCAAGCGTGCCCTGGTCATCGGCGCCGCGGTGGGGGTGTCGGTCGGGGCCTTCATTGTGACCATCACCCCGAGCTTCCCCGTGGTCACAGCGGCTCAACTGGTGATCGGGACAGCCGGGGCCATCTTCCCGCCGGCAATCGCCGCGATCGCGCTGGGCCTGGTCGGGCCGCCGGGCTACACCTACCGCACCGGGCGGATGCAGGCGTTCAACCACGCCGGCAACGTGATCGGCGCGGCGGTCGCGGGGATCGCCGGCTACCTCATCACGATCAAGGCCGGCTTCTGGCTGGCCAGCGTGCTGGGCATCTTCGTGATCGCCTCGACGCTCGCGATCAACGGACGGTTGATCGATCACGAGCTGGCCCGTGGCCTGTCGCCCCAGGACACCGGGAAGGACACGCCATCCGGGTTCAGCGTGCTGCTGCGCCGCCGGCCGCTGCTCGTCCTCGCCGTCTCGGTCCTGCTGTTCCACCTGGCCAACTCCGCCATGCTGCCGATCATGGGACAGAAGCTCGCGCTGGGCAACGCCGGCCAAGGCGAGCTGTTCCAGGCCGCGCTGATCATCGTGGCCCAGCTGGTCATGATCCCGATGGCGATCCTGGTCGGGCGGCGGGCCGACCAGTGGGGACGCAAGGTCATCTTCCTGGCCGCCTTCGTCGCGCTGCCACTGCGGGGCGTGCTGTTCACGCTGTCCAACGACGCCGCCTACCTGGTTGGGGTCCAGGTTCTCGACGGTGTCGGCGCTGGCATCTTCGGCGCGCTGTTTCCAATCATGGTCGCCGACCTGACTCGCGGCACCGGACGCTACAACGCCGCGTTGGGGGCAGCCACCACGATGCAGGGCATCGGCGCGGCGCTCAGCACGACGCTGGCTGGCGCGATCATCGTCATCGGTGGTTACGACCTGGCCTTCCTCACGCTGGCCGGGATCGGGATTCTCGCGCTGCTCCTCTTCTTCTTCGGGGTGCCGGAAACCAACACCGCCCCGGCCGTGCGGGTTGGTAGTGTCTGACCGGGTGACCGGCACGACGGCTGAGGTCATCGCGCTGCTGCTGGCCGCGGTCGTCGCCTTCATGGTCGCGCCCTGCGGGCTCCCTGAAGCGACGGTCGCCGTGCCCACGGCGGAGGTCGCAGTCGCGCTCGGCGTCGTCAGGCCGATTGACGCGCTGGCCCAGGTGCGTGAGCTGGGGCCCACCGTCGGCTTCCTGGCCGCCGTGCTCGTGCTGGCCCACCTCGCCGATGTCGAGGGCACCTTCCGCTGGCTCGGCGACCGGCTGGCCAACGCGTCGGCAAAGCCCTGGTCCTTCGGGAGGTCGGTCCGTGGCGACTCGTCCGGGCAAGCGCGCCGCTGTTCTGCGTGTTCGTGCTGGGGGTTGTGGTCACCGGAGTCACCACGGCGCGGTGCTCCCCGCCGCCCGGGCTGCTAGCGCTGGCCGCCGCACTGCCCGACATGGAGACATTTCGGGGCTATCGGCTATCGAATAGCCCCGAAA
>JBOHFJ010000107.1:0-13907 GCA_050699655.1 Pseudonocardiaceae bacterium
CGTTCCACAACCGGACTGTCCTGTCGAGACTGGCGGTGGCCAGGGTGTGTCCGTTCGGGCTGAACGCCACCGCGGTGACGCCACCGGTGTGGTCGGTTAGGGGTGTGCCCAGGGGTGTGGGGTGGGTGGGGTCGGCCACGTTCCACAAGCGCACTGTCCTGTCGAGACTGGCGGTGGCCAGGGTTTGTCTGTTCGGGCTGAACGCCACCGAAGTGACAATCCCGCTGTGGCCGTTCAGAACGGTAGGCAACACGGTGTTCCCTGCGGTGAGCAGGGCCGTGCTGAGGTCGGCGATCAGGGTCGAGCTGGGGTCGGCGATCAGGGTCGTGCGGAGGTCGGGATCCTTGCTCATCTGGTAGGCGGCGACGTCGAGCTGGGCCGCGAGGAACAGGTTAGTGCTGCGCAGTTTTTCAGCGTCAGCAACTATATCGTCGAAGTCTTTTTCTTTCTGTGTTGCGAACCTGACGACGACTTTTTGGTGCAATGCATACACCGTTGTTACCGAGGTTGCGAGAGTCAGCACGGACAACACGGCGATCACAGCACGGCGCAGCTTGACGGCGCGGCGTTCCTGTGTGGCTGACGCGGCGAGGAAGGTGGAGGTGGCGGGGCTCAGGTCGTCGGCGATTGACTCGGAGTTCGCCACGGTGCGGGCCGATTCCAGGAGGCTGCCCCGGTACAGCCGGGCGGTGTCGCGGCGGTCCTGTTTCCAGGCGGCGGCGGCTTCGTCGAGTTCTTGGCGCATCAGGTTGCCGGCGCGGTCGGTGTTGATCCACTGGCGCAGCCTCGGCCAGGTTCGCAGCAGGGCCTCGTGGGTGATTTCGACGGTGTCCCGTTCCTGGGTGAGCAGCCGGCCCTGGGTGAACGCGTCCAGCGCCGGGCCCACGCTGTCGGGGTCCAGGCCGCGCAGCAGGTCCGCCCGGGCCAGGCGGCGCCGGGTGTCCTCGGTGCCGTCGCCAATCTTGATCAGCCGCAGGAACAGGGTCCGGGCCACCTGTTGGCCGGCTGGGTCCAAGCCGGTGAACACCCGGTCGGCGCTGGTGGCCACGGCGCGATGGATGCCGCCGGTGCTCTGGTAGCCCGCCACGGTCAGGGTGTCGCCCTCGCGCTGCTGCCAGGTGGCGCGCAGCGCGTGCGCCAGTAACGGCAGCCGCCCGGCCTGGTAACTCGGCGCCCCGGGCTCGGCCGTGGTCGCCCCGAGGTCGCGCAGCAGCAGTTCGACCAAGCCCGCTTCGACGTCCAGCCCGGCTTCCCCCGCCGGGTGCAGGATCGCTTCCCGCGCCTCCGCGTCCGTCATCGGCCGGACCACGAGCGGGTTGTCCTGCAACGCGGTGCACAGGTCGGGGTCATCCGCGCAGGCGCCGTAGAAGTCCGATCGGACGGCCACCACGACCAGCGCGAGGGTGCGCACGTCAGTCGCGCTGTCCGAGCGCAGGCTGGACAGCCGGGAGAGCAGCTCGATGAACGCGCGCCGTTGCTGGCCATCGGTGCACAGGGTGAACAGTTCCTCGAACCGGTCCACGACCACCAGCAGCCGAGCCCCGGCGCCCTCGCCGTCGATGTACCTGCGCAGCGTCGCCTCGAACGGCTGCGGGTCGATGGCCAGCCCCGCGGCCAGGGTTTCCGGGTTGCCGCCGGTGAGCTCGGCGATCTGGGTGGCCAGGGAGGTCAGCGGGTCGGCGGTGGGCGTGAAGACCAGCCTGGGCCACCGGCTCGACCCGGGCAGCGCGTCCTGCGCGAGCTTGGGTAACAGCCCGGCATGCAGCAGCGAGGACTTTCCCGCTCCGGAGGGGGCCATCACTAGCTGCACGCCGCCCATCACCAGGCGTTCATCAAGGCGCGCCAGCAAGTCCCGGGTCAGCTGATCCCGGCCACAGAACCACGGGGCCTGCTCCTCGGTGAACGCGGTCAATCCCGGGTAGGGGCACTCGCCCTGCTGGCGGGTCTCATCCGCCATCAGCGTGCTGTAGGCCAGCTCGTGTTGCGTCCCGGTCGGCGGGTCCGACTCAAGAAGCTCGCGCCAGGTTCCCCGCTCGACCCGAGTGATGAGCGCGCCAGCGGTGTCACGAACCTTGCGCGCGATGGCCTCCAGGTGCGCGCACGTTTCTGCCCGCCGCCGATCGGCCGGCAGCAGCGCTATCCGGTCCTCCAGGTCGTTCGCCTCGGCGGCGAGGAACGCCGCGGCGGCGGTCAGCAGGCCGTGCGCGAACCGGTCGGCTTGCTCATCGAACTGCCCGAGCGTGTCAACAGGCGCGGATTCGATCACCTCCGCTTGAGTCGTGAACCGGCTGAGCAGCCGGTCCCAGCCCTCGGATGGCGACGCGGAGACCGTCGCTTGCGCGGTGCTGACGTGGCCACGAGCGTCGTTCAGGGACAGCACCGCAGGGACAGCGGCCGCGTTCACTCCCTCCAGGAGCGCGCGGGCCACCACCTCGAAGCGCGCGTCGATGGCCTGGGTGTCCACAGCTAGAAGGATCAGAGCCGAGGCCCCGCCGGGACAAGCGGCGGTGCCCGAGGATACATGAATGTAGCCGCGATCATGAATGTAGTAGGTTGCGCGACGTGTTCGCAGGCACACTGAGAGTATCGCGCGCATGACCGGCCCTCGGGGGGCGACGTGGTGGGTAGTCCGCCTGGCTGGTTGCTGCACCGGAGCGGTCCGTGGCTGGTGGTCTACGGGCAGGGGCCAGAATCCGAGGACGCCGGGTACCAGGTGCACGAGCAGTGCGCGGGCCGTGACGTCGAGAGCGTGCTCTGCCCGATCGACGAGATAGCGCGGGTCCGTGCCGACCTTTTCACCTTCACCGGCTTCGTCGCTGTGCTGCCCACACAGCTCGGCGAGGCTTCGCCCAAGGCGCTGCAAGAGTTCGCGGATTTGATCATAACCTACCGGGCCCGCAGGCCCGAGGGGCTCGACTCGATCCTCAACGACAGCTGCAAGTGGTTCAGGGCGGGAGTCGTGCAGGTCGTCGGGCAGCGTGTCATCATGCTGCGACTGGGGCGGAGCGCGCTTGATGGCGTGTGCCACCAACACCACACCGACACCTCCGCCCCGCTGGACGTGTTCCAGCCGTACACGGCCTGCGGCGTCGCGCCAGCGAAGCAACCGGTCGGCAAGGTGTACGACGAGTAGATCGAACGCCTCTGGCGTGACGTTCAAACGTGGGGCGTCATCGACATGCACACCGTCCCGAAGTTGCGGAAACGCATCGATGAGTTTCGTGATTATTATGAGCAGAAGCGATTCACGGCGCTGCATCGACCGATCAAGAATCTTGAGAGGAACATGCTCGACATCGTTCTTGATGGCCCCCACGACCCCGTCGGAACTTCGAAGACGTGGATGGAAAACGGCGCTCGAGTGTGCCGGGAGGTCGTGTTTGATCTCAAGGGGATAGTGCCCGACTTGAAGCGGCCGGGCGGGCGGGATGGCACTAAAGGCTTGCAGGAACAGCTGCGCCGGCTCTACTCCAATCTCCGGATCATCGACAACGCGCTGCGTGGCGGCGATGAACTGGATGCGCCGCCCAACGGTTCATGATCCGCTCTGTTGTTCATGTTCATGGGCGTATCAGCCGTTCATGTATCGGTCTTTGTGTCTCGCCGGATCCGCGACTAGACAGTGCGTCATGAGAAGCACACGTATCGTCCTCTGCCAGTCAGTGGTGGCCCTCGCCCTCGCCCTCAGCGTCTGGGCGTGCCTCGCCGTCATCCAGCACGCCTCGGCCGGGCTCGCCCCGATCCTCCAGGCCATTGCCCAGATCATCCGCGCCATCGGCGCTAACTCCGCCGAACCTGACCACAGCCCAACCAGGCCTACCCGCTCACAGCTCCGTCGGCGGTAAGACCTGCGGGCGACCGGCTAGGCCGCCCGCGCTGTGGTTCCCGAACTCAACACGAGGGCTGCCCTGGGGCTGCTCGACAGCTCCCTTGTTGAGTTCGAGAACCACAGCGCCGGCGGGGCGCGGGAGGATTAACCGGTGGTGGCGGAAAGCTGAGCACCGGGGATGTCCAGCTGGGCGCTGGACATCCCCGCGACGTAGCTGGTTACGCCGGTGAAGGTCACTTCGGGGAGCACCGCCGGTGGTGGGGATCCCGCCGAGATGGGGGGCAGCAGCGCGCCGGGCACGCCGAAACCGACGCCCAGCGGGCCGACCGTCAGCGTGCCGCACAGTTTTTCCACGTACAGGATGACCGGGCCGCCGAGCCGGGACCTGCTGCCGGCTGGGGTGGCCAAGGTCAGGCTCGCGCCGCCGCCGGGCGCGGTGGTTTGCCGCAGGTCGGTGACCTCCACGGCACCGGCGACGAACTGCAGCACCCGCTTGCTGCCCCGCCGGGTCCGCACAGACACGATCTTGTTGCTGCGGAGGAGATTGACCTGGTGCAGGTCGATGCGCGATGCGTCGAGCCGAAATGGCGCCACCGCCAACGGCGGGGAATCGGCGGCGGGTGCTCGGGCCGGATCTGGCTCAGGGGGCGGGCAAATCCGCGCCGACGTCGGTTCCTGACCGGCAAGCGGGGCAGCTTGGCCGGCGGGCGGGGCTGCCTGGCTGGTCAGTGGGGCTGCTGCGACGAGCTGCGGGGCACCACCCAAGTAAGCGGCGGCAACCAGCAGCAGTGCGCGGGTCAACACCGCTGATCGCTCCACGAGATCGCCAGCGCGGCGCCGACCAGCCCGAGCAGCATCCCGATGAGTAAGCCGCCGAGGTTCGCCGCCGGCAGCGAGACCAGCGCGAGCAGCGCCGCGGCGATACCGGCCGGCAGCCGGAACTGCGGCCGGATCCAGAGCGAGATCCCGATGACGATCAGCATCACCCCGATCACCAACGCCGAGGAGCCGCCCAGGGTACTCAGTAAGATCACCAGGTCACCCAGGTGCAGCGCGGCGAACGGCGGGGAGAGAATGAGCACGCCCGAGGCGATGAGGAACATCCCGGCCCAGAATGGCCTGGTGCGCCGCCACTGCCGGAACCGCTGCCCCCGGGTCACGGTCAGTAGCACTCGGACCGGCCGGCGGTGACCGTGAGGTTCGACCCGTTGAGGGTCAACGTCGAGGCCGTGACGCGCTGCGCCGTTTGCCGCAGGTCATTGACGACGATGCGGTCGGCCTGCTGGGCGAACGAGCCGGCTACCCCCGGTTGGCCCACGCTGACCTGGTTGGCGTCGAGACCGACGTCGATGTTCTGGAAGGAGATCGTGCCAGCGAGGTTGCTGATGTCGGTGACCAGGTTGCTGGCCTGCACGGTATCCCGACCTGGGGCGCGGATCACCAGCGAGACGGTGCCGACCAGCGGAAGCGCGGGCACGACCGCCGACTGGCAGAAGTTGTCCATCGATGCCGCACCGAGGGTGGTCCGCGCCACCGGATATACCCCACCGGCCGCCCGGTCGGCCGCGCCGAACTGCGCGAAGCCGCTGCCCCGCAGCTGGCTGGCTGAGGTCTTGAAACTCGAGCCCGACTCCGCGAACGACGCGCCGATCGCCCCGTGCGCTAGGCCGAACAGCAACGCTGCCGCGATCAGCAGGCCTAATGCGAACACCACCGCGAAGCGCGTCCACCGGGTGCGTCCCTCGACAGCGGTCGAGCCCATGGGATCCTCCAGCCATCCGGTCACGCTCCGCGGGTGACCGATCACTGCTGGTGATTATCCTCCGCTTGCGCTCGGCGACGTCGGCCAGGGCTTACGGGTTGAAGAACAGGTTCTTGAACGTCAGGCCCAGCCACGGCTTGCGGCCCCAGACCAGCAGCCGGCCGCGGGCGATGGGCCCCCAGTGGCTGACCCGGCCATAACTCACGAGCACCAGCTGCACCGGGTCGGCCCAGAGGTGGCAGTCGATCAGCTGGCCGCCCGCCGGCTCCACCGTGCACACCCCGTTGCGGAATCGGACCACGAACCGCGGCCCACCCCGCACCCGCACCTCGTAGCTGGCGGTATGGCCCCGGGCGGCCTTGGGGTTCACCGCCAAGGGCATCATCGTCTTGGCTATCGACAGGGCCAGCCGGGCGTCCGCCGCGCTGATCGGCCATGGCCGGCCCACCGTCATGGCGATGTCGTAGCCGTGGATGATCTGCTCACCCACCAGCAGGCAGGTGGCCACTCCCAGGCTCAGCGAAGCCCGCGAGCCGTACCAGGGGGTGCGGATCACCTCGTCGGGTGCGTGCCCGGCGGTGGCCGCCAGGAAGGCCCGCGACCCGTCCAGCACGAGCTGGGCCAAGGCGCCCGGATGGCGCTCGGGCACCAGCTCGAGGGTGCCAGCGGTGACCGCGGTGAGTCGGTCACGGAAGACCTCAGTGTCGGGAATGTAGGGCGACACGGCGTCGAAGGACCCCGCTACGGCCTGTGTGTACCAGCGGAGCCCGCTTACCAGGTGGGCTCCGACCTCTCCCACCGACCATTGCGACCTCGCCACCGGCAGGTCGCCGTCGGGGATCGAGTCCAGCAGCTCGGCGGTCCGGCCGGCGGCCGCCTCCAGCGTCGCCCGCGCCCGCTCCAGGTCGATCCGCATCGTCCCCTCCTCTCCGGCACGATGACCATGAACCCGAGAAGTACTCCGTGCTAATATGATGGCATCATGTTACATAATAAATTGAGGCATGGCCTCGACACGGGAGGTGGAGATGGACATCATCAAGCTGCTGGACGAGGGGTTCGCCTGGACCGGGGAGCGGGTCGCGGCGGTACGAATCGAGCAATTGGAGGCGGCGACCTCGTGTGCGCGGTGGGACCTGCGGGCGTTGCTCAACCACATGCTCGGGGCGATGGACCAGGTCGCCGCCGCCGCGAACGGGACGGGAGATTCGAGCCGTCTCGACGCTCAGACGCTGGCGGAGACCGATTGGATTGGTGCTGACCCGACGGCGGCGTTCGAGGCGATCGCGGCGCGGGCGCTGGCGGTGTGGCACACCCCCGGTGTGCTCGAGCGCACCTGTGCCCTGCCGTGGGGGCCGACACCGGCACCGGTGGTGGCCCAGCTCAGCGTGATGGACGCGGTGGTGCACGGGTGGGACATCAGCCGGGCCACTGGCGAGGCGGTGGACATCCCGCTGGAGCTGGCCGAACCGCTGCTGGAGATCAGCAAGGCGATCATCCAGGACGGACTGCGCGGCACCGCGTTCGCCGAGGAGGTGCGCATCGTTGGCGGCTCGGTGTCCGACCGGTTGGTGGCCTTCCTCGGGCGCACTCCGTGAGTGCGCCCGCCCCGTGACCCGGCAGCGCACTCCCACCTTGGCGGTCCGCGAAGCGCTGCTGCGGGCCGCCCGTCAGCTGCTCGATGAGCGCGGGCCGGACGCGCTGGCCATCCGGGACATCGCGGCCCGCGCCGGAGTCGCGCCGATGGGCGTGTACAACCGCTTCGGATCGAAGGACGGCATTCTCAACGCGCTGCTCCAAGAGGGATTCGGTGAACTCGCCGCCGCGGTCACCGTCGCACCGGACAGCGAGCGTCCCTTGCGCTCCATCGCCACCGGCTGCGCCAACTACCGGGCCTTCGCGCTGGCCAACCCCGCGATGTACCGATTGATGTTCGACTTCCCGGTACCAGGCTTGTATTCCTCCGATGCCGCGCGCGCGGCCGCGCACACCGCGTTCGACCGACTGGTCGACGCCGTCCGGCTCGGCATCGCCACCGCACGCATCCAACCGGGAGAACCCCACGAGATCGCCGAGCGAATCTGGGCGGCTTGCCACGGAGCGATCAGCCTCGAACTACGCGACATCGGCTTCGTCTCCGACCGCGACACCCACTACACCGCCCTCATCCACACCCTCCTCCGAGGCATCGCCCCCAGTTAAATGACCCAGGGACATAAACCACGCGCTTGGGCAAGTTGCTGGATTTGTTCCCTGGTCGGGTCCTAAGGTGTCCACCATGGAAGATCAGGAGCCGACGATTCGCGGTCGAGAACTGGGCGAGGGGCTGGCCCGGGCGTTGAAGGATGCCAAGCTCAAGCAGACGGACGCCTCCCGGAAGCTCCGTTGGTCCCAGGGCCGGGTGTCACGGCTGCTGTCCGGCAAACGCGGTGGCAGTGAGGTGGACGTGTCAGCGTTCTTGGCGATCGTCGATGTTACCGGCGCCGAGCGGGAGCGGCTGCTCGGGATCTGTCGGGAGCAGAGCACCCCGGGCTGGCTGCAGCAGCACGGCACTCGGCTGCCCCAGCAGCTCCGCACGCTGATCGACCACGAGGACAAGGCGGTGGCGCACAGCCATGTCCAGACGATGCTCGTGCCCGGGCTGCTGCAGACCGCCGAGTACGCCCACGCGGTGATCAGCCGGGTGGCCAACGTGCCGGCGGAGGAGGTCGACGATCGGGTGGCCGCCCGGCTGGCTCGGCAGAGCCTGTTCACCCGGGAGCACCCGGCCCGGTTTACCTTCTACCTCCACGAGGCCGCGCTGCGGCTGCCGGTGGGCGGGCCGGCGGTGATGGCCGAGCAGCTGCGGCACCTGCTACACAAGTCGACGCGCCCGTACCTGAAGCTGCGGGTGATCCCGGCGTCGCACGGCGCCCACGCCGCGACGGCCGGACCGTTCCACTTGATGGAGTTCGCCACGTTCCGGCCGGTGATATACCTGGAGAGCGCGACTGCCAGCGTGTTCCTGGAGAAACCCGAGCAGATCACCGCCTATCGGAGCATCCTGCGAGCACTGGCCAAGACCGCGCTGGGCGAGGAAGAATCGCGGGAGCTGATTGCCACCCTGGCAACCGAGCTCGCCGCGGACCGAGAGGACCATCATGACCGTGCCTGAGCCGGACGGGATCGTCTGGCGGACGAGCAGCTACAGCGGCGAGGGCGGTGACTGCGTGCAGGTCGGCTGGCGCACCAGCAGTTACTGCGGCAACGGCGGCGACTGCGTGCAGGTCGCGCCCGCGCCCGACGGGGTGCTGGTGCGCGACTCCAAGAACCCCGGGGGCCCCGCGCTGGCGCTGCCCCCCGCCACCTGGCGAGCTTTCCTACATACCCTTACCCTCGGCGACTGACCGTCCGCCCGCGTCAGAGTGGCATGGGCCAGGAGTAAGGCCCGTCGGGGTCGTCGAGCCACACGTATTGCCGGTTGATGTCGTCGAGCGCGGAGACCCCGAGCCGGGAGACGCCAGGCTGGTGAAGGTGGTCCCATAATTCCATGGCTGTCTCGATGGTGTCCCAGATGCGGCCGGGGCCCCGCTGGATGACGGGCCACCTCCCGTTCTCGGGCTGAAAGGAGACGCTGGCGACGGCATCGGTGGTGTGGGCGATGATCCTGGTCGCGCCGCTGCGATCGGTGGAGTGGGGGGGGGAGTCCGTGCCGTAACCCAGCTGCAGGCCGGGCACATGGAGTTGGCAGAACAGGGCCAGGTCCGGGGTCGCTTCGTGAACCCGGCGGGGATCTGTTGTGGTGGTGCCGTAGTGGGCCATTCCAGACGCGGTGGAGCCGGCTGTCTCACCAGGGCCGAGGGGACTGTGGAGGTCGTGGCGCAGTGGCATGAAGCCCATGTTGTGGTTGTTGTCGAAGTGTCCGGTCACCTCGTCTGGCGCCGTTTTGTCGAGAACCATGAGGGGTTTGGCCGAGTTGCCGGCGATGGGGGCAATGATGCGGCCGCCATCGGCCAGTTGCCGTATCCACTCGGGTGGGATGTGGGTGATCGCGCAGGTGGCCAGGATGCGATCGTAGGGTGCCCCGTCGGGCAGACCGGCGTAGCCATCGGCTGTGGTCATGGTGGGCTGATGGCCGAGGTTCTTGAGCGCGAGCTGAGCCTGATCGACGAGTGTGGGATCGATGTCAATGGAGTAGACGTTCGCCGAGCCGAGGTGGTGACACAGCAGCGCCGCGTTGTAGCCGGTTCCGGTGCCGATCTCCAGGACTCGGTGGTGATCCTGCACGTCGAGACGCTCAAGCATGACGGCGACCGCGCTTGGTGCGCTTGCTGAGGAGGTGGGGCGCTGATTGCCCATTTCATCGGCGGCGCGCCATTGTGTGACGAGCGCGTCCTTGGAGTAGGCGTCAGCCAGGCTGTGATCGGGAACGAAGACATGTCGCGGCGTGTCGAGGAACGCTCGTTGCCACGCTGGGTTGGTCAGCTCTCCCGTGGCTATCAGTTTCTCGGTCATCGCGGTGGCGAGCGGCTGCCAGTCCGTCACAGGTCGTCTCCGATCAGCTCGTCGGCGATGGTTTCGGCGATCGGGAGTCCGCACTCCTCGGCGAGCCACCCCCACTGCCCAGCCGCGTTGCACTCCAAAAAGACGTAGTCCTCGGTGTCAGCGGTGACGATGAAATCGAACGCCCCGTAGGTGAGCCCGGCTGCGGAAAGGAAAGCATGCGCCCGTTCGGTGACTTCCGCGGGGCACTCTGTCACCTCGTAAGTCAACGCGTCATAGTCGGTGCGCCAGTCTATACGCGCGGCGGTGGAGTGGGCATGGATGGCGACGGCGAAGTCGCGTTTCCCCACCACGGTCAGGCGGATCTCGTAGGCCTTGGGAAGCCATTTTTGGAACAAATGTGTGGTCAGCTCAAGACCGGTGAGATCTGCCAATTTCGGTGCTTCGACTCGCCGGGTCCAGATCGACTTCTGGGACCCGGCTTCGGCGATGATCGGCTCCGCGAGCGCCTTGACGATAATGTCGCCTTGCTCTGCCGCGAACCGCCGCACCTCATCCGCTACGTTGGTGACTATAGTTGCCGGTACGCGCAGCCCGACCTCTTGCGCGAGGCTGAGCTGGCGCGGTTTGTACTCGCAGTCAGCCAGAGCCGACGGGTGATTGATCCATCTCGCTGGTAAGCTGGCCAGCACTCCGCCTAATCCGACGCGGGCTTGGGCGCGGGCGAAACGTTGTTCCGGGCCGGACATTGCGCTCGGCATGTCGAAATCTCGTGGACGCCGGTAGAATACGGCCGAAATCTCCTCCCAGGAGAAGGTTCCGTCTGGTGTCTCGACCTCGCCCCGCCAGCCACGGCCCAGATCTGCCTTGACGCCCAGTCTCGCCGTGACCTGTACTCGCCGGGGGAAGTCCGCCGGATCAAGCCATGAGTAGGCGCACCCCCGCGTTTCCAGTTGCTTGGCGACCTGCTTGGCTGACCAATCACCACGACCGCTGACAATCAACACCCGTGACACCGGACACCGATCCTCTCTCAGTCGTCTGGCGTATACCACGTATCCTGCACTGACGTGCCGTCCCTGTTGGTTTCATTGGTCTGCGGCGTCTGGTGCGGCGTCGTCCGGTGCTTAGCGGTGACCGCCGAGGGAACCTGCTGGGCCCCCCGCAAGACGAATGGTCGCATCATGCTGGGCAACTCGTCGCTCCCCATGGGCGGCCACGCGTCACGCGGGAAGCGCCGCGCCGACGGCATGAATGGATCATCGAACAGTCGACCATCTTCGTCCTCGACACCGATCTCGACGAACCGCTCAGCGCTGAGCCGGGCTGGATTCGGGGCCATGATCAGTTCCTATCCCTTCCCCTGCTTGTCAGGTGACGGGAAGCTGGCCAACAGGGCATGATCACGGTTTGTGTGCGTTACGCGACGTCTGGTGTCGTCCTACGCACACAAACCGTGATCATGCCGTCCGATGCGCTGCCCGCCGTCCTCCTGGCGATCATACTCAGCGCGTCAGCCGGTCATGCTACGACCAGCGACAACACCGCGAAATCACAGGATGCGGCTGTCGTATTAGTGGTCGGGTTGGTTCTCGGTGTCGCTCAGACTGGTTCGGGGGTGGCTAGCCGGAGGTGTTGCTCCTCGTCCGGTTGGGGGCGCGCGCCTGCGCCGGACATCGGCAGTGGGCGCGGGCGGCGCGGCACGCGGGCACCGGATCCGCCACCGCGACCCGGGTACACCAGCAGCCCGCTCACCGGGTCGGGCACCGCGTCGAGGGCGGCGCGCACGGCGGGCAAGTCGCGGAAGCGGTCGCGCTGTTGCTCGTCAGCGAATTCCAGCTCGAGGACAACACCCCACTGGTGCTCGTGCCACTCCCAGCGCAGCACGCCGTTGGTGATCGCGGTCTCGGTGAGGTTGTCACCGTGCGCGCGCCGCCAGCCGCTCACCGGGAATTCCCCGTCGAAGATCTCCATGGACAACCAGTGGTCCATGCGACCGAGCGTACGCCCGGTGTGTCAGGTGTGGGTGGCGTTCGCTCGCTGATGTTGTCTATGCCACCAATGGGCCACCGCGGCGACGATGACGGCGCCGACGACGCAGAACACCAGGGTCTGGTAGCGGTGGAACTCCTCGTGGATCTCGGTGAGGTGCTCGCCGGCGAAGTAGCCGATGAAGGTCCACACCGTGACCCAGCCAGCGGCGCCCAGCGCGTTGAACACCAGGAACCGCCGCCAGGGCATCCCGGCGATGCCGGCGACGATGCCGTTGAGCTGGCGCAGGCCGTCAATGAACCGGGCGATGGCGACTATCTTCCCGCCATGGCGCCCGAAGAAATCCTCAGCTTTCTTGAGGCGCTTTTCGGTCACGAAGACGTAACGGCCGAAACGAAGCACCAGAGTGCGCCCGCCGAAGTGCCCGATCAGGTAGCCGATGTTGTCACCGGTGACAGCGGCGAGGAAACCGACGATGATGACGACGGCAACATCGAGTCTCCCGGCTCCGGCGAAGGCACCCGCGGCGATGAGCATGGTCTGGCCAGGGACCGGCGCGCCGAAACTCTCGATGAACAGGAACCCGAAGACAGCCAGGTAACCGTGCGCGGCGAGGATCGGGGCCAGCGAAGCTAACACTCCAGGCACCTCCGGAGCCACCTCACAACCTCCCCTGATTACGCTGTACGCCGTCGTTACTCAAGATTACCCGTTAGTACGTCGGGCGTTAGTTTCGCGGCGGTGTCCAGCACGTCCCGCAGCGCGGCGCGGGCCACGGCTGACCCGAATCGTTGCGCGATCACGCTGGCCCCGGCCGCGGAGAGCGCGCACCACAGCGCGTCGTCGTCGAGCAACCTCACCACCTGGTCGGCGAACCCGGCGGCGTCGGCGGCCACCAGCACGTGCTGGCCGTCCACCAGCCCCATTCCCTCGGCAGCCACCGGTGTGCATACCGTGGGCAGGCCGGCGACCATGCTCTCGCCCACCTTCCCCTTCACGCCGGCCCCGAACCGTAGCGGCGCCACCGACAGCCGGCACCGCCGGTGCAACGTCGCCAGATCGGCCACCCAACCGTGCACCTCAACGGTCTCGCCGGCCAGCTCGAGCACGTCGGGCGAGGGGTTGCTGCCCACCACGTGCAGCACCGCGCCCGGGTGGTGGTGGTGCACCAGCGGTAGCACCTCGTGGGCCATCCAGCGTGCCGCGTCCCGGTTGGGCAGGTGGTCGAAGCCACCGACGAACAGCAACCCCGCGCGCCCCGCCGGCCCTGGCACCTCACCGGCCGGGTGGTGCACGTTAGACAGCACTCGCACGTCGGCCGCCGGCACCAGGGCGCGCAGCAGGCCCCGCTCGTGCTCGGAGACCACCAGGGTCAGGT
The DNA here is from genome assembly GCA_050699655.1 of Pseudonocardiaceae bacterium. Classification (GTDB taxonomy): domain Bacteria; phylum Actinomycetota; class Actinomycetes; order Mycobacteriales; family Pseudonocardiaceae. The sequence goes on from JBOHFJ010000107.1 coordinate 13,444, forward strand.
CGGCGGCTCGCACCAGCCCCAGCTCCAGCTCCCGCGAGGCGGCCGCCTTGCCGGACAGCGCCGCCGCGGTGAGCTCGTCGCCGGTCGCGGTGGCCAGCTCGGCTTGCCGTTGCAGGCGCAGGAAGTGCAGGTCCACCGTGTCGTAGCCGACCAGGCAGCGCGGCGCGCGCATCCGCAGCTCCTCCAGCAGCCGCCACCCCACCTGCGGCCGGGACAGCACCGCCAGGCGCAGCGCCGCGCCCGCTTCGCGCAGGAAGGTGTCCTGCCCGGCCGCGTCGCCGATCACGGTGATCCCGTGGCGCTGCAGGTCCCCGGTGTAGGGCTGCGGCAGCGCGCCGTTTGCCGGGAAGAACACCACTCGCTGGCCCAGATCGAGCAGCGCCAGCAGCAGCCGGTGCATGCGCATCGATCCGGAGTCCCGGTCGGGGGTGGGCACCTGGTGGTCGGCGACGAGCACCAGCCCG
>JBOHFJ010000108.1:0-13881 GCA_050699655.1 Pseudonocardiaceae bacterium
GCACCGCCGGGGGCCGCGCGCTCAGCTGAGCGCCGCCGGCAGGAACTGGGTCCTCCGGCACGGCGGCCTGCTGCCGCTGGCCCTGGCGGCGGGCATCGGTGCGCTGCTGGCCGGCTCAGGTGGCGCACTCGCCGCAGCCATGGTGACCGGCACCGCCACTGGGCGCTGGCGGGCCGGCCGGGATCGCCGGGCCGCGGCAACGGCCGCCACTGGGCTATCCGATGCCCTCGGGGTGCTGGTGGCGGAACTGCGCGCCGGGGCACATCCCGGCGACGCGGTCCGAGCGGCCGCCGACGCCGACAGCGCCCCCGATGCACCTCCCGACACATCTCCCAGCATGCCGCCCAACACGTCTACCGAACTCGCCCGGGCGCTGGCCGCGGTGGCTGGCGCGGCCACCCTCGGCGGTGACGTCCCGGCGGCGCTGCGCAGCGTGGGCCCGGCACCGTTGCGCTCGTGGCTGGGCCGGCTCGCCGATGCCTGGTCGCTGGCCGACCGCTACGGGATTCCGCTCGCGGACCTGTGTGATGCGGTCCGTTCCGACACCGAGCATCGGGTGCGCTTCGCGGCCGAGGTGCAAGCCCGGCTCGCCGGCCCTCGGGCGACCGCATCGGTGCTGGCTGGGCTGCCGCTGCTCGGGCTGGCGCTGGGCCACGCGCTGGGTGCCGCCCCATTGCGGGTGCTGGGTGCGACCATGGTGGGCCAGGTCCTGCTGGTGGTCGGCACCGCGCTGGCCTGCGCCGGTGTGCGGTGGAGCGCACACCTGGTGTCCGGGGCGGTGCCGGCATGACGGCGCAATCGCTTGCGATACTGGCGCTGGCGCTGCTGCTGGTGGCATTGGCGCTGGTGATCGTACCCGGCTCGGCGGGGCCCCGATCGAGGTTGCGGTCACCCCGGCCGGTCACGGCGGCCAGCGCCCAGGCGGCCTCGGGCACCCGCCGGGGTGCTGGCACCGAGGCCGAGCCCCTAGCGCTGGCCGGGGCGTGGGAGCTGCTGGCGGCGTGCCTGCGGGCCGGGATGCCCGTCCCAGTGGCGGTGCGCGCCATCGCCGACGGGCTCGACGAACCGGCCGGGCCCGCGTTGCGCCGGACCGCGGAACTGCTTGCCCTGGGTGCGGACCCCACCCAGGCCTGGCGCCCCGCGCTGGAGTGCGCCGCGACGGCGCGACTGGCGAAGGCCGCCCGGCGCAGCGGGCGCAGCGGCAGCGCACTCGCCGAGTCACTGGCCAGGCTGGCCACGGAGGTGCGCGCGGGCGCCCGGGAGCAATCCGAAGCCCGGGCGCAGCGGGCCGGGGTACTCATCGCCGCCCCGCTCGGGCTGTGTTTTTTGCCCGCCTTCCTCGCGATCGGCGTCATCCCGGTGCTGATCGGACTGGCCGCTGGCTTGATCCAGCAGTGGTGATCGCGTGACCAAGCAGGTGTACCCCGAAACAGACAGGAGTTGACCAATGTTGATCAAAAGCAACGCGGGGCGGCGGATAGTTGCCCGACTGGCTCGTGCGGTGGGCGGCGAGGCCGGCATGAGCACTGTCGAGTACGCGATCGGGACGATCGCCGCGGCGGCCTTCGCGGCGGTGCTCTACAAGGTGGTGACCGGCGACACGATCGCCGGCGCGCTCAACGACTTGGTGCAGCGGGCGCTGTCGGTGAAAGTCTGATGCGTACCAGTCGCCGAGCCGGCACAGCGACCGTCAGCGACCAGGGCGGCGACCGGGGCATGGTCACCGTGGAGGCCGCACTCGCGCTGTGCTCACTGGTCTTCGTGCTCGCCCTGGTGCTGGCCACGGTGTCGGCGGTGGCGGCGCAGTTGCGTTGCGTCGACGCCGCGCGGGAGGCGGCCCGGCTGACCGCGCGGGGTGAGCGGGACCGCGCCGAGGAACTCGCCCGGCGGATCGCCCCGCACGACGCGGTGGTGGCGGTGACCGTCCGCGGGGACGAGATCACCGCACGGGTGTCGGCGAATCCGGTGGCGGGGCTGTTGCCCGGGATCGAAGTCGGGGCCGAAGCGGCAGCGATACTGGAACCAGCGGTCTCATCCCCTGGAAACACGCCATGACGGCAGGTGTCAAGGACGACCGGGGTGTGGCGACGGTGTGGGCGGCCGGGGCCATCGCGGTGCTGGTCAGCCTGGCGGTGTTCGGGTTGCGCCTAGGCGAGGCGGTGGTCCTGCGCCATCAGGTCGAGTCGGCGGCTGATCTGGCCGCGCTGGCGGGAGCCGGACAGGTGCTCACCGGTGAGCGGTACGCCTGCGCCCAGGCCCGCCGGGTGACCGACCGGATGCGAGTGCAGCTGGTGTCCTGCCGCCTGCATGGCTGGGACGTCCTGGTGGACGTGACAGCGCAGCCGGACGGGTGGCTCAGTGGCCTCGGTTCGGCGGCTGGCCGAGCACGCGCTGGGCCGGCGGTCGCACCCGGAGGCTTTAGCCCCGACGGTTACCTGAACAACAAGGAGACATAATTAACAAATAATCCAATCGGGTGAATCTCGTGCCCCCGCTTGAGTTCGGCAGAATCAAAAACGCGACACTTGATTACGCGAGTTCACCAGTTCCGTACACGAGCTCGATAGACAGACCAGCCAAGGACTCCACAGCTCGGCGTGCCAGACCGTAGCGAACACTTTTCGACGCCGTTGCAGTAGCTCAGGAAGGCGAGGATGAGGGACACGCGACACGTCGTTTCTCGCTGCGAAAATGCTGGTTACCGCAGCCGTCAGCATCGTCATGAATACGAATCCAACAAGTTCTGGCAGGTATGCTGTGACGTTGGCGACCACTGCCGCCAAGGACACGAACGTGGCATTGCGCGCAGTGAGCGTAGCAGGCCTTAGACAGTCTCGGATCACCGATACTAACCGAAGGTCACGACTTGGTCGATGCCGTGGATTTAGTCGGAGCCCGAAACACGTACAGGTCAACGAGGAGACTCTTACCGCACGGACCAGGAACGAAACAGAAAAGGCGAGCAACAACGTCAGACTCAGGTAGACCGCGACCCGGCTAGCCAGGTTGAGGGTCAACATAAGACCAAGAACTCCCTCGAGCGTCACCAACATGGCGACGAGAATTCGAGAATTAGTTGCGGCCACCGCTTGCATGTCTTCGCGAAATTCCGTAAATTTTCTCAGCTTCAACGCGCAGGCGACTAACCAAACAAACCCTAGCGCAATCGGTGCCGCTGCATCCATCATTGCATACCGAACCCGACTCGACTCATCGCGGTAGCCCACCTACGCCAAATCCCCGACTGGCCCTGCAATTTTAGCGATCTTGTCGCCCTCCAGATTAAGCGCTTCGATAACCGCCTCCAGAATTCGCTGACGAGTAGCGGTCGACGTAGGGCCACCCTCGACCAAAAAATGTCCCCACTGTATCGCTATGTCGCGTGCCGTCGTTCCATACACCTCGATCGACATGGTCATCAGCAATGACGGCATCGTGCGGTCTGGGTTTCCCTGCCGAACCTCAGCCGGCGGCTCGCGCCCTGACAGGGGGCTCCATGCCTCCCACTCCACTAGACACCTCCTTTGTCGGTCAAACCTGAGACGAATACCACAGGAAGAAAGTTAGCAATAGACTCCACAGCAGTAGCCAACACCGTTCGCTCCATTGCAGCTACCAACCGCCCCTGGCTCCAGGATGGATACCTGGACTAAAATTGTACACCACACAGTAGTCCTCATCTGGGCGCGGACCCCACTGACATCGAGATTCCGTTGCCGAGCAGATACCAAAGCATGCACAAGTTGGCTGACCAGGGTAGCATTGGCAGCCATGGAGAGACTCGTAGTCAAAATCGCAGTGCGGGGGTGCGGCGTAGGCCCTTGGGACGTATCCCACCAAGCCGCCGAGGCTCCCGGCAACTACCGTTACCGCCGAGCCAAAAAATTGACCAAATTTTCGTCGCGACAGCCGCGAGAATTTTGGCATGATGCGCCCAGAGCCTCCGTGACGGGCGGGCCCGTTGGTACCGGTCGGACTACTCGATCTCGTATCCATTCGAAGTTTACGCCCGCCTTGAATTCCAGACCCTTGTCGCGGGTCATGAGTAGCGCGGAGGGCGTTCCGTAGATGCCAGCCGCAGAGTGAAGTCGGTTTCCCTCGTCGAAGACACAACCAAACATCGAAATCTTGATCTTGTTAGATAGCGACGCGGTTCGGGAGTCATCAACCTGCCGATCCGGAAAGATACACACAAGCCTTTCGCGGACCGTGTTCGGCAAATCACTTTCGATCAGTTCAGACACAAGCGCTCGACATGCTGGGCAATTGCTCTCGATGAACAGCATTAGAACCTGGTGTCCCGGCTCATTCGCTAGGCTATCGTGAAGCTGAACCAGCGCATGGGATGGTTGGCCGTGCTCCATCCACGGCGGACTTGGTGGAGTAGTGACCAATTGAGCGAACGATGCCAGCTCACTTCGTAACACAACAATCTCACGCATAGTTCCGAGATTCGCAAGTACGAGCAGCGTAACGAGTAAAGACAACGAGACGAAACCGATGACCATGACCTCGCCTCCCATTCGGCACGACTGCCAAGCGACTGGAGGCAGCCGCCTAACGGTCGGGCAGGACGACGACGCACCAGCCCAGCCTCAGGCCTCCTGAAGTAGGACTGTTCCCCGGCCGGCGCGAGTGACCAACCCGTGACCCCGGACGCGGGCGAGAGACGCCCACGCCAGCACGGAATCCCCGCCCTCAACAGCCGCACGGCAGCACTACGGCAGCTCGTCTGCGCAAGCACCGACGCCCGTCATCGCCAGAATGCTCGGCTACACCACGAATCACCGAGGTCGGAGACCAGGCCGCAGTGACCCGGCGCATCGAGCACGTGCGCGCCGAAGCAGGGCCGGAGACCGCCGCCGTGCTGGAACAGATGCTCAAGGACCAGGGAAGCACACCGCCGACCGCAGACCCCGCCAGCGTTCACACCCACCTCACCCCCGGGCGACGTTCGGGAGCTGCCCCCAAGGTCACGAAAGCTCCTCATCGTGTTCTTGGTGATAGTGATAACGGTGCTGCTGTTGGCCGTGACGGTGCTGGTGACCGTCATAATCCTGCGCCCACCGACCACCACTACGGCGGCAGCTCAGCGATGGCATGCGGAGTGCCGGTAGTTGGAATCGCCGATGGCGCTGGCCCCGAAGTCGTCGGTGACCGAGCAGGGATCTTTGTTGCGCCGAGAGGCAACGTGGAGACGTCGCTCGGCGACGCCCTGACCAAGCTCTGCTTCGAACCAGAGCTTCGCAGGAGCATGGGGGCAGCCCGCTTGGACCACTATCGGTCACAGTGGTCCAACGAACGGTGGGGCGAAGAACTCGAAACCATTATCACCCGATGGGTCCGCTGAGCAGAGCGGCTAGACAGATAGGTCAGCAGCGCGCTCCCGTACGTCCTTCGCCATCTGCTCGGCCAGCCCATCGAGCGGCATCGACGCTATTTTCCGCCCACCGCGCAGTCGCAGGCTCACCGAGTTGCTCTCTTCCTCGCGCGCCCCCACGACAATCACCACGGGAACCTTGTGCTGCTCCGCCAAGCGAACACGGTTTGCGAGAGTCTCGTTCCTCGTGTCCAGTTCGACCCGTACGCCGCTCGCTTTCAACCCCTCCGCGACTCGTGCCGAGTACCCGGCGAACTGCTCGGACACGGGCAAGACCATCGCGTGAACCGGTGACAACCACAGCGGGAACACCCCGGCGGTGTGCTCGATGTAGATACCGAGGAATCGCTCCAGCGACCCGTAGACGACGCGGTGGACCACAACTGGCGTCTGCCGCTCCCCGTTCTCGTCGACATACACGCATCCGAACCGGCGCGGCAGCTGATAGTCAAGCTGGATGGTGCCGGTCTGCCAAACCCGACCGAGCGCGTCTCGCATCAAGATGTCGATCTTCGGCCCGTAGAAGGCGCCGCCCCCCTTCTCGAGGTCGTAGTCACCATCGGTCCGTTCTTGCAGGATCGACTTCAACGTCGCTTCGGCGGCATCCCAGGTCTCCTGTTTCCCGAGGAAATTTTCCGGCCGGGTTCCGAGGCGCAACCGATAATCGAGATCGAAAATCTTGTAGAAGCGGTCACAGATGTCGAAGATACGCTCGTACTCGTCACGGATCTGATCGGTGGTGACGAACACGTGTGCGTCGTCCTGCACGAACTTCTGGCAGCGAAGGAGCCCCTGCAACGTGCCCGATCGCTCGTTTCGATGGAGGATGTCACAGTCGCTTAGCCGCAGCGGGAGATCCCGGTAACTACGGGTCTTCAAATTGTACACCACCATGGCGTTCGGACAGTTCATCGGCTTGATCGCGTAGGTAGTGTGCTCGTCTATCGGAACGACGAACATGTCATCCCTGAAATGATCCCAATGCCCAGAGATCTCCCACAGGCGCTTGTTGTTGACCAATGGCGCGGAGATCTCTTCATAACCCCTAGCCTCATGTTCCTCGCGCCAGAACGCCAGCAGGCTGTTCACAACCCGCATCCCTTTTGGCAGCCAGTACGGCATACCCGGCGCGGTCGGGTCGAAGTGGAACAGTTCCAGCTCACGACCGATGCGGCGATGGTCGCGCAGCTCCGCCTGCTCCCGACGCCACAAGTACTGTTCCAGATCCTTCGACCTGGCCCACGCGGTGCCATAGACCCGCTGGAGCATGGGACGATGCTCGTCACCCCGCCAATACGCTCCAGCGTTGCGCAGAAGCCGAAATGCACCGATCAGTTTGGTCGACGGCAAGTGCGGGCCGCGACATAGATCCGACCAGCAGATCTTCTCGGTCTCCGCATCGAGGTTGTCATAGATGGTCAGCTCACCCCCGCCCATCTCCATGACCTCTGAGGTGTTCAGGTCCGCGCCTTTGGCGTCGACGAGCTCAAGCTTGTATGGCTCGTCGACCAGTTCTCCCTTGGCTGCCGCCAGCGACGCGAACAACCGACGCCGGAACCGTTGCCCGGACTTGACGATCTCACGCATTCGCGCCTCAATGCGCTCAAGATCCTCTGGCGTGAATGGCCTGGTCACATCGAAGTCGTAGTAGAACCCGTCTTCGATCGGCGGCCCGATACCGAGTTTGGCCTCCGGGAACAAATCCTGGACCGCCTGGGCGAGCACGTGAGCACAGGAATGGCGCAGCACTGCGAGGCCGTCCGGGCTCGACATCGGCACCGGCTCCACCTCGGTGTCAACCTCCGGGACCCAGTCGAGGTCGTGAAGCTTCCCACCCGGGTCGCGAACCACGACGATCGCCTCCGGTCCGCCGCGTGGCAGCCTGGCCGTGACGACCGCTTCCGCGCATGTCGTACCGGCCGGCACAAGGAACCGTTCGACGGCTGCCTCGGCGGCGGTACGTGGAGAAGACACAGCGGCTCCATTCATCGTTGCGGGTCGGTTCCTAGCTGGGCCCCAGCGATCCTACCGATCCTTATCGGAGGACATCCTCAGCGGTGCAGTGCGGCGAGTACGGCGTCGAGCAGGGTGATCGCGCCGGGCTTGTCCAGTGGGTCGTTGCCGTTGCCGCATTTGGGCGACTGCACGCAGGACGGGCAGCCCGCCGGGCACTCGCAGGCGGCGATGGCGTCTCGGGTCGCCGTGAGCCAGGGCCGCAGCGCCGCGTGCGCCCGGTCAGCGAACCCGGCGCCACCGGGATGCCCGTCGTGCACGAAGACCGTCGGCTCCCCGGTGTCCGGGTGCCGCGCGGTGGAGACACCACCGATGTCCCCCCGGTCACAGGTGGCCACCAGCGGCAGCAGACCGATCGCGGCGTGCTCGGCGGCATGCAACGCCCCGGGCCACGCGGCCGGGGCCAACCCGGCGGCCTCGAGCACCTCCGCGCCGACGGTGAACCACACCGCCCTGGTGTCCAGCGTGGACGGCGGGAGCTCCAACGGCACCGTGTCGAGCACCTGGCCCGAGGGCAGCCGCCGCAGGTAACCCACCACCCGCGAGGTCACCCGCACCTGACCCAGCGCCACCAACACCCCACCCGAGCGCACCGATCGCAGCACCGACACCACGCGGATGTCAGTGCTGGAGCGGGCCAAGGTGTGCCACCGCGGCTGCTCGGGATGCACCAGCGCGACACCAGAGCCCAGATCCAACTCGTCAACCACGAAGGAGTCACCCCGATGCAGATACACCGCACCCGGATGCACCACCACACAGGCCGACCCGGGCTCGACAGTGCCGAGCAGCCGACCCGTGCCGGCCTCCACCACCGCCACCTGCCGCCCACCACCACCGCGGATGTCAACCTCAGGGTGCGGGCGCCCGAGCGAGGCCGCACCACCGGTCCAGAACCAGCCGCCGGGCCGGCGGCGCAGCGTCCCCGCGGCAACCAGATCGGCGACCGCGTCGCGAGCGGCCTGCCCACCCAACTCCTCAACGCAGGAGTCAGTCAGCGGCAGCTCAGCGGCCGCGCAGGCCAGCTGCGGCCGCAGCACGTAGGGGTTCGTCGGGTCCAGCACGGTGGCTTCCACCGCCGTGCCGAGCAGAGCGGCGCTGTGGTGCACCAGGTAGGTGTCCAACGGGTCATCCCGGGCGACGAACACCACGAGCGCCTCCGACCCGGCCCGGCCGGCCCGCCCGGCCTGCTGCCAGAACGACGCCCGGGTTCCGGGGTACCCGGCCAGCACCACCGCGTCGAGCCCGGCGATGTCCACCCCCAGCTCCAGCGCGTTGGTCGAGGCGACCCCGAGCAGCTCCCCAGAGTCCAACGCGGTCTCCAGCGCCCGGCGCTCCTCCGGGAGATAGCCCGCGCGGTAGGCGGCGACCCGGCCGGCAAGCTCACCCGCCGAGGCGGCGCTCAGCGCCCGCTGGGCGCCCAACGCGGTCAGTTCCGCACCCCGCCGGGAGCGGACAAACACCAGGGTGCGAGCGCCCTCGATCACCAGGTCGGCCAGCAACCGGGCGGCTTCCGCACCCGCCGAGCGGCGCACCGGCGCCCCGTTCTCCCCGGTCAGCTCCGCCAGCAGCGGCGGCTCCCACAGCGCCACCGTGCGCTCGCCGCACGGGGAGGCGTCCTCGGTGACGGCCACCGTGTCCAGGCCGGTGAGCCGGGACGCCGAGACACCCGGGTCCGCGACCGTCGCCGAGGCGAGCACGAACACCGGATGCGCGCCGTAGCGCGCGGCGACGCGCCGCAACCGGCGCAGCAGCAGGGCGACGTGCGAGCCGAACACTCCCCGGTAGGCGTGGCACTCGTCGATCACCACGAAACTCAGCCGCCGGAGCAGGCGCGCCCAGTGGTCATGCCGGGCGAGCAGGCCGTGGTGCACCATGTCTGGGTTGGTGAACACCCACCGGGCATGCGAGCGCACCCAGTCCCGCTGCGCCCTCGGGGTGTCGCCGTCGTAGCCCGCCGGCCGCACCTCGGTCAAACCCAGGGCGGCCACCGCCCGGATCTGGTCCGCCCCCAGTGCCTTGGTGGGAGCGAGATACAGCGCGGTGGCCCGCTGGTCGGCAAGCAGGTGGGCGAGGACGGGAAGCTGGTAGGCCAGCGACTTGCCGGACGCGGTCCCGGTGGCGACCACGACGTGGCGGCCCGCCCGAGCCAGTTCCGCGACGGCGACCTGGTGCGCCCACGGCGCCGCGACCCCCGCCACGGCAAGCGATTCGCGCAGCCGGTCGGGCACCCAGCACGGCCAGGCCACTGTCGTCGCCGCCCGGCCGGGAATCGTCGTGACATGCCGCAGCGGCGATTCGCCACCCAACGCGGAGGTTCGATCACCGGCTCCGCCGGGGTTAGCCGGATCACCAGCTCCGCCGACGGTCGCCAGATCGCCGGCTCCGTCGGCGAGCAGCCGCCGCAGCAAGACCTGCCCGCGCCCGTCCGCCGGCATGCACCGCCTCCCGCCTCACATTCGCCCCGCACGTCATGGGTCGCGCACGATCTCGTAGTGCCCGGGCAGTTCTTGAAAGGCGACCAGCCGGTGGATATCGCTGTCAGTGAGGTCGACAGCGTGGTCGGGGACGACAACGAGCTTGTCGTCGTCATCGGAGTATCGATGGATGACCGCGATGCACACGCCGTCGGCCTGGTCGAGGGGGGTACTGGTGAGGTAGTAGGCGTCGAGGTCGTCGCCGTCGGGGGCGGTCACGCCGGGCAGGTAGCCGTAGTTGACCGGGTAATGGAAGCCGTGTTCGGGGTGGCGGCTGCCGGCGGGCTGGTCGATGCGCAGGTGAACCTGGCGGTGCAAGTATGCGGTGGCCAGGCACAGCGATGTCGACGGCGCGTTCACCGCGCCAGTGTCTCACCTTGGGCCAAGGTCAACTGTGGGCAGCGGCTTGCCGATCCAGGTGCACAGGTAGTCCATGTGCACCAGTCGCTGGTCGGAAGGCGGTTTGGCGCGACCCGGTTGACCGCCAGCGCGGCGTGATCACGGTTTGTGTGCCAAAGGCGACACAGGATGTCGTGGACGGCACACAAGCCGTGACCATGTGCCCGCGAGCCCGAAGTGGGCACGTCGGCGACACCGGCGGAGATGAGCGGCGACGACAGGCCTAGACTGACCGGCCTTGAGGCCGCCTCGTGGGGCGGCCCAGTCGGTGCGCTGCACGGAAACGTTGCACGAAAACGTCGGGAGGAACAGATGGCCGGGTTCATCCTCGCCCAGGGCGGGGGTCTCGAGCTGAGCGGGGGTGACTACACCGTCGTCGGTGTGGTCGCGGCCGTCGCTCTCACCGCGCTGGCCGTCGGCGCCGTGCTGATGCGAGAGGTGCTGGCCGCCCCGCAGGGCACCTCGAGCATGCGCGAGATCGGCCGGGCGGTTCAGGAAGGCGCCTCGGCGTACCTGAACCGCCAGTTCAAGACCCTCGGCGGGTTCGCCGTGGTGGTCTTTCTGGTGTTGTTCGTGCTGCCCGCCGAGGGCACCGGCGAGCGGATCGGTCGCTCGATCTTCTTCCTGGCCGGAGCGCTGTTCTCGGCCTCGATCGGCTACATGGGCATGTGGCTGTCCACCCGGGCGAACATCCGGGTCGCGGCGGCGTCCAACGAGTCCGGTGGCCGGGAGAAGGCGATGCGGATCGCGTTTCGCACCGGTGGCGTGGTCGGTATGGCCACCGTGGGCCTGGGGCTGTTCGGCGCCTCGCTGGTGGTGCTGGTCTACGCCGGTCACGCCCCTCGGGTACTGGAGGGCTTCGGTTTCGGCGCCGCGCTGCTCGCCATGTTCATGCGGGTTGGCGGCGGCATCTTCACCAAGGCCGCCGACGTGGGTGGTGACCTGGTCGGCAAGGTCGAGGCCGGCATCCCCGAGGACGACCCACGCAACGCCGCCACCATCGCCGACAACGTCGGCGACAATGTCGGCGACTGCGCCGGCATGGCCGCGGACCTTTTCGAGTCCTACGCGGTGACGCTGGTAGCGGCGCTGATCCTGGGCACGGCGGCGTTCGGTCTCAAGGGCCTGCTGTTCCCGCTGATCGTGCCGGCGATCGGCGTGGTGACGGCGGTGATCGGGGTGTACATCACCCGGGCCCGGGCTGGCGAGCCGGGGCTGCGCGCGATCAACCGCTCCTTCTACATCTCCGCGGCGATCTCGGCGGTGGCCTGCACCGTGGCCGCCTTCCTGTACCTGCCGAGCAGCTTCAGCGCCCTGGCGGGCGTCACCCAGATCGACGGCCGGCAGATCGACCAGATCGACGGCAGCCCCGCGGCCATCGCGGCGGTCGCCGTGCTCATCGGCATCGTGCTGGCTGGGGTCATCTTGTCGCTGACCGGCTACTTCACCGGCACCGAGCACCGGCCGGTCCGCGACGTCGGCACCAGCTCGCTGACCGGTCCCGCCACGGTGATCCTCTCCGGGATCTCGATCGGTTTCGAGTCGGCCGTGTACACCGCCCTGGTGATCGGCGCCGCAGTGTACGCGGCATACCTGCTGTCCGCCTCGGTCACCGTCGCGCTGTTCGCGGTCGCGCTGGCCGGGACCGGCCTGCTGACCACCGTCGGCGTCATCGTCGCGATGGACACTTTCGGCCCGGTCAGCGACAACGCCCAGGGCATCGCCGAGATGTCCGGTGACGTCGAGGGCGAGGGCGTGGCCATCCTCACCGAGCTCGACGCGGTGGGCAACACCACCAAGGCCATCACCAAAGGCATCGCGATCGCGACCGCCGTGCTCGCCGCGACCGCGCTGTTCGGCTCCTACCGCGACGCCATCCGCGCCGCTGCTCCAGACCTCGACCTGAACGCGGTGTTCAACGTCTCGGTGCCCAACGTGCTGGTCGGCCTGACGATCGGCGCCGCCGTGGTGTTCATGTTCTCCGGCCTGCTGATCAACGCCGTGTCCCGGGCGGCGGGCGCGGTGGTCTACGAGGTGCGCAAGCAATTCCGCGACAACCCCGGAATCATGGACGGGTCGGTGCGGCCCGAGTACGGGCGAGTCGTCGACATCTGCACCAAGGACTCGCTGCGGGAGCTGACCACCCCGGGCCTGCTCGCCGTACTGACTCCGATCGCGGTGGGCTTCGGCCTCGGGGTCGGCCCGCTGGCCGGCTTCCTGGCCGGGGCGATCATCACCGGTACCCTGATGGCGATCTTCCTGGCCAACTCCGGTGGCGCCTGGGACAACGCCAAGAAGCTGGTCGAGGACGGCAACCACGGCGGCAAGGGCTCCGACGCGCACGCCGCCACCGTGATCGGGGACACCGTCGGCGACCCGTTCAAGGACACCGCCGGCCCGGCGATCAACCCACTGATCAAGGTGATGAACCTGGTCTCGGTGTTGATCGCGCCGGCGATCGTCACCATCTCGGCCGTCGGGAACCCGGCCGCACCGCGGGTTGGCATCGCCCTAGTCGCCGCCGCGGTGATCGTGATTGCGGTGGTGGTGTCCAAGCGGCGGTCCACCTCGCTGGTGGACACTTCACCGCCAGCCCAGGTCACCGCGTAAGTGTTCCGTCACGGGCACCAGCAGTCCGTCGTTACTCCGGTTGTGCTCGCATCTCGCCATCGTCACCGTCACCGGGTCGCCGTCGTGGTTCTCGCCTTAAGCCCGCTCGCCGCGGGCCTGGCGGGATGCGCCGGAGCTAAGGCCGCACCGGTCGCCCCCCAGGGTGTGGACCCGGTGACCTGGGCGGGCACGTTCTGCGGTGGCCTTGGTGATGTGCTCGCCGGAGTGTCCGCGATCGCGAAGTCGCAACCGACCCCGCAGGGCCAGAAGGACGGGCTGCTGGAGTTCTCTGGTATCGCTCAGCAGGCGTTCGCCAACACCGCCCGCAAGCTCGAGCAGCTCGGTCAGCCGCGGATCGTCGGCGGCCAGCGGGTGCAGAACACCGCGGTGGGTTTCTTCACCACCGCGGCCGGTACCGTCGGCGGTCAGCGCGCTCGGCTGGCCGCGTTGGATGCCGCGGACCCGGATTTCGCGCAGAAGGCCAGCCACCTCACTGGCCCCGATCTGGGTGCGGCCAGCAACCAGATGCGGGATCTGATCAGCAACAAAGAGCTGGCGCCCGCATTCCGGGCCGCACCCACCTGCCAGCGACTGAGCGCTGGCCAGGGGCAACGGTAACACCGATAACTACGCCATCGCGCTGATTGACCCGCGTGGCGTCACCAGAGTTTGCTGGTTGTTCGGCACAGGTTGTGCGACGCTAACTCCTCCCCGGGGTTTCGGAGCTGTGCACACTGGGGCGCGGGGGCCGGGGAAGCATGAAGTCGCACACCGAGGTGATTTGAGCGTGGCGGGATCGAGAACGACGGCAGGTCCGGGCGGCACATCCACCCGAGGCAAGCGCGGCGCCACCGCGGCGGCGTCGGCTCGCGCGCTCCCGCCTGGGCCGAGTTCTGGGGCCACGAAACCAGCCCAGTCCAACGGTTCCGGGCATCGTTTGGTGATCGTGGAATCGCCCGCGAAGGCTCGCAAGATCGCTTCATACCTCGGCTCGGGCTACAT
>JBOHFJ010000109.1:0-13879 GCA_050699655.1 Pseudonocardiaceae bacterium
ACCTCGACCGCTGGGTGAATGACTCATAAACGGCCAACGGATTGGCCGTTGTGGACACCAAGTCGGCTTGCCTGGCCTGGCTACTTTTTGGCGTGGATCGCGTTCGCGGCGATCTCCGTAAGCATCTTAACGCCGACAGCGATCGCCCGTTCATCAACATCAAAGTAACCGGAATGCAGATCGGCCTGAGTCGTAATTCCTGAGGGTCGAACACCTAAGCGGAACATTGCGCCCGGAACCTGCTGTAGATACCAGGAAAAATCTTCACCACCGAAGCTTTGAGGTGTTTGGTATATGTTTTCCTGACCAACGACAGAGAGGGCTGATTGATCGATAAATTTAGTCGCCTCGGGGTCATTCACCACGGCGGGGCAAACGCGAGAATAGTGGATATCGCAATCCAGCGCGAATGGATCGACAATATTTCTGATTTCCGTTTTGATCAAGTCTGGCACTCGAGGCCAGACGGAAGCATCTGGGATTCGGACCGCGCCGCTAGCCTCAGCATGTGAGGGTATCGCGTTCTTGGTACCGTTCGATGATATTGTGCCGAAACCGATCAGCATGCGTTCATGCTCAGGAAGCTGCGCATTGACAGCATTGGATAGTGAGGTCACTAATGCACCGATAGCGAGAATTGGGTTTGGAGTTAGATGAGGTCGCGCGGAATGCCCACCGATACCCGTAACTTTCACAACCAGGTGGTCTATGGCTGATGTGATCGAGCCGATCCGAATTCCAACGGTTCCGACCTGGGAGCTTGGATCGCAGTGCAGCGCAAAGATGTAATCTACGTCATCCAGCGCGCCCGCTGCAATCATGTCGAGCGAGCCGCTCGAGGACGACTCTTCCGCAGGCTGGAAAATGCACCGCACACGACCAAATTCGGTCAGGTCGGACCGGGCTAGTTCAATCGCCGCACCGACGAGAATGGCGGTGTGCACGTCATGACCGCAGGCGTGGCAGGCGCCGGGGACCTGTGAGCGGTACGGTACATCTTTGCTGTCGTAAATCGGAAGAGCATCCATGTCGGCGCGCAAACAAATCATTGGTCCTGGCTTATTGCCAATATCGACAATGAGACCAGTCCCGGCGGGCAGCACTCGACCGCGCAAACCAGTTTCGGCAAGGGCGGCAGCGACGACAGAAGTGGTTCTGTGTTCCTCGCGTTCCAATTCGGGATGTGCATGGATATCTCGGCGTAGTCGAATGATTCTATCCATAATTTCGAACTCCCGGGTTGACGGGGGACGGTGCTGTTACGTTATTTCCGATCAAGGTGATCACGCGTGTTCCGGGTACTGTAGAATTCGCGAGGGATGCGTCGACCATGCCCCGGCGCGGCGCTCCGCCGTCGTTTCCGGTCAAGTCCAGCCGAGCGTGGACGGGATCATGTAGACCCCGAACGCGATCACAATCAGGCACAGCGCCCAGCTCAGGTACTTGCGCACACCGTGCATCCGCCACTGTGCGGGCAGCGCCCTGGCCTCCAGGACGAGTAGGAAACCGAGCACGATCGGCAGTAGCAGTGCGTTCATCACTTCCACGCCCACGGTCAGGCTGACGAGGTTCACGCTGCTCAGGACCAGCACCGCGCCCAGGATGTGGGCAAGGGAGTAGGTCAGGTAGAACTTCGCGGTCCGGCGGCTGGGGCGCTCGTTGAGGGTGTGCTGCCAGCCGAAGACCTCCGCCAGCCCCCAGGCCCCCGCCAGCGAGGAGACCACGGCGGCGACCAGGGCCGCGCCCAGGATGCCGAGGCCGAACAGCACGGTGCCGCCGAAGTGCCCGAGGTACGGGGTCAGCGCGCCGGCGATCTCGCCGACGGTGTTCAGCGCGGCACCGGGGTCGCGCAGGCCGATGGTGGCGGCTAGCGAGATCACCACCATGACCATGATGAACTGGGTGAGGAAGGCCCCGAACGCGGTGTCCTGGCGCGCGTGGCGGATCGTGCTGATCGACAGCTTCTTGTCGATCACCGCTCCTTGCTGGTAGAAGACCATCCACGGCATGATCACCGCACCGACGTTGGCCGCGAGCAGGTACAAGTAGGAGCGATCGCCCAGGGGTAGCGAGCTCAGTCCGTGGATCAGGGCGTGCGGGTCGGGGTGGCTCATGACCATCGCTGGGATGAAGGCGAGCTCGGCCAGCCCCACCGCGATGCCGATCCGCTCCACTCGGGCGTAACTGCCGGTCAGCGCGAGCCCGAGCAGGAAAGCCGTGGTGACCGGGACGGTGATCCAGCGGGAGACCCCGAACAGCTGGCCCACCCCGGCGATCCCGGCGAACTCGGTGATCAGCGCGCCAATCGCGGAGACGAACAAGGTGCTCGCCGACAGCAGGGCCCACCGCCGGCCGAATTTCTCCCGGATCAGCGCGCCGTGGCCCCGGCCGGTGACCATGCCGAGCCGGACGGTCATCTCCTGGACGACGTAGAGGATCGGCATCAGGATCACCTGGGGCAGGATCATCCGGTAGCCCCACTGGGCGCCGGACTGAGCCGCGGTGATCAGTGACCCGGCATCGGTGTCGGCGAGCATGACCACCAGCCCCGGGCCCCAGACGGCCAGGAAACCCAGGGTGAACCAGCGGCGCCGGGGGGAGCCGAACGCTGCGGGAGCGGTGTCGACGCGCACCTGACCGACCTCGTTCGCCACCTGGAGCCCCCTGTCGCAGCGGCCTGTACGGGCCCCGGACGGCGCACCGCACGGTCCGGGCCGCTTCAGCGTAACTCCGATGAGGCGAGGCTCACCTACCCGTTAAGGATGGCGGCCTCAGTTGTCCTATTCGCACCCGGGCTCACGCGTTGACCTCTGTCCGGTCGCGCTGCATCTGGTCACTCACGATGAGTCCGTCGCGCAGCCGCACGACCCGCTTGGCGAAGCTGGCGACCTCCTCTTCGTGCGTGATGATCACGACCGTGTGGCCGCCATCGTTGAGCGCACGGAGCAATTTCATGATCTCGGCGCTGGAGGCGCTGTCGAGGTTGCCGGTGGGCTCGTCGGCGAGCAGGATCGCCGGATCGTTGATCAGTGCCCGGGCGATCGCCACCCGTTGCTGCTGGCCGCCGGAGAGCTCGTTGGGCAGGTGTTTCTGGCGATCGCCCAGCCCGACCTGCTCCAGGGCGAGCCGGGCCCGCGAGCGCCGGTCCCGCACCCCGGCGTAGACCAAGGGCAGCTCGACGTTGCGGATCGCGTTGGTGCGCGAGACCAGGTTGAACGACTGGAACACAAACCCGATCTTTTTGCTGCGGATCTTGGCCAGCCGGTTGCCGGACAGCTGGCTCACGTCGGTGCCGTCGAGCAGGTAGCGCCCGCTGGTCGGGATGTCCAGACAGCCCAGGATGTTCATGAGCGTGCTCTTGCCTGACCCGGACGGGCCCATGATGGCGACCATGTCACCGTCGTCGATGGTCAGGTCGATGCCGTGGAGTACCGGTACCGCGACCTTTCCCATCTGGTAAGCCTTGATGAGACTCTCAAGCTGGATCATTCCACTCCTGTCTCGAACCGCACTTTTCGGTCGTTGGTAGCAACTGCGCCGTCAGTCCCATGCTCTACCACCTTCCTGTGAGCAGGCTGAAAGTTCGCGTACTGCTCCCGCCGGCATCGCGTGCTCCCAGGCAACTGTGAGGTTGTGCCCAGGCTGCTTGCACATCACCAGGCCATACCTAGTAGCGCGGGTACACAACGGCTCTCGAGGGGTGAGGTGAGGTTGATGACAGTGACGAGGGAACGCGAGGGCGCTCCCGCCGCTGACACGACACGGTGGGCGGTGGGGCGGCTCGCCACGGTGGATGTGGTGGTGCCGGTATACAACGAGGAACGCGCGTTGCCTGGCTGCTTGCGGGTGCTGCGGTCCTACCTAGAGGATCAATTCCCGTTCGAGTGGACGATCACTGTGGTGGACAACGCCAGCACCGACAGCGTGCTGCGGGTGGCTCACGAGTTCGCCAGCACTGATGATCGGGTGCGGGTGCTGCACCTGGACCGCAAGGGTCGCGGTCACGCGCTGCGCACCGCCTGGGCATACAGCGACGCCGACGTGGTGGTCTACATGGACGTCGACCTGTCCACCAGCTTGGACGCGCTGCTGCCGTTGGTCGTGCCGCTGGTGAACGGTCACTCCGACATCGCGATCGGTTCCCGGCTAGCACCTGGTGCGCGCACCGTGCGCAGCGCTCGCCGCGAGGTGATCTCCCGGTGCTACAACACGATGATTCGGCTTACTCACGGTGCCCACTTCTCGGACGCGCAGTGCGGGTTCAAAGCGGCCCGCACCGACGTGATCCGCCCGTTGCTGGCGCACGTGCGCGACGACGGGTGGTTTTTTGACACCGAGCTGCTGCTGCTGGCCGAACACAACGGATTGCGGGTGCAAGAGGTGCCAGTCGACTGGGTGGAGGACCTCGACAGCCGGGTCCAGATAGTGTCGACCGCTATGGGGGATGTTCGCGGGCTGGTGCGGGTGGCTCGGGCCAAGGCCACTGGCGCGGCGCGGGTGCCGGGCTTGCCGCGGCGGCCGGAGCCACGATCCGCGCACCCCGATGCGGTGCTCGCGACCCGGGAGAGCGGGTTGCGCTGGCAGCTGGTGACTTTCGGCCTGATCGGTGTGGTGTCCACCGCGGCCATGGCCGTGCTGTACGCGCTGTTTCGCGCGTGGTCACCGCCGCTGGTGGCGAATCTGATCGCATTGGTGACGACGAGCTTGCTGAATACCGAGGCGAACCGGCGGTTGACCTTCGTCGGCGCCAGGGTGTCCGGGCAGCGGGCCCACCTGCAGAGCCTGGTCGTCTTCGCGCTGTACTACGCGCTCACCTCCGGCGCCCTGCTGGCGTTGCAGGCGCTGGTCTCCCACCCCTCCCGCTGGCTAGAAGTACTCGTGCTATTGCTGGCCTCAGTCGTAGGTACGGCCGCCCGCTTCGCCCTCCTCCGCACCTGGGTTTTCCCCTCATGATCACCGACACCCTCTCCACCGCCCCCGCATCGCGCGGGCTGAGCGGGGTTATCAAGCCCGGTTTTACCCCGCTGAGCCGGCTGAATGCGGTTCGGGGCGGGATTTTTGTGGTGGCGGGAGTGTTGTATGGGTGGGGGATTTGGCGGGAAGGGTTTGGGAATCTTTATTACTCGGCCGCGGTGAAAGCCATGTCGGCGAGCTTGACGAACTTCGTGTTCGGCTCCTTTGACCAGCTCGGCGTGGTCACGGTGGACAAACCACCGATGGCGTTGTGGCCGATGGTCCTGTCTGCCGCGATCTTCGGATACCACGGTTGGGCACTGCTGCTGCCGCAGGTTCTCGAGGGCGTGGCGGCGGTGGTCCTGCTGCATCGCACGGTGCGGTTGTGGGCGGGCGAGCGCGTCGCGCTGCTGGCCGCGCTGGTCTTCGCGCTGACCCCGGTGACCGTGGCGATCAACCGTGACACCAACCCGGACACCCTGATGGTGCTGCTCCTGGTGGCTGCCGCCTACGCGTTCACCAGGTCTGTGCAACGCCCGCTGGCGCCGGGCCGGGCGAGCGGCTGGCTGCTGTTGGCGGCGGTGTTCCTCGGCTTGGGCTTCGTCACCAAGATGTTGCAGGCCTGGATCGTGGTCCCGGCGTTCGCGCTGGCCTACCTGGTCGGCTCGGTGGCGCCGATGCGCCGCCGGGTGCTCGACCTGCTCGGTGCCGGCGCCGTGCTGTTGGCCAGCTCGCTGTGGTGGGTGGCGTTGGTCACCTGGTGGCCTGGGCACAAGCCCTACATCGGCGGGAGCACCGACGGATCCGAGCTCAACCTGGTGATCGGCTACAACGGCCTGGGCCGCATCTTCGGCCGCGAGGTCGGCCGCAAGCTGGTCGGTGGTTCTGGTGGAATGCCGTCTGGGGCAACGCCGTGGAGCGCGGGCCACGGCGGTCATGGCGGCTTCGGCATCACCCGGTTGTTCGGGCAGCAGATGGGCGGTCAGATCAGCTGGCTGCTGCCGTTGTGCCTGGTGGTACTGGCCACGGTTGCCATCATGGGGGCCATCGCGGGGATCCGTGGCCAGTACCGGTCCGGGTTGCCCGGCGCCACCGCGCCAGACCCGGCGCGCCGCGCCGGCTGGTTCCTCTGGGGCGGCTGGTTGCTCCTGGTCGGGCTGTTGCTGAGCTATGCCCAGGGGATCTCCCACTCGTACTACACCACGGAGATGGCCCCAGCGCTCGCCGCGGTGACCGCCGCCGGGGTGGCCGCGATGTGGCGCCACTACCGCCGGCCCGGCGGGTACCACTGGTTGCTGTTCCCCGCCGCGGTGGTGTTGACCACCGGTTGGGCCTGGGTGTTGGTGTCCCGGGACACTGCGTGGAACGGCTGGCTGCGCTACGCCGTCGTCGCCACCGGAATCCTCGCCGTGGCGTTGCTCGTGGCGGGACGGGTATTGGCGAACGGGGTGTTCGCGACGGGGTTGGGTACGACGGGGGTGACCCGGATCGCTTGGCTGGCCGGAGCGCCCCGGGTTGCTGGAGCGCTCAGTATCGTCGCTTTGCTGCTCGCTCCCGCGGTGTGGTCGAGCGCCGTCGCTGTGGCCGCCAGCGGCGGCGGGAACGCTCAGGCCGGCCCGCCCGCCGCTGGTTTCGGTCACGCCCGCTTTGCTCAGACTGGAGTCGGCCACGCAGCCGCACCCGCGCGTTCGCGCGGCACCCGCGCCGGTGATCTCACCGCCGACCAGCGCAAGATCCTGGCTTACGCCCAGACCAACTCCGGGCGCAGGCCGATCACTCTGGCGGTGGAGGGCGGGGCGATGGCCGCCGAGGCGTACCTCATCCACAGCGACGCCGTGATCGTCGGGATGGGTGGGTTCAGTGGTCAGGACCCGGCTCCGACCGTGGCGACGCTGGCCCAGTGGGTTGAGCGGGGCCAGCTGCGGTTCGTCCTGGTCGGTGACCATGGGTTGGGGGGCAAAGGACCAGCTGGGGGATTAGCTGGTCGGGGTGGGGTGTCCGCACAGCGCACCCAGTGGGTGCGCCAGCATTGTGCCGTGGTTCATCCCGGTGTCTACAGCGGTTCCGCGCCGGCCCCGGGAACTGCGGCCAGGTCAACTCATAACACCGAGATTCTCTACGACTGCCAGGCCAGATGAACCCAGCGGCGCTTTCACAGCGGCCGGAATACACCGGGTCCCCAATGTGGGCTCGGCGTATTCCGGCCGCTGTGGTGATGGTGTGTTTTCTCAGGTTTTCCTTCCTTTGTGAATAGCTGTGATTTTGCTGTGAGTGCCGTGCGCCAGTGCGGGTTTCGGAGTAGTGTCGTAATCACAGAGGAAAGCGCATCCGAGCGGTTCCTCGACACGGAGGGAAGAAAGAAAATGAACGCACGCCCCTGGGACTTGAACCGCGACCGGGACCACGACCGGGACCACGATGGCCAGAGAGGATGGCGCAGGTCGTGCTGAATTACTGATACCAGATGCTCCCCTTTCGCGGGCCTCGCGAAAGGGGAGCATCGCTCGTAGCGGAGGAGGAAGCAGGGATGCGCGATGTCTTCGTTCGGTTCTGGCCCGACGCCCGCCCGTTTCGGGGCTGGTTGGCGCTCAGCCTGATCCTGATCGTGGTGGCGACACTGCTCGACACGGCCACGATCTGGTTGTACAAGCTGCTGGTTGATGACGTGCTGACAGTTCGCAATTTCTCGGCGTTCCCCCCGCTCGCCATCGCGTATGTGGCGATCACCGTGGTTGTCGGCGTGGTTGAGTTCAGTGGTGACTACCTCACCGCGTGGATCGGGGAGAATTTCCTGCACCGGATGCGGACCCGCGTGTTCACTCACCTGCAGGGCCTGTCGGTGGGTTTTTTCGATCGGCGCCCGCTGGGGGACACCCTGAGCCGGCTCACCGAGGATGTGGGCGCGATTGAGAGCCTGGTGCTCTCCGGGGTCACCCAGACCGTCGGGCAGGGCATCAAGATCTTGATGTTCGCTGGGGTGTTGTTCTCTCTGAGCTGGCGGTTGGCGCTGGTGTCGCTGGTCGCGGTGCCGGTGTGCTGGCTCGCCGCCCGGTTCTTCTCCCAGCGGGTCAAAGCCGCGACCCGGCAGGTGCGCCAGCGTGGTGGTTCGATCAGCGGCATCGCCGAGGAGAGCCTGGGCAACGCCACGCTGATCCAGGTCTACGGCCGCCAGCGGGCGCAGGCCGCCCGGTTCGCCGAGCAGAGCTGGGGCAGCGTCGTCGCTGAACTCGCCGCCACCCGACTGCGCGCGCTGTTCTCGCCCCTGCTCACCCTGTTCGAGGTGACCGGAGTCATGGTCATCATCGGGATGGGGGCGTGGGAGCTGACCGAGCACCGCATCACGCTCGGCGGACTGCTGGTGTTCCTCGCGTACCTTTCCCAGCTCTCCAGCCCGGCACAGGGCCTCGGGCAGCTGTCCAACACGGTGTACGCCGCCGCCGCCAGCGCCGAGCGCATTATCGACCTGCTCGACCAGCGACCCGACGTCCTCGCGCCCACCCACCCGGTCGTCCTCCCGCATCCCCACGGCGAGGTCTCGCTCGAGCGGGTGAGCTTCCGCTACCCCGGCGCTGGCGCTGACGCGCTGCGCGAGGTCAGCTTCACCGTGGCACCGGGGCGCAGCCTCGCGCTGGTGGGCACCAGCGGCGCGGGCAAGTCCACCCTGACCAAGCTGCTGCTTCGGCTGCATGACCCCAGCGCCGGGGCCGTGCGCCTGGACGGGGTGGACCTGCGGGATCTCGACCCCGACCAGCTGCGCGCCACCATGGCCGTCGTCCTGCAAGAGACCCTGCTGCTCGATGACACCATCGCCGAGAACATCCTCGCCGGCCGCCCGGACGCCACCACTGAGGAGCTGGTGGCCGCCGCGGTAGCCGCCGACGCCCACGAGTTCATCAGCGCGCTCCCCGAGGGCTACCACACCCGGGTCGGGCAACGCGGCCGGCTGCTGTCCGGGGGGCAGCGACAGCGCATCGCGATCGCCCGCGCCATGATCCGCGACGCCCCGGTGTTGATCCTCGACGAACCCACCACCGGCCTCGACGCGGCGGCCAGTGAACGCATCCTCACCCCACTGCGCCGGCTCATGACCGGGCGCACCACCATCGTCATCTCGCACGACCTGACCACGGTCACCGACGTCGATCAGATCATCCACCTCGACCGCGGCCGGGTCACCGAGATCGGCACGCACACTGAGCTGCTGGAGCGCGACGGCGATTACGCGCGGCTCTACCGGACCCACCGCCGCCAGCCGCGGGTTGCTGAAGTCTTAGCCCCGGCCTAGCGTCCAAGGGTCGCTAGGCCGGGATCGCCACCAGCCCGGAGGCCGTGGTGCTCCTTGATGGCCTCAGCACCCCTGAGGGATTGTCGACCGGCTGCCGACACGGCACGCTGCGCAGACCAACGTCACTTGACGACAGGAGGCGGGACATTGGCAAATCATAATGACCAGTTCCGGGTGGCGCGGGAACGCACCGAGTCGCTCGCCCACCCGGGCTACTGCCTGACCCGCCAGGAGCTCGCCGAGCTGGTCAACGCCTGGATTTGGGACCGTTACAAGAAGAAGAGAGTACTAGTAATCCTGGACCATCAGACCAGCTTCGGTCGCCAATCGAGGGGCGACCGAGGACGCCTGCTCGGCGGTGATCAACGCGCCCCGCAAACTGAGCAGGCCCCGCGCGCCGACCAGCCGGGACGTCCGCAGGTCGCACCCTTTCGCGCTATTGACCGCAAACTCCGTGTCGGCGAAGTCGCAATCCGCGAACACCACGCTTGACAGGCACCCGCTGATCATTGTCTCCCGGAATGAGCACTCGATAAAGGCCGCGATCCCTTTGGTCTTTTCGATGTGGATCGCGGCGAAATCTATTCGGCAGCCCGCCACGTACAGGTCACTCGCCTGATCGACGGACAAGCGAAGGCCAATCGCCCGGCACCGCAACATCTCGACTCGACGCGTGGTCCCCCGCTGTAACAAAGCATTCGACAGATCCACGTCTTCCAGTACCGTGTCGGCCAGCGTCATCGGACCAAGTTGTGACCCGGACAGGTCCACGCGACGCACCACAGAATGCGTCACGGACCCCTCGCCCGTCACCCCCGCCTGTTCGCCCGTGTCAACGAGCGAGTATTCGAAATCAAATTCACCCTTGAAGCCGGCGGGTTCCTCGCTCAAGTCATCATGGTCTATCGACGGACGTTGGATTGACCGACCCTCAGTCAGCTCGCGGAACTCCATGCCTCGACATTAACGACCGACCTTGCCACTGGTCCAATCGCCGCGACGGGCAGGTCGGCCAGCGCTGAGGTGATGGGCAGGCCGAGGGTGTCTTCGAGCTACCCGTACTGACCAGACGGGTGGCCCAGTGGTGATGCTGGTGGGTCACGCGCTGAGGACCAGGGTGCCGATCTGGTGCCGCAGGTGGGCGACCTCGCTGATGTTCTGGTGGGCGGCGGCGTGCCGGTTGAGTTCTCGCAGGTCGTCGAGGGTTCGGCGGGAGCGGATGGTGCCGGCGGCCTTCAGCGCCTGGGTGCCGAGGGCGACGGCGTGGCGCGGGTCGCCGGTGACCATCGTGAGGCTAGCCAGCTTGGCCTGGGATCTCGCCACGGAGCGGGCGTAGCTGGTGGTGTGCCCGGCGATCGCCGCGGTGAGCCGGTCGGTGGCTTCGCCGGGGTCGCGGCCGAGTATCGCCAGGTCGGCCAGTGCCCGCCCGGTCAGCTGGGCGTGGTGCGCGGCGTTGTAGAAGGCCATGAACGGCGGGTCGTTGGCGGGGTTGGCGTGCGCGAAGTGGTCGTCGGTGGTGCCGATGGCGGTCAGTGTCTCGCCGACCCGGCGCATCGTCGCGAGCGCGCGGGCCCGGTAGGTGTGCAGCAGCGCCCGCTCGGTCGCGGTGAGCCGATCATCGGCGCGGACTAGGGCGAGCTCGGCCAGGGTGAGTCCCTCGTCGGGCTGCCCGGTCTCGATCGCCTGGGCCGCCATGTTCGACAGGACCATGGCGCGCAGGTGCCAGTCCTCAGCCCGCTCCGCGCAGGCCAGCGCCAAGTGGTATGTCCGGCGGGCCTCGTCGTGTGCGTCGGCGTCGAAGGCGGTCCACCCGGCGGTCTCGGCGAGGTGGCCGACCGCCCAGAACAGCTCGGGGCGCAGCTTGTCCGGGCAGGTGGCGCCCAGCAGGCCGGCCGACCAGCGCAGCTGGGCCATCGCCGCCTCCCGGACCAGCTCACCGCCGTAGGCGTAGTCCCAGCCGGAGAACACTCTACCTGCGGCGCGGATCTGTTCGATGTCGCTCGCGCCGACCCGACGGGGGATCGGGGTGGGTTCGCTGCCGTCCAGGAGGGTCGCGAGGGGTCCCAGGACGAGGGTGCCCATGCCCAGCCTTGTGGTGGCGCTGACGAATTGTTGGCGTTTCACGTTGTCCCGTTTCACCACCGCGCGGCGCGGGTTGATGAACCCCAGCGCGGCATCGGTGGGGGCACCCAGGATCGCTCGGAAGGCGTCTCGGCACAGTTTACTCGGCCAGCGCACGAGACCGCGCTCGATCTTGCCCACGTGGTTGGCGTCGAGGGAGGTCACCGTCTTGTGGTGCTCCCAGATCCAGGCGTTGGCCAGCTCAGCCAGCGCCCGCCGGGACAGGCCCTCATCCGGGTGATCCAGCGAGGCCGTGCGCTCCCGCGCCGCCCGAAACCGATCGTTGTCCATCGCCATGACGTGCCTCCCCCAGTCGGACGGTGCCCCGCATCATCGCCTGACACCACGGGTTCACGCCAACCCGATACCCCGGAAGGATGATCCGGACTTTCCCCCCAACTTTCCCAAGCCGCCCCGTGATCGCTACTCAAAGGCGCTTAGCGGTCAACCATGAGGTACACACTAAGGGCATCTACTCCGCGACGAGAGGCGCTAACGATGGCGGAACGAGATCGGCGGCTGGGTGAACGGCTCGCGCAGCTGCGACGCCGACGCGGGATGACTCAGGAGGCTCTAGCCGAGCGTTCTGCTGTGAGTGTGTCGGTGATCCGCAAGCTGGAGCAAGGTGAACGGGACTCCGCTGGCTTGTCCACCCTGCGGAAATTGGCGTCCGCACTCGATGTGCCCACCATGGAATTGTTTGCGCCCGCACCTGCCTTTGCGGGGCCGGTGGATGAGTATGAGCGCGACGACCTGTACGACCTGCGGCGGGTGCTCCAGCCACCCCGGGGCGTCGATGGTGCCAGCGTGTTGTCGTTGGCCGAGGATGATGGGCTTCCTGGCGGACTGGCTGAGTCGTTGCGGATCGCTGACGTGCTGTTCCGAGATGATGATTTCACTGCCGTTGCTGCTGTCTTACCCACGTTGATCACCCAAGCTCGGGTGGCGGTCGCGGAGTCCGGCCAGGGACAGCGGCTTTCAGCGTGGGCGCAGCTCGCGCAGACCTATCTGCTGGCCGCGTCACTGTTGACCCAGCTTCGTAAGGATGATCTGGCGTACCAGACTCTTGGTCTCGCGTTGGACGCGGCGACCCAGGTCGAGGACCCGGGTCTGGTCGGTTCAGTGATTGGTGGGGAGACCTGGTTGCTGATGCGTCAAGGCCGTCTGAACGACGCGATCGAGGTGGCACTGAACGCCTCCGTTCGGCTTGAACCCAGCTTCGCGCATGCGGACCGGCGGCATTTGTCGTCGTGGGGCTGGCTCAACCTAGGCATCGCCGGAGCAGCGGCACGCAATAATCAACTCGACCTGATGACCGACGCGATGCGACGCGCGAGCGCGGCGGCAGCCCGCATCGCGGTTGATGGTCCGGGAAACCAGCTGTGGAGCTCGTTCGGGCCGTCCGTAATCGCCATGCGGCAAACCGAAATGGCAGTTGTGACCGGGGACCCAATCACAGCTTTGCGGATTGCCCAGCGGGTGGTCACACCACCTCGACCAGCCAATACTTACCACCGATTTCGACTCGATATGGCGTCCGCACTGCTGGAATTGCGCCAACAGCAAGAGGCATTAGCCGTGCTGCTGGCGCTTCGGAGCATTGCGCCGAATTGGTTACGGCACCAGCGCTACGCCAAATCCATCACAAGTTCGTTGCTGCGGTCCGCCAAGCGCACCATTCCGCAAGAACTTCGGGACCTCGCTGATTTCCTCCACGTCGACCTGTGAACTGCCCCACCTCGGGGTAGTTCACAGGTCATCCTCATCCAATCTGACACCACCTGCCGCTGGTCTGGCCTGTGGCTCCACGTGCACAGTTGACGAGTGCCGCGGGTTGGGTGTCCCGGTTGACAGGAGACCGAGGTAACAAGCCATGTCGAAACAGCCACCGCCAGAAGTGGACGGCCGCATCGACGGCAGCGGTCCGTGTACCGTAGTAGCCATCCGCGACCGGAGGTGCCGCGGCTGGGTGCTCTGCCCTCACGGAATAGCTGGCTTCGGAGTACTGATCGCCGACAACGCCGCCCATACCCTCGTTCACCGCATCGGCGGCGCATCATAACGGGCCGCTATGAGCACTGTTGAGCTGGCCCGGCCTTGTTGCAGCTTCGCTTGGTAATGGGCAGACAGATTACGTCACAGGTCGGGAGGACACTGGTGATCCTCACAGGAAACCGAATTGCCACCGGGGTGCAGAGTGGCCAGATCACGATTCGGCCGTATTCTCCTAAGAACCTCGAACCCAATAGCTATGGCGTGACTCTCGGAGGAAGATTTCTTGACTGCGCGACGGAATCGCTGGACGTGCGATGTGATCCGTCCATGTCGGCCAGTGTCCTGAAAGATGCGGGTCGCGTTCTCGAACCGGGTCGATTTTACCTCGGTGAGACGGGCGAGGTCCTGGGCAGGGTGACGCGCAAAGTCGTTTGCGCAGGTCAGCGGCGTGGGTGTATCGGATGAAGTGATTGTGTTGTGGTGGGTGGTTGGTGGGGATGGGAGCCGGGGCCTGGTTGTGTCGTC
>JBOHFJ010000110.1:0-13822 GCA_050699655.1 Pseudonocardiaceae bacterium
TCCTTGTCGACATACACCACCCGGCACTCGGGATCGGCCCGCTGAGCGATCTCATGCACATTGCCGACCGTCGGAATGCCCGACCCGATGTCCAGGAACTGGCGAATCCCGGACTCCACCATGAAGGCCACAATCCGGCGCAGGAAGGCCCGGTTGACCCGGGCGGCGTCCCGTACCTCTGGGACAACCTGCTCTATAATGTTCGCCAGGCTGCGGTCGACCTCGAAGTTGTGGGCGCCATCAAGCCAGTAATCATACATCCGAGCAGCATTGGGTATGACCTTGTTCACCCCGAGGGGAAGGCAATCTGGATTATCACTCATCGTGCTCCTCAGGACTCGCGCTCCTCAGGGCTTGCGGCCGACTCCCCCGTAGGAAACCGTATTCATCTCAACATTGTCAGAGATGTCACCCGGCCCCGAAGGACGCCAGAAAGCGCTGCCCACTAGGCCGGGTTCGACCAACTCAAACCCGGAGAACAAGCGCAGTATATCCTCGCGGCTACGGAAGGACACCGGGTCAGGCGTCCTGCGGTAAAACTCGACTGTCTCAGCCTGCCCAGTGGGGTTGCCATCGGTCGTGACATGAGACAATGCCAGGTAGCTGCCGGGAGCGAGCCTATCGCAGTAGCGAGCCAGAATGCCCACCGGGTCCCAGGAATCCGGGACGAAGTGCAACAGCCACAGCATCAGCAGGCCGATCGGCTGATCGAAGTCCAGCACGCTCGTGGTTCGCGGGTGGCCGAGGATGCCCTTGACGTCACGCAGGTCCGCCTGGATCACCGCGGCCCGGTCATTGCCAGCAAGCAACAGTTCACTGTGCGCGACCGCGACCGGTTCCTTGTCGACATACACCACCCGGCACTCGGGATCGGCCCGCTGAGCGATCTCATGCACATTGCCGACCGTCGGAATGCCCGACCCGATGTCCAGGAACTGGCGAATCCCGGACTCCACCATGAAGACCACGGCTCTGCGCAGGAAGGCCCGGTTGACCCGAGCGCCGTCCCGGGCCCCCGGCACGGCTTGTTGGACCTTGTTCGCCAGGTCGCGATCGGCCGGGAAGTTGTGGCCACCATCCAGCCAGTAGTCATACATTCGAGCCGGGTTGGGCACGGTCGTGTCGATACCGCGCGGCACCCAGTCCAGGTTCCCGGCCACCGGCGCCTCGCCACTGTCAGTCGGCACGGAGGCAGTGTAGGCGATCGAGCACAACCGTCCGTTGGGTACCGGTGCACGTGCAGTTGCACCGTGACCGTCAGTGACCGTCAGTGACCGTCAGTGACCGTCAGGTCGTCCACAGTCACTCGGACGTGTCGACGGCTGGCGCAACGACCGCGATTCCGATGTCCTGCGCTGCCTCGGCGAGTCGATGATCGTAGGTCACGAATTCCAGCTCAGCGAGGTCGAACTCCGCTGCCGAGGCTAGGTGGATGGCGTCGAGCGTTCTGATTGTGGACGAGGCGAAGTTGCCCGCCCGGTCGAGGATCGGGTCATCGATTGCGGTCTGAGCGATGGAGTCGAGCACCTCGGTGGCAACAACCAGCTCCGCGGTGAAGGCCGTGGGATCGATCAGCGCACCGGAGTCGGTGTGGTTATTGCGGCGTACCGCCCGCAGCACCTCGGCGCGAGCCAGCGCAGAGGTCACCAGTAGCGAGTCTGCGCGCTGGTCAATCCAGGATTGCAGTGCCTCTGACGAATCCTCCGCTCGGACCAGCTTGACTATCGCCGACGAGTCAAGATAGATCACCGGTTGCCCGTGCGGCGCTGCTCGTCGAGGGTGTCGCTCAGCGGTGCGGTGTCGACGCGGCGCGGCAATGGGCGATGACCGGCGAGACCGCCGAGGCGCCCGCGGCGCAGCCGACCCTGAGCGTGGAGTTCCTCGGCGCGTTGTTCGGACGATGTGGCCGGGACCAGCCACCCGACCAGGCGCCCACCGTTGGTCACGCGACCGATCGCGCCTGCGTGGGCGAGATCAGAGATAACGCTGCCGGCGTTGCGCAACTCGCGAATACTGACCTCCCGCTCGGGTCGGCGCGGGGTCGGAACTGAGGGCAGCTCGGCGGCCGTGTCGTCCTCCTGGTCAGGCATGTCAGTCATCGTAGCCCATGCGTCTGTCAACTGAGCTCATGTGTCGGTCATCCCCGCCCGCGATGCCGGGGAAGTGCTATGGGTGAGTTACGCAGTCGCAAGCAGCAGCATGAGCGGCTGGTGTGTTCGCTGCGCGCCTCGGGCGCGTCGTGTGAGTTTGAAGACCTTCAAGACCTTTTGATCCGCTCGATTTCCGCCACCTTGATAGTGCACGTTTACGTGCCGCAGAGGACGCAACTCTAGCCGCCTTTCCAGGCGAGCGCCCACCGCGAGGCGAGCCCTTCAGTTGCCGTCGGGTCGGGTCTGAGCGCCCAGGATGCCGGGGACGGTGCGTGGAATGTCACCGACGTACCTCGGGACCCCGTCGTTGGGCTCGCCCTGGCATCCCAGCGGGTTGCAGCCTTGCGGAGCCCCGGGGCCGACCGAGAGATAGCTGCCGGCTGGCGCGTCCAACGGGTAGAGAAACGTGCTCAGGTCGGCACCGACCTTCGGGGGACGGTTGTAGGGGCCGGAGTTCGCGATGGTGGCGCGTACCGCGGCCGGCATGTCGGTCACCGCAGCCATCAGCAGGCGGAAGAACTCGTGGGTACCCGCCTCGCCAGTGCGCCCGGGGACCACCCCGTCGGTGTTCCCCATCGTGGCTGAGGGCACCGTGTCCAGTTCCTGCTCGCCGCTGCGGGTGACCACCAGGTCCAGGCTCGGGATGACGAAAATCCGGGTCCCGAGGCCGACCGTGAACACCATGTCCGACGGTGCGCTGGCGACCCATGGGACCCCGGAGAACTGCCGGCGGATCGGGATGTCGATGTTCGCCTGCGGCTGGCCGGGCCGGCAGCTGTTGAGAAAGACGAAGAATCCGAACCCGCAGTTGGCCCGCGACGGCGTCCGGAACTCGCGCATGAACCGCTCGGAGATGACGCGCTGCCCCTGGTAGACACCATCGGTGAGCCACAGCTGACCCAACCGGCCGAACTCCAGCGGCCGCAGGAACAGCTGCGAGTAGCCCTCGGTGTTGCCCGCGCGATCACGCTGCCAGAAGTAGGCGCTGGTCGGGATGCCGAGCTTGTCGAACAGCTCGCGCTGGGCGAACGCCTGGAAGTCCACCCCCGGCTCGTGGCGCCAGATAGCGCGCTGCACCACGTAGGTGAGCAGGGAGGGACCGATCTCGTCGTACTCGAAGTACGTGCCGGGCCGGTGTTCGAAGCCCATGGTGAAGAACTCGCGGGGCCGGGACTGGTCGGCGTAGAAGTTCAGCCCGCGCACGTTGTTCACCCGAATACCGGATTCCTCCTGGAGCAAGTTGCGCAGCGTCACCGCTCGGTGGGCCCGATCCCCGAGGTTCGGCGGCAGGTAGCTGCCGATGGGCGCGTCGATGTCGAGGTAGCCCTTGTCCTGCGCGATTCCCGTGACCAGCGCCGCGACGGCCTTCGTCTGGCCGTAGTTGTTCGCCGGCACCCGCTCGAACAACGGGTCGAGAATGCCCTGACCCAGCAAACAGCCGTGGCGGAAGACCTTGATGCTCAGCGAGTCCTGCCGCTCGGCGTAGGCCAGCGCCCGCTGGAGCTTCACCGGGTCGAGACCGGCGGCGGCGGGGTCGACCTTCTGGTACTCCCCGGTGCGGGTCATCGGGCAGGAGAACCCCCCGACCCAGGATGACCGTGCATCCGACGTCTGGGCGAGCACCGGCTGCGTCGCCGCGACGAACGTGACGGTGGGCACGAGCAGAACCAAACCGATCTTGACGAGCCGAGCGCCGAGCGCCGCACACCGTGCCACCTGCGAACCTCCCGCAGTATCTCTGCCTGGACCAACAAGTCAGCCCAGAGGGAGATAACGACACGACAGCTGGTTGGTGACGCTCAGCCTCCGCCGGAGAATCCCGGTGCGCCGAAGATGCCACTGCTGGTGGTCGGGCTGGTGGTCGTGTTGTCCCGCCCGACGGTGATCGTGATGGTTTGGTCCCGACCGAACCCGGCGGCCGGTGGCACGTCCTGAGCCACCACGATCCCGACCTGAGTGGTGTCATCCACCGGAGTAGACATCTGGTTGAGCATGCCGAGCCAACCCAGTTTTCGCAGCGTGTCCCGGGCCTGGGTCGGGGTCTGGCCACGCAGGTCGGGCATCTGGAGCTGGTTGCCCCGGGACACCGTGAGGATCACCGTGGCGCCCGCCTTGACCGCGGTGCCGCCGGCCGGGTTCTGCTTCAGGATCTGGCCCCTCGGCGCGGTGGAGTCGACCTCCTGGAGCTGCGCGGTGAGGTGCGCCACAGTGATGTTGCGCTGGGCCTGGTCGACGTTGGTGCCGACCACGTCGGGCACGCCGACGGTCGCCGGCGGCACCCCCACTGTGATGATCACCGATTTGCCCTTGGTCAGCTGGCGCCCAGCAGGCGGATCCTGGACCAGCACCCGGTCGACGTCCTTGTCGTCCGGCACGACCTGCTGCAGCTGATCGGGCGACAGGGCCAAGCCCACCTGTTGCAGGGAGGCTTGAGCCTGCACCCGGTCCAGCCCGAGCAGGTTGGGCACCTCCACCTCGGCCGGGCCGGCGCCCACGTCCAGCCGGATCGTCGTGCCGCGCAACGCCTGGCCGCTGGGATTCATGTCCACCACGCGGTCGAGATCCTGCGGGGTTGACTCGACCGGATGCCGCTCGGTCTGGAAACCCTCGGCGTTGAGCGCCTGCTCGGCTTGCACCACTGGCTGGCCGACCACGTTGGACAGCAGCACGGGTTTGGGCCCGCCGCCGAAGACGTTGGTGAACAGCAGCAGGAGCAGCCCGACGACGGCGAGGACCACCACCATGCTGAGAATCCCCAGGCCCCGGCCGGACCGCCGCCCAGCGGCGGACCCCACCCGAAGCCCCGGGCCATGCCGGCTGACCCGACTGTTCCGGCTAGCCCGACCGGGCCGGATGGGCCGAATGGACACGGTGGGACCCGAGTCGAGCATGAGATCACGGTCCGCCTCGGTCATGATCACCGGCGCCAGCTGCCGCTGCCCGGACAGCACGCGGACCAGGTCCGTGCGCATCTCGGCGGCGGACTGGTAGCGGTTGGCCGGGTTCTTGCTCATCGCCTTGAGCACCACCGCGTCCAGCGCCGCCGGCACGTCAGGATTGTTGCTCGACGGTGGTGTCGGGTCTTCCCGGACGTGCTGGTAAGCCACCGCGACCGGGGAGTCACCAGTGAACGGCGGATCTCCGGTGATCAGCTCATAGAGCACGCACCCGGCGGCGTAGACGTCCGAGCGGGCGTCCACCAGCTCGCCGCGGGCCTGCTCGGGGGACAGGTACTGGGCGGTGCCGACCACCGCCGCGGTCTGGGTCACGCCCTGCCCGTCGGCCAGCGCCCGGGCGATGCCGAAGTCCATCACCTTGACCGCGCCATCGTTGTTAATCATCATGTTGGCTGGCTTGACGTCGCGATGGATGATGCCGTTGCGGTGGCTGAAGTCCAGCGCGGCGCAGACGTCCGCCATCGTCTCCATTGCGCGCTGGGCGTCCAGGGGGCCTTCGGTCTTGACGATGTCGCGCAGCGTCCGGCCCTCCACGAACTCCATCACGATGTAGGGCAGCGGACCGTAGCCGGAAACCGTCTCGCCGGTGTCGTACACCGCGACGATGGCCGGGTGGTTCAGCGCGGCGGCGTTCTGCGCCTCCCGGCGGAAGCGGTGCTGAAACTGGGGGTCCCGGGCAAGATCGGCGCGCAACACCTTGACCGCGACGTCGCGACCGAGGCGGACATCCCGGCCGCGGTGCACCTCGGACATGCCGCCGTAGCCGAGCGTCTCACCCAGCTCATAGCGATCCGACAGTAGCCGGGGAATGGTCATTGCCGCGCCGTCCCGCTCCTCGTTCGTGACCCGCACCGTGTGGCTGCCCGGCCCGTGGCCCATCATGCCCTCCTTCGGGCGCTCCCCTGGTGAGGGTCGGCTACTCACTTCCCGCTCCGACAGGTCAGCTCCAGGGTCGACCCGCGAGCGACGAGGCCGGAGCGCGGGACAACTCCGATGATGCGGCACTGCGACCGCAGGTCCGGATCGACCAGCTCACCGTCGTCGTCGACCACTCGCGGTATCAGCCCATGGACTTTCGCGGTCACAGCGGCGTCGCTGCCCCGGTGACCCCAGTAATCGGTCGGCACAACAAGCACTTCGGGGCGCTCCTCGCCCGAATCACTCGGCTCCGGCTCAGACGCCTGCTTTGCTTCGCGCTGGGCCGGTTCGAGCTGGGCCGGTTCGAGCTGGGCCGGTTCGAGCTGGGCCGGTCGCGGCGCCGCGGTGGGCGCGGACGGCGAACGCAGCGCCTCGCGGGCCACATAACCACCCAGCGCGAGCACCAGCACGCCGAGCAGCGCAAGCGCGAGTCGCGGCGCGCCGCGCGGACTGGGATCGAAGTGCGGCGCGGGTGAGGGCAGCACCGCCGTGGCTGGGCACGGGTTGCCACCACCGGCCACCCCGCGCGGTGGCGGCAGCCGGTGCCCAGCCGCGACCGCGGCGACGGCGGCGGCGAACTCACCACCGGTACCGTAACGCCGCCGTGGGTCCTTGACCAGCGCCGTCTCGATCAGCGCGCGGAGCGCTGGGGGCACGTCGCGGGGCAGCGGGGGCGGCTGGTCACGCAGGTGCATCAACACGACGGTGACGGCGTTGTCAGCCACGAAGGGGCGCTGACCAGCCAGGCACTCGTACCCCACCACGCCGAGGGAGTAGACGTCGCCAGCCGGGCCGGCCTCACCCCCGGCGGCCCGCTCCGGAGCGATGTAGTGCGCGGTGCCCATCACCATCCCGTCCCGGGTCACCGGAGCCGCGTCGACCGCTCTGGCGATGCCGAAGTCGGTGAGCTTCACTCGCCCGTCGGGGGTGATCAGGATGTTTCCGGGCTTGATGTCACGGTGCACCAGACCGCGCGCGTGGGCCGCGGCCAGCGCATCGCCGGCCTGTCTCAGGATGTCGAGCGTGCGCTCGGCGGCCAACCGCCGCTGCCGCATCAGGATCGTGGCCAGCGAGTCCCCTGCGACCAGCTCCATCACCAGATAAGCCCCCACATGATCGTCCAGGTGGTCGTCCGCCGCCTCGCCGTAATCGTGCACCGCGGCGATGCCGGGATGATTCAGCGACGCGGCTATTCGGGCCTCGGTGTGGAAACGCTGGCGGAACTCCGCGTCGCCAGAGCACTCCGGCTTGAGCACCTTGATGGCGACCTGACGGTCCAGTCGAGTGTCGGTGGCCTGCCACACCTCGCCCATCCCGCCGACGGCGATACGCCGGCTCAGCCGGTACCGCCGCGCCAGCGGCTGCCCGCCGCTCAACCCCATGCGGTAACCACCAGTAACATCATCAGGGGCACCATTAATGGGCTCCTTGCAGGGTCGCGGCGATGACGGCTCGGCCGATCGGAGCGGCCAGCGAGCCTCCGGTCGCCTCAAGATTGCGGTCTCCGCCGTTTTCCACCAGCACCGCGATGGCCACCTGTGGATTGTCGGCGGGCGCGAAGGCCACATACCAACCGTCCGGTGGAGTGTTCTTGGGGTCAATGCCGTGCTCAGCGGTGCCGGTCTTCGCGGCGATGCTGACACCGTTGATTTTACCGTCGTTGCGGTAGCTGTTCTCAGCGGCGACCATCATGTCCCGGATCTCCTCGGCGGTGGAGCGGGACATCGCCGTGTCGGCTTCCTCCGCGACGATGCTGTCCAGCACCGACAGGTCCGGGGCCAGGATGTGCCGAACCAGCTGGGGGCGCATCCGCACCCCGCCGTTGGCGATCGTCGCGACGATCATCGCGTTCTGCAGCGGGGTGAGCGCCACATCACGCTGCCCGATGCCGGACTGCTCCAGCGCGGCGACATCGGGAATGGCACCCAACGAAGATGGCGCCACCGGGATCGGGATGGTGAGATCCTGCTGCCCGATGCCAAACAGTTGCGCCTGCTTGCGCAGGTCTTTCTCGCCGACGATGGCGGCCAGCTGAGCGAAGGAGGCGTTGCAGGACCGCACCAGCGCCTGGGTGAGCGTTGCGGTGTCACCGCTGCCGCAGCGCTCGTCGTCGAAGTTGTGCAGCAGCGTCGTGGTGCCCTGCAGCTGCAACGCCGAGGCCGCCGTGAGCGGGGTGTCCGGGGTGGCCTTCCCGTTCTCGAACGCGGCGGCGCTGACCACCAGCTTGAAAGTCGACCCCGGCGGGTAGGTGGAGGCGACCGCGCGGTTGGTCAGCGGGGAGCCACGCTTGGCGGAGGTGTCCGCGTCCCAGGAGGCCTCCTGCTCCGCGCTGTCGTGCGCGGAGAGCTGGTTGGGGTCATAGGACGGAGTGGAGACCATCGCGAGAATCTCCCCGGTGCTGGGCTTGATTGCCACCACCGCGCCGGTGTAGCCCCGGCGAATCAATTGGTCATAGGCGACCCGCTGAACGGCCGGGTTGATGGTGAGCTCGACGCTGCCCCCGCTGGGCTCCCGACCGGTGATCAGGTCTGACAGCCGGCGCCCGAACAGCCGGCCGTCGGAGCCGTTGAGCACCGAGTCCATCGACTGCTCGATGCCACCCGAGCCGTAGCGCAGCGAGTAGTATCCGGTGACCGGGGAGTATAGCGGCCCATTGAGATAGGTGCGCAGAAAGCGCAGCTCCCCGCCAGTCTCCACCGAATTGGCCAGCGGCAAGCCACCGGCGATGATCTGGCCGCGCGGGCGGCTGTACTCGTCGAGCAGCACCCGGCGGTTGCGCGGGTCGGTGCGGTAGGTGTCCGCGTGCACGACCTGGATGTAGGTGGCGTTCAGCAGCAACAGAACGATCATGACCATGGCGGCCAGCGCGACCCGGCGAATCGGCGTGTTCACCAGGCCCGCACCAGTTCGGTGCGCACCAGTTCGGTGCGCACCCGCGACAGCGCGGCGGTGCTGGGCATCAGTTCACCGTCCGGCAGTCCACTCCAGGTTCCGAGGGTTTCGCCGGCAGTGGCGTACCGGTGCTCGCGGGCGTGGTGGAGGTGTCCGTGCCAACCAAGGACGGCGAGGTGGACACCTGAGCGGGGAAGACTCCAACGCTGGCCCGAGGGCACAGCGGCAGCAGATCGTTGGTGCGCAGGCGGCCGATGATATCGCGAGCGCCCACCAAGCCGCTGTTACTGATCATTCCTGCGCGCACGTTGGTCCTGGCATACGGTTGCAAGTCCTTCAAGAAGATCGTCTCACAGCCGCGCGCGCCGCTGCGGCAGCTGCCTTCGGCCCAGGTGTGCAGCGGCAAGCCGAGGAAATCACCCCGGACACCCTGGAAGACAGCCACCTCATCGTCACTGGCGGCCCCCACGTAGTACTGGCCGAGCACCAAGATCGAGCCGACCGCGATGACCACAACGAGCAGCCCGGCGAACACCGCCAAGCCGATCAGCGTGCGCCGCCGGGTGCGACGGCGCAGCGCCGGGTCGGGCGGCACCGGGTCGATCCGCTGGGGAACCGGGCGCGGCAGGGTGGTCGTCGCCGCCCGGGACGCCGCCGAGTCGGGCTGCGGTTCCTCGACACCGTCGCCCGCCGCTCCGCCGATGATGGGCTCGTTCTCGCCGTACTCGACGTCCACCACGTCGGCCACGATGCAGGTGATGTTGTCCGGCCCGCCACCCTTGAGGGCCAGCTCGATGAGACGGTCGGCGCAGGCTCTCGGGTCAGGGATCGTCAACCCCTCGGCCAGCGTCTCGGCGCTCACCACGCCGCAAAGCCCATCGGAGCACAGCAGGTAACGATCCCCGGCGAAGGCCTCCCGCACCGTGAGCGAGGGCTCCACGTCGTGCCCGGTGAGCGCCTTGAGCAGCAGGGAACGCTGCGGGTGCTGGCTGGCCTCGTCCTCGGAGATCCGACCCTCGTCGATCAACGACTGGACGAAGGTGTCATCGTGGGTGATCTGGCTGAACGCGCCCTCGCGCAGCAGGTAGGCGCGGGAGTCGCCGACATGAACCAGGCCGAGCTTGTTCCCACCGAAGAGCACCGCGGTCAACGTGGTGCCCATGCCTTCCCGTTCGGGATCCTCGCGGACCAGCTGGCTGAGCGCGGCGTTGCCAGCGAGGGTGGCCGCGTGCAGCTGATCCAGCAGGTCGTTGCCGGGCTCGTCGTCGTCCAGCGGGGCGAAAGCCGCGATGATCGCTTTCGCGGCTATCTCGCCGGCGGCATGGCCGCCCATCCCATCGGCCAGCGCAAGCAAGCGCGGACCCGCGTACACCGCGTCCTGGTTGTTCTGGCGGACCAGGCCGCGGTCGCTTCGGGCCGCGTAGCGCAGAACCAGAGTCATGAGCGCAGCTCGATCACCGTCTTGCCGATGCGGATCGGGACCCCGAGAGGAACCCGGGTGGGTCCGGTGACCTTAGCCCGGTCCAGGTAGGTACCGTTGGTGGAGCCCAGATCCTCCAGGAACCAGTCTCCGCCCTGCACGCCGAGGCGGGCATGCCGGGTGGACGCGTAATCGTCATCGAGCACCAGTGTGGAGTCGTCGGCACGGCCGATGAGAATGGGCCTGCCATCCAGCGAGATGCGCGTGCCCGCCAGTCCGCCCGCGGTCACCACCAGCTGGTGGGGCGTCCGGTTGCGCTCCGCTCGGCCGCCGAGGCGGGACATCGCGGGGCTGGCCCGCAACCCGGACGCCGCGAACAGGTCCGAGCGCACGACCCGGAGCGCGAGCACGACGAACAACCAGAGCAGGAGCAGGAAGCCCGCTCTGGTCAGTTGCAGCACCAGCTCCGGCACGCTGACGGTCGTCTTTCGCTAGATCCGGGTCTCAACTCTGGGTACGGAAGACCAGGCGGGACTGCCCAACCCGCACCACGTCGCCGTCGGCGAGTTGCCAGGTCTGTACCGGGGTGCCGTTGACCGTCGTGCCGTTGGTGGACCCGAGGTCGGCGAGCGTCGCCCGCTGACCGTCCCAGGTGATCTCCAAGTGCCGCCGGGACACGCCAGTGTCCGGCAGCCGGAACTGGGCCTCCTGGCCGCGGCCGACCACGGTGGCGCCTTCGGTCAGCTGGTAGTGCCGATTCGACCCGTCGTCCACGCTGAGCGACGCCGAGAGCTGGCCGCGGTCGACACCTTGATCATAACCGTACCCCGGCTGCTCATAGCTGTGCTGGTCATAGCTGTACTGGTCGTAGCTGTACTGGTCGTAACCGGGTGGCTGACCGTAATCCGGAGCGGCCCCGGAGGGGGTGTCATGACGATGCTGGCCGCGCTGGGCGTCCCCGGCGTACTCGCCCTGGTGCTGGCTCATGGCTCGGTCTCCTGCGGTACGAGGAACAGGTGTGTCGGGATCGACGGACGAGCTGGTGCGGAACTGTCCAGTGTGCAGCGTCTCAGACCGCCGCAAAACCACCACAACGTCTCCGTAGGCATCCCACGCCCGCTCCGCGAGATGGCTCTGCACACACCCCTTGAGCATCCGGATCACCCGCTGCTCGTCGCCCACCAGCCGGTCATGGTCG
Organism: Pseudonocardiaceae bacterium; assembly: GCA_050699655.1. Classification (GTDB taxonomy): domain Bacteria; phylum Actinomycetota; class Actinomycetes; order Mycobacteriales; family Pseudonocardiaceae. The sequence continues at coordinate 11,536 of JBOHFJ010000110.1, forward strand.
GCCGGCCCGAGTGTCACGGTGTAACGGTTGGGCGCGAGCACTCGCCCCCCCGCGAGTGGCCGCGCGTTGTCCTCAGCCTCACGCTGAAGCGCCTGCGCGACCTCCTGCGGCACCACGCTGCCACCGAAAACTCTGGCGAACGCGTCACCGACCATACCCTGCAACCGACGCTCGAACCGCTGCACCTTGCCCACGGCACCCTCCTCTCCCAGGCTCAGCCAGGGCCTGCTGGCGGGGCTGCACCGATCGTATCCGGGAAGGCCAACAACCGGGTGAGCCCGCATGCTAGGCTGCTCCGGTCGCTCGGGCGAGTGGCGGAATGGCAGACGCGCACGGTTCAGGTCCGTGTGTCCGAAAGGACGTGGGGGTTCAACTCCCCCCTCGCCCACCCCAGTTCTTCACAAGCTCTCATGGATGCTTGTGCACCTTCTGACCCACCTGTGCACGGTCTCATGGATGCTTGTGCGCCTTGCCCTGCCGCTTATCATGATATCCTCGGGGCACCCGAAGGTGGGAGGACAGGCGACTAGCGTCAACACCAAGGCCGCCACCGAACGCCTTGATGGCATTGGACTGCGGCCGCGCGTCGTGACCTGCGACGCGACCGGGCCACTGCCGGGTACTTATGACCGGATCGTCGCCACCGTCTCCGTCCGCCCCATCCCGGCGAGCTGGCTGCGAGCACTGCGGCCCGGTGGTCGCCTGGTCACCACCATCGCGGGAACCGCGCTGATCCTCACCGCCGACAAAACCGACGACGGCGGCGCCACCGGCCGCATCGAATGGGACCGGGCCGGCTTCATGCGAACCCGCACCGGCCCGAGCTACCCACTCGGCCCGCACCCGCTGCTGGAGGAGATCCGAGACGCCGAGGGAGACCACGTCCGCACTGGTTACTACCCTGTCACGAACGTTGTCGAGGCCTGGGAACTGTGGTCAACCCTCCGGGATCCTGCACCCCGGAATCGAGCATCACTACGACAAGCACGACGGCACCCAGACAGCGTTCATGCTGCCCTCAGACGGCTCATGGGCCAGGGCCACCGCACAGGGCGATGACCCGCCGATCGTCCACCAAGGCGGACCACGCCGGCTGTGGGACCTGCTCGACGACGACGGAACACCCACCTCAGCCGCGGCCGCTGGCAAGCCACCGTCACATGAGCGCTCAGCGGGGCGGGTTGTCTCGCATTCAGCGGGCTGAGCGGGGTTAATGGCAGTCTGATTGGCCCGCTCAGCCCGCTGAATGCGCGTCAAGCACGGGTGTCGCGGTTGACCCAGGACATGTCTGGGTAGCGGTCACCGGCCGGGTGCAGGTCGGACAACCGGTCGAGATCCTCGGTGCTCAGCGTGAGACTGAGCGACTTGACGTTCTCCTGGAGGTATCGGAGTCGTTTGGTGCCGGGGATCGGCACCACGTCCTCGCCCCGCGCCAGCACCCAGGCCAGCGCCACCTGCGACGGCGTGGCGCCATGCCGGGCGGCGATGGAGCGGATCTGGCCGAGGAGCTCCAGGTTCGCCGCCAGGTTCGCGTCCTGCCACCGCGGCTGGGTGCGGCGGAAGTCGCCGGGGGCCAGATCGTCGACCGAGGTGTAAGCGCCGGTGAGCAACCCGCGCCCGAGCGGGCTGTAGGCAACTATCCCGATGCCGAGCTCACGGCAGGCCGGCACCACGGCGTCCTCGATGTCGCGGCTGAACAGCGACCACTCGGATTGGACCGCGGTGATCGGCGCCACCGCGGCCGCGCGGCGGATCGTGGCCGCCGAGGCCTCGGACAGCCCCAGGTGGCGGACCTTTCCGGCCACGACGAGCTCGGCCATCGCGCCGACGGTCTCCTCCACGGGAACGTCCGGGTCGGGACGGTGCTGGTAGTACAGGTCGACATGCTCAACACCCAGGCGGGCCAGTGACCGGTCGATCGCGGCGCGAACGTAGGCGGGCGAACCGTCCACGTCCGCTGGTCTGCCTGTGAGGTTGCTTGCGAGAATGCCGAACTTGGTCGCCAGCACGACCTCGTCGCGCCGTCCGGCGATCGCCTCGCCGACCAGCTTCTCGTTCTCACCGTCTCCGTACACGTCCGCGGTGTCCAGGAAGGTGACGCCGAGGTCAAGCGCGCGGTGGATGGTCGCGATCGACTCGGCGCGGTCGGCCGGTCCATAGGCGTAGCTCATCCCCATGCATCCCAGCCCCACCCCCGAAACCCCAATCCCAGTAATCATGTTCTTCCTCCTGTTGTCTCGCATTCAGCGGGCTGAGCGGGGTTAATGGCAGTCTGATAAGCCCGCTC
>JBOHFJ010000111.1:0-13812 GCA_050699655.1 Pseudonocardiaceae bacterium
TATCCACCCGATGGGTGTCCTCTCCCTGAGATGTTTTGTTGCCTCGCAACCGACATCATCCCAGGCCAGAACGACACCCATCACCAACCCCGGGCCCGTGTCGCCCAACTAATCGCGGATTCGGGTCAGAGAGCGAACAATTTCATATATGTACTGGTCAAACGCCGAGGCGTCCGACGCGCTGTCGCGCCCCAGCCCTGTAGGTCTACAGGGCTACAGGGCTGAACAGCTACACAAAGTGACCAACGAGAATCCCGGTCAGCAAGGGACACCAAGCCCACCCGGATCACCGCAGTGCCGTTCAAACCCGCGCGCATCTAATCAACGGTATCCAATGGCCACGGCTCTACCCCGAAGACCGACGGCCCAGCGAGGCCAAGATGACACACACCCGCGAACAGCTAGCGCCGCGCTGGCGAGATGTGGACCGGCACGGTCCGGCGCCTGAAGTTTCCGCGAGGCCCGGTCGAGTCAGACCGCCAGCCGCTGTCGAGGCCGTTGACTCATGGACCTTGACCGAGGCGCGTGCAGGCGGTGCGTCGCTATTCTGCGGGAGAACAGAACCACCGTGCTGGCGCGGGCCGACCGTATCGACGCGGATGACCATGCTTTTCCGTGGCGCCGAGCGAGCCTAGAATGTGGACATGGGCGCTACAGCGGGACGTAAAGGGTCGCGGTGGCGGCGCGCCCAGGCGCACTGTATGGCCATGGGCGAGGCGCGCCGGACACCGTGCGCCCTGTGCGGCCACCCCATCCACTACGAGTTCACGAAGCTCCGACCTCTGCATCGACTGGCCGGTACCGCCCACCACATCATCGGCTTGGCCCAAGGCGGTGACCCGCTCGACCCCGCGAACCTCGCGCCCGCGCACCGGGGCTGCAACACCGTCGAGAGCAACCGAATCAGGCGCCTGGCGCGCGAGGTGGCGCCGGACTCGCGGTCGTGGTGGTGAGCGCGGTCTGACCCTGACCAGGGGCGCATCGGAGACCTCTCGCGTGACGGGCGCTGATGAGGGGTGCCCTACCGCAGCGCGTCTGGGGTCCTGTTTTTTTAGGGGAGGCCAGTCGGGGATCAGATCTCCCCTAGCGATTTCTCACGCGTGAGGACACAGCATGATAATTAATCAAGAAACGTGGGCGTCTACCGTGCGTGACGTGTGTGTTTGCGTGGCTTCGGCCGCTCAATTCAGGGTCTACACTGGCGTCCCACACCGCGCAGGAAGGCCGGGGGTGGTGCGCTGTGGCTTCTCGACGAGTGCTGGTCGCCTACAACCGGCAGGTGCGCCAGCTTCCTGGAGATCTTCAGCACCGCGAGTGTGCGTTGATCGCACTCGGCCGGCAGCACGCCCGCGACTTCGACGCCGGCTACTCCGCCAGCGGTGGGGCGGCGCAGCGGGTGCTCACCGAGCTGCGCAAGCTGGCCGAGCGCGCGGCCTCGCGGGACGCCACGACAGCCACACCGGTGAGAAGCAAACTTGACGACCTCCGCGCTCGCCGCGCCGCCCAGCTCGCCGGGGCACCAAACCGAGAGCGTTCCCCCGTGGGCGATTAGCGTCGCCAGCCCGGTTCCCGGGGCATCGCCGCCCGTCCCGGCCTGAGCGACTTCAGGCCCTGGGCGATGATCCGGGTGTGACCGCACGCGGCAACCGGCCCGACTCACCCCCGCCACCGCTGTCGAAATGGATCATAAGGGCGGGGACGCTCGTGGTGCTCGTCGTCGCGGTAGTCGTCGCGGTGGTGAGCTGGTTCGTGCTGCGGCGCCTCTACGGTGGGCAAGGGGCGCAGGTTCAGCTCGACGTGATCCGCACCGCTGGGACCCTGGTGATCGGTATCGGTGGTGCGGTGGCGCTGCTGTTGACCGCTCGCCGGCAGCGCTACATCGAGCTGACCCTGGTGCACACCGACCGTGACGCCACCGAGCGACGCATCACCGAGCTGTACACCAAGGCCGCCGACCAGCTCGGTTCTGAGCAGGCTCCGGTGCGACTGGCTGGCCTGTATGCCCTGGAGCGCCTGGCGCACAGCACCGTCGAGCACCGTCAGACCATGGTGGATGTGATCTGCGCCTACCTGCGCATGCCCTATACGCCGCCGCAACCTTCGTCCTACCGCAGTCCGGGACCCGCGCGGCGACGCCGAACACTCACCGACCGGCCACCTCACGCCACACCCACATCCCGGGGATCGCGGCACGAGCACGCCCAGCAGGAGCGGCAGGTACGGCTGACCGCCCAGGACATCCTATTTCGTAACCTGCGCGTCGTCGCCCAGCGTCGCCGACGCTGGTGGCATCGCACACCACCGCCCGTAGCACCGACCTGGCCCGGCATCCGACTGAATCTCACCGGAGCGCTTCTCCTTGAGTTCTCCCTAAAGGAGTGTCAACTCGATTACGCCAACTTCACGCGCGCTCAGTTCACCGGCGGGACCGACTTTGCGGACGCCCAGTTCACCGGCGGGACCGACTTCGAGGGTGCCCAGTTCACCGGCGGAACCTATTTTTGGAGCGCCCGGGTCAGCGGCGGTGCCAACTTCAAGGACGCCCAGTTCACCGACGGGGTCTCCTTCCAGTACGCTCAGTTCACCGGCGAGACCTCCTTCGAGGACGTCCGGTTCACCGACGGGGCCTACTTCGCAGGCACCCGGTTCAACGGCGAGACCTACTTTGGGAACGTCCGGCTCACCGGCGAGACCTACTTCGTGGGAGCCCAGTTCACCGGCGAGACCTCCTTCGAGGACGTCCGGTTCACCGGCGGGGCCAACTTCGAGGGCGCCCGGGTGGCCTCGGCCGCTGGACCAGGCTCTGTGTGGCCACCGGGCTGGACAACCCGACCCGCTAAACCAGACAACGGGGAAGACCCCGCCTTCCTATATTTGACCAAGGCAGAGGAGTCGCCTACCTCAGTTATGGGCACATAGGTATTGACTCCGTAACTTCATGCCGCAAACAGAAATCCGGGAAGGTCTCAACGCGGATCTCCCACGCGCCGCGTAGCTTCTGGTGTCCTAAGCGCAAAGAGATTTACACGAACGGCCAACTTACGTGGCAGCCGCCGCTCACGTAGAGGCACGTCATCAGCGCCGCCCTGTTCGTGTGCGGCGCGCGCCGCTATCCGGGGACGTCGTGGGCCGCCGACACGTTGTCATGGACCGCTCCGAGCGCGCATCCCCAACACCGCTGGAAACTCTGATCAAACACTCCACCGGTCGGTCCATAGGCGCCTTGGTTGTTCGGGTCGGGTGGCGGCAGGATGCGCTGGTGACGATGGATCGGGCGCGGGTGTTGCGTGGTCAGCTTGTGGAGCTGTTGGAGGCGGCGCGCTCAGGGGAGTTGCCGGTGGGTCCGGCGTTTCGGCATCGGCTGGAGGGTGGCATCACGGCGCTGGAGGCGGTGCTGGGCATGGCACCCTCGCTCGGGACGGACGTGCTCACCCCTCCCGAACACCACAAGCCGTAAACAATCCCGTAGATTCCTTTACGCAGCAGGTCAGGTCGGTTACGCTCCTGTCATGCGGTTGATCTCCTACGTCCGAGTCTCCTCCGAGTCCCAACTCGATGGTTTCGGCCTCGACGTCCAGGAGCGCGCCATCCAGGCGTGGGCACGCGCGCACGGGCACCGCGTCGTCGGTGTCGAGACCGACGCGGGAGTATCCGGCGCGACAGACGCCGCTGACCGGCCAGGGTTGTCCGCCGCGCTGCTCGCGCTTCAGCACCCGCCGCAGGCCGAGGGGTTGGTGGTCGCTCGGCTGGACCGGCTCGCCCGCGCCCTGACCGTCCAGGAAGCCGCGCTGGCCATCGCGTGGCAAGCCGGGGGCCACGTGTTCACCGCCGACACCGGCGAGGTACTGCGCGATGACCCCGACGATCCGATGCGCACCGCGCTGCGCCAGGTGGTCGGGGTGTTCGCCGAGCTGGACCGGCGCATGGTGGTCAAGCGACTCCGCGACGGACGGGCCGCGAAAGCGGGCACGGGGCGCAAAACCACCGGCAGCTACCCCTACGGCTACACCGGCGTGGGCAAAGGCCGCGACCGCGACGCGGCACCGCGCACCGACGAACAACGCGCCGTGGCCCGCATCGCGGAGCTTCGCCAAGCCGGTGAGTCCTACCGGGCCATCGCGACCACACTCAACACCGAAGGCCACCGGCCGCGCCGCGCCGCGTCCTGGTCAGCCATGGCGGTACGGGCCATCGCCCAACGCGAACTGAGCGCGGGAGTCACGTGAGACTACGCGGGCAGCCCCGAGACCATGGGTGACCCCACGGTGACGGCTCAGACGGCCGAAGGAACATCTCCCGCCCACTGACCAACCCCCCACGCCTCCAACGACGCTGACGCCCCCACAGGAGCAGCGACACGGTACTCAACATAATCAACAGCGGGAGGCATACGCCAAAAGTTGGTCATGTTTTAGTCGGTAGATCCTCGTCGCCCAAACTTTTCCCCAGCAATTTCGTACGAGGCGTCACGCGGATCGGGAAGGACGATTTATTCCCTTATTCGCTCGTCTCGTCCGGGACATTTATGATTACACCCGCGACATGCGCATCGAAGCCAGTGGGCCAAGTCGTCTCTGAGTCGGCTATTGCGCCTTCGAACACCGCGTGCCGATCCTCATCTTCGAACACCGCGCCAGTGAAATCCACCCCTCGAATGTCCGCCCCTATCAATGACGCACCAACCAAGACGGAGTTCACGAAACTCGCGTGACATAGATTAGCTCCCTGAAAATCACAACCAGACAGGTCCGCTTCATCGAAAGACGCACCGCAGAAATCGCCAGCAAAGTTCGCCCGCTTAGAGATTGTCCGGAAAAAAACTGCAGACTCGAAGAACCCTCCTGAGAGATTCGCCTCCGTTAAGTTTGCTCGGCGGAACGCTGCTCCTTCGAAATGACCCAAAGTCATCTGGACTCCACGAAGGTTGGCAGATTCGAAATCAAGCAGTCCCCTATCTTGCATATCGAGCAATTCTTCGAGGCTCGGCCCGTGGTTCCGCAATCGCCCCAGGACCGTGATTGCAAGCTGTACATCTACCTCCGGACGTACAAACGGCTGACCCCAAAATTGGACCGGCTCCGCCCCTTCCCGTTGACCCGCAGACCCCTGTTGACCCAATGATCCAGACCGCACGGCAGCGCACAACATCTCCATGACGATGTCACGCACGCTGCAATCATCACGCGCGACCCTCTCTAGGCTGGCTATGCCACCAAGACGTGTTCCCAGTCGCTCGCTACCAAATTGGTCAACAGCTCTGGTGAAAGCATCGCTCAACTGCGCCCGCTGGCCAGCTTCAAGGCTTTTCATGGTGGCTTGCGTGTTGAGCTCTTGTTGGGTCCAACTCAGGTTCAATTGTTCACGACTCAGACGCAGTTGGCGCAGAGTGAACGTCGCGCCAACTAGTAGCAGCAGACCGCCGAAAGCCTGTATTAGAGTGGTACGAACACTGTTCTCAACATTCGCTCGCTCGGCACTTGTAATTTCGCTGGGATGAAGCGACCGGCCTTGCGCAGAGTTGACGATGTACTGCGGCAACCATAGGATAACAGAAAACAGTATGGAGATACCCATGATAAAGATGACAGTTGCAACCAAGATTTGCAGACCTGTCCAAGCGCCCCGACGGTGCGCGTCGCGCTCAACCGGCGACGCCAGGTAGGACTGCGGCTCATCTCGTACACGATCGTCCGACACAACATCCTTCCGTGTAGGGATCAATATCCACCCGGCCGCCCAGGCCGAGGACCCGATCGACTACCGCGTCGGTGCCGATCTGCGGGTCCAACGCGAAGTGCAGCATCCTAATCCACGTAGCGGCCGTCACCGACCTACTGCCGGTGGTAATCGAACAGATGTGCGAGAAATTGTCCCGCGCACCTCCCCGGTGTCCAACTGCACCAGCCCTCATCGAGTATTTGCGCCAGCATCGGGGTAGCACCAGAAGTTTCAGGCATGTCAACCACGTCATGCCACGAACGTCGTGAACGATGGCACAGTCCACGATCATCTACAACAGCAACATAACCCTCATTAGCATCCCCACCGAGGCCTACGAGTATCTGTTGGGATCACGGTCCGAGATCGAGTGGATCATAGAGCGCTACCAAGTCAAGAGGGACAAGGTGGCCGGCTGGTGCGCGAGTAGCACTGAAATGCCCCGGGTCCTGGGGACTGGTGTGCCCGGTCGGCCAACGCCAACAGCAGGTCCCGCAGTTGCGCGTCGGTCAGCCCGGGCGCATCGTCAGCCAGCGAGATGATCTGCTGCAATGCTGAACGTGTGGCGCTGAGCTGCTTGACGGTCGCGACGAGCTGGTCGAAGAAGGCCAGATGGTCACTGGTGGGCTCACCACTCACCGCCACGTTCTCCCTAGTCGTCAATTCCTTGGTGTGTGTGGAACCGGCCGGCCGCCGGGAGCCCGGGGCACGGGGGGCACGGCTCAACCAACGGCCGGCCGGGTCTTACTCGTCTCGCGGGGAGTCCGCGAGGACGACGTAGCGCTGGCACGTCAAGCCGGGTGGCCGCTGGTCGTGCTGGGTGGCGCTCGTCATCACCGCGCCGCACCGCGCCCTGAGAACACCCTCGGGGTGCTCACCGTCGGGTAGCAGCCAGTGGGCGTGATAGTCCAGCGGGGACCGCGCCCACCGCGCCGGCCCGGTCACCGGGTGAGCGGGGGGCGGATCGGTCACCTCACCGGTGTCCCCCCGCTCGGTCCACCGCGCGCACGCCAGGCACATCCAGCCGCCAGGTGGTGGCTCGTCGTACAGGCTGGCGCCCAGGACCAGCCGCTGTCCGCAGCGGGCGACATACACCCCGTCGGGGTGCTCAGCGTCCCCGTCGATGGCGTGGGATTGCCAGTCCAGCGAGGACACCCCCCAGCGCGGGGCGGCTACCGGGTGCGCCGCGCTGGCCGGGGCCGGGTCGCCGCTCACCCGAGCCACTCGATCAGCGCGTCCCGCAGTATCCCCGCCGGACCCTCATCGAAAATCATCACGCACGCGCCGGTGACATGCATATCGAACACAATCTCCCCACCCTGCTTCTCCACCACCAAATTCGCGAACCCCCGGGGTCCCCTATGCAGAGCGCACGCGATACCGATCGCCCTACGGTTCGCGACGGGCGCGCCCGTATCCCCAGTAGCGCCATCAGCCATGGTTGACCTCATCTCTCGGGACAGGCTGGCGGGATCGTGTCCCGCCAGCTATCGATTGGTATTTCTTGAGGGCGCCCAGGAAACGGGCAAGCACATATGAGAGGACCGGCCAGGCCGGGGAGCACCGTAGAGGGGATTGGGCTCACCCGGCGGCCCGACCAGAGTCTTCACTCTCCGGTCATCAGCCACCCTCCGACGCGGTGGCAAGGACCCGCACGCGGGCACACGTCTCGGTCAGCGCGGTTAGCTGGTCCCGCAGCTCCCCGTTCGACAGGGTGGCCGAGTCGTCGGCCAGCGCGATAATCCGCCGCAGTACCGACCGTGTCGCGCTGAACCGCTCGACAGTCACGGCGAGGTGATCCAGGAATGGCTGCGGTGAGGGGGCGAGGGTGCTCATCGCCCAGTCCACGCGCGAATCCAGCACGATGGCGCCACCGCGCGTGCTCACCGTCCGGTTCGTGAACCCCGCTGAGCCGTGCCGCGAGCGGGTGACAGCGATGGCGCGAGAGGTGCCACCGCGCGCCGGAACGGGTTGCTGGTGCGGTGTCTCAGGTGGTACGTGGGTCACGATGACGATCGTGAACGATCAGCCGGTCGCGGGTGTCCGCCAGTGTGGCCGCCACCCCGATGGGCTACACCAGCAGACCCGCCCGGTAGGCCATCCCGCGCAGCTCCCGACCCGCCGCGTCCCGGCGGGACCGCACGACCAGCTCAGCGAGCACCTCACGGGCGTAGGGGTTACGCACCATGAGTGGAGAAATCACCTCAGCGCGCCGAAACGCCAGCACAGCGTCCTTCTCGCGTCCCCGCACCCGGGCTAGCGCCCGGCCGTAGTCGGTCCAGTACATGGACCGCCGGGACAGGTTGGGGTGTAGCTCTGGGCGCAAGCTTTCAGCGATGGCGACGGCCCGGGGGTGGTCCCCGGCCTCCAAGACTGTGGCCATCCGCCAGAGGCCCACGTTGGTGGGGCCAAAGCCCAACGAGTAGGCGTTGCCTTCCCCGGTGTGCCGTGCCAGCTCAGCGGCGTGTTCGAGGGCCGCGACAACGTCAGCCGGTCGCCGGTCCGCTGCGGCTACCAGCGAGTGAGACAGCGCGAGCATGCCCGCCAGTTGCGCGGACTGCGGGGTATTCGTCGGTACCGTCATCGAGTCCAGCTCGTCCCGTGCAAGGTCGAAATCACCCTCGGCGAGCATCACCAAAACGTCACCGAACACGGCAAGGCCCATGGTGGTCGGCTCGTCGCGCCGCTCGGCAGCCTGGCGGGCCAGCAACGTAGCCAGCGAGCGCAGGTCCAGCGACGCCCCCATGATCATCAGCCATTCATGGCTGCCCTGCGTGTGCAGCAACGCTGCCAAGTCGAGCAGCTCGGCAACGTCCCGACCGGCCGCGATGCTGGCGTGCAGGTCCCTGATCAACACGGGCAGTGCCGCGCCGACCTCGGCGTACCGGCATTGCCGCTCGTCGACGAGCACCGCTTTCACCCGCGCCCGTAGCGGCTCCACGGGGAGCACCTGGCCGCCTGGCCGGTTGCGGCTGACCGCAGCCAACGCACGGCGCACCACTTTCACCGCAGTGTCCGTGTGACCATTGCCCGGTGCTGGTACCGGTAGCCCGATCAGCTCAGAGGGGGCTACCTGGAGCACGTCGGCCAGGGCCACGATCTCCGACCGGCGATCCAGGGCGCATTCCCCCCGTTCGATCTCGGACAGGTGGGATTTCGACATCCCAGCCAGGCCGGCGACCACCCGCAGTGACTTCTTCCGGGAATTGCGGATCTGCCGCAGCCGCCGACCGATCGTCCGCGCCTCATCGTCAACGTCCACGAAACCTCTCCCCCCTGCCCAGGACTCCCTGCCGATGCCCCGGGGAGCGACTCCGGGGCGTGAACCTCGGCAAGGAGGTAGCGACAGGCTACGCGGTGGCTGGTGGTGGGCACCGCGCGGCGTGGACCCCCGACGGCACGGTCACGCCGTTGGCCGCGATTCTGGCCAGGGTGCGCGTTCGAGCCCTGACCCGGGACCGTGGCTCGGTTGCGCCCTTGATCGAGTGGTACCGCGCTGAGTCGCGGGCAGTGCTGGATCGGTTTGTCACCCAGCGCCGGCCCCTGTGTCGGGATGAGCCACGATGTCATTCACTAGTGTTGATTTTCGCTAACCAGCCAGGCAAGCCTGTCTTGATGTATTCCGTGGACTCGTCTTTCTGTACTTTGTGGAGGTGGTATCCGGTGAAGAGGCAACCTTCCCACCCGAGCGATTCATCAGATCTCAGCTGTGGATGGTCAGCCCGCCAGTGTTTGATCTCGCACCGCTCGGCCACGGATGCGGGGCGCGCGCCCTCCGGCTGGTCACTGCCTGATAACCACTCGTACCATCCCATGAGTGTTCCCCCCTAGTCTTGAACGCGACACCGCGCTACTCCTATTGTGCGTTGCGGCTCGCTGATCGGTTTTTCTTGTCCGACTGCTGTCTATGATGTCGGATATGCGGGTGTCGGGCATCCGCCCCACGGATCATCGTCCACGTACCTCAGGTGATGTAGTCCTGGGGGTTTCTACATCTGGGGGATGCCGTGCGCTAAACCCGCTAAGTGGAAAGGTGTCGTCGCTTGCCGTGACGGGTCGCGGTCGTTTCCGTTAGCGGGTTTGCTGTAAGTCATCTTCAGGATGGAGAAGCCCTCTCAGGGCTACCTCGTTTGATGTAGTGAGATCGCATCAGGCGAGGTAGCGGGGGAGATGGCCGGTGGGAGTAATGACCGTAAGCAGTCGCGCCTCCATGATCTCGACCTGATCGTCCGCACAAGCCCCGCGCGCGTGGAGGTGATAGCTGATCTTGGGGCGCTGGTGACCGTGATCGTCGTGACCTGTCGCACGGTACGGGCTGCCGGGCGGTCAGTGACAACGCCATCACCCGACGGTGCCGATCACCAGGGTTCCGGCGGTAGTGGTCGAATCGGACATTTCTCAGCTACCGGGTCCGCTGGGCACGGGTGATCACCGCCGCGATGTTCTCCACGGTGCACCTCTTGAAGCCGGCCGGTCAGGTGAGAGATTCCCCGCTCGGCGCTGGCGATCACCACGCCGTCCAGCGCATCGAGCGGCACGGCCAGCCGCGCGCTCTGGAGCGAGAGGGTGGGATCGTTGATCATCGGCCGAACTTCCGGGCTGTCCTATGTGGATTGCTGGGGGAGCCAATAAGGGAGCCAATCGACACGAACTCGCCCGAACTCACCCGGCCGCGTCAGGAGTTGAAAACGTTTCTACCAGCGGTTTCATGTATGTTAGCGAACTTACGCGGACGCGTCGATGTTCATTCGCATCGAGAAGGTCAGGGGTTCGATTCCCCTCAGCTCCACACCAGGTCAGAGCGGTTTTCCCGGCCCGCCAACTGATCTCTGAGAGAGATCAGGGAGCCTGAAAGGGAGCCTACTGGGTTCAGTTCGCAGATCTCCCTCGCGCGAACACACGGCCGATCACCTCCGCTCCGTCGGTGAGTACGGGGCGGAGCTCATGGCGGTAGACGGTTTCGGTGACGGTGGTGCCGGCATGCCCGACCAGTTGTGAGATTGACTCCACCGTTACGCCATGGGCTGACAGCAGTGACACAAAGGAGTGCCGCAACTCCCGTGGTGTCCAGTTTCCGCCGATCGTGGATGTCTTCACCACCGTCCGGAACCCGCGCCGCACGTTCGCCGCGTCCAGTTCGGTGCCCACTGTTGTGCAGAACATGAGGTTGGTCTCCTGCCAGAGCTGCCCCGGCCGCCAGGCGGTCGGCGGCTTGCTTGGCCCGGTGTGTCTTGAGTGTCTCGACTGCTTGCGGGGGTAGCGCGAGGGTGCGCCGTGACTTTGTGGTCTTGGTGTCCCCGCCGGCTCGCACGCTGCGCCACACCTCGATGTGCGGCGGCATTTCAGCGACACGCTGGAGGTGCACTCGATCCCAGCTCAAGGCGCGGGCTTCCTCGGTGCGGATGCCGGTCAGCAGTGAGATCACGATGTAGGCGTGCAGCCGGGAGAATGCCGCCGCCGCGAGCACCGCGAGGGCCTGGTCCATGGTCAGTGCCTTGGACGGCCGGCCTGCGGTGCCCTTGGGGATAGTGACCAGCTCGGCGACGTTGCGCACCACCAGGTCGCGTCGCTGGGCCAGGGTGATCGAGCGGCGCAGGATCGAGAGAAGTTCCCGCAGGGTGCGGGTCGCTAGCGTGGTCGCCCGGCTCTCCAGCCACTCATCAAGGTCATCTGCGGTCAGGTCACGTACCCTGGCGGCGCCGATCTGCGGCACGATGTGGTTATCGATGAGTGTTCGGCACTTCTCGATCGTCTTCGGAGCACGGCCTTTGAGCCCGACCGCAAGCCACTTGCGTACCGCCTCGGTCACTGTGTACCGGGCCGAGGACGTCACTCCGGTCTCGATCTCGGCGTGTAGCTCCTTGAGTCGGTCTCTGACCTCGGATTTGGTGCGGCCGTAGACCTTGCGGCGGCGTCGTGTCCCCGCCGTGGTGTAGCCCAGGCTCACCGCGCCGACGTAGCTGCCTTTGGATTCATCCGAGTAGATCGCGTTGTCACCGCGACCGCGCCGCTTGCTACTCGTGGTGGTCATCCCGCCTTTCCCTTCCTGGCCGGCGGCAGGAAGCCGCGTCGCCGCGCCTCCCTAATCCACCTGTGCGCCGTGGTGACCGGCACTGACGCCTCGTTGGCGATCTCTTTCGCGGGTGCCCGCGTGCGGGGCGCGTACTCGAAGTAGGCGCGGGCGACACGTGGGTAGAACTCCTCGGGAGCCGCGCCGTCTGGTCTGGTCAACCGTGGCCGCTGGGGGTGCGCGGTTTCACCAGCGGGTATGCGCGCGCGCAGCTCGGCTAGCGTGGGCTCGGGCTCGTCGTCTCCGCTCGATCGCGCCAAGCCCGCCGCCACACGGGAGAACACCGTCACGCCGGAGTCCGGCCCCGGCTCGCTGTGCGTGGCCGCGTTGAGCTCCGCTTCCAACCGGCTGATTGACACGCCACGCATCGCCGTGGGAGTGATCTCGGTCGCGTGGAGGTAGAGGTCCGTGATCACCAAGCGTCCGTCACGCTCTCGGGCGCGCACGTGCAGAACAGCGCCGTCCGGCCCCTGCATCGAGGTCCAACCGTCGCTTCCCACTGCTTTGGCCACAGCGCGACCCTAGACGTGTCCGCGTAAGTACGTCAATGATCGCGCATATGTTGGCGGACTTAACTGTCCCGCATGGGAGCTGATAGCTCTGGAGTACGCCGAGCAAGTCGGCGCACTCATACCGATGGAGGTTTCCGTGCCAGACACGACCACCACAAAGCTCGCCTACAGCACTGAGGAGGTTTGCTCGACGCTCTCTATTGGACGCACAAAGACTTGGCGTGCAATTACGCCCTTGTTGCGAGTTCCGCGTGACTGAAGATTGTGATCCAGTGACCTCGTGAATTGTCACGGACCGATCACCAATCCGACGACGGCGACTGGGACGAACGCCCACGCCCACCACTTGAGCTCCGCGAGGCACGTCCCGCCCAGCCAATCATCTTTCCTCTGGTAGACACCTTTACTGATGGCTGCCCACGCGAGAACGAACCCAAGGATCGCACCCCACTGTGTCATCGCTTTTGGGGTGGCTGGCAGTAGCTCCGCCACGCCGGTGGCCAGGAGCGCCACGGAGAAGGCGCTCACGGTAAACCAGGTCGCCAGAAAAACCACCGACGACAACCCTTCGGCTACGTCTACGCCCTCAACACTTTCACGTTTTTCTGGCACTGGAGCTTGCCCTTCGGTAGACCGTTGGAGTCTCATCGCGCGCAGGCGCGAAGCCAGTTTGCGCGTTTCCTCCCACATTGCGGTCGGAACGTTCCATGGCGGACGCACGAAACTGTGATTCGCCAACGCGCGACCATTATTTCATGGAGGTTGTCGCGGCGCCTCACCTCGAAGGAATCAGACAAACCGCGCATACAGATCCAGCAAGGTCGGTGGCGGTCTGGCGAGGTCGCCTCCCATCACTCCAGCGGCGGACTCATCTGTGGTGACTTGCACAAACCGTTGCGTGTAGCGCAAGCGTGAGTACCCACCCGCCCAAGCCTTTTCGATGGAACCGACCCGGCCGCCAGGAGCAAGGCGCGGGGGTGAGGCTCAACTGACGGCCGGCCCGGAGGGATCTGGAGTGCCAGCGCGGCGGCGGTGTCGGCCGCGCTCGGCGGGGTGCTCCAGCAGCTCGATGCCGATCTAGGACCACACGAGGCAGGGGAATCGGCGGCACCGGGTGAGGGGATGAGGTGGTAGCGCCAGACGACGCGGTGGCACCAGGTGAGGCGCCGGCAGCCGTGGCAGCGACCCGAACGGGTCGCGGGCTGATGATTGAGCAGGATCGAGCGCAGGGCATCGATCGGCGCCGTGGGGCACCCGAACCGCTCCAGCTTGGCGAGCCGGTCCCACACAGAGTGGACGAAGTTGCGTTCGACATGGTGGCGCCCGCCTAGCCATTCCACGGTTCGGGCCGGTAGGGCGGACTCGGGTCGCGGCGGGCGGGTCGGCATGGCGGGCTCACCCCGGCGTCACGGCGGTCCGGTCACCGGGCATCCGAGGCCAGTGTGAGCAATCGATCTCGCAACTGCTGGTCGGTGAGCGTGAGCGCGTCGTCGACCAGTGTGATCACCTGCC
>JBOHFJ010000112.1:0-13695 GCA_050699655.1 Pseudonocardiaceae bacterium
CGACAGGAGAGCCGCTAGAGGTGAACAGAGCGGCTCTCCTGTCGAACTCGGCGCACTGAGAGCACACAAGATCGTCGATCGCGCTCTCGTTGAACGATCCATGGGCATCTGCCTGCCGAAACACGACTTTGCCGAAGCCCTGGCGACATCCTCGACGACCTAAGCCCGAGCGTTTCGATTCCTGGGCCGCTTGGCGTGCTCAGTGGGGGAGCCAGGTGGCGCCGTCTTCCAGATGCATGGTCAGCTCGGGTAATTGCGTCTCGTCGAACACGACGTGCAGCATGCCTTTCGCCACGTTCTCCACTCGCAGGGACGCCGCTGATGGGCCGTGCAGCGCCACGGCCACCGTGGTCGCGCCGTTGCGCGGGTGCTGGGTCCGGACGATCCCGGGGACTTCGCCGGTGAGGGCGTCGAGCAGGCGGCAGGCGTTGGCGTGGTCGAGCGGGATCTCGAACCAGGTCGTCGTGTCCGGCCGCAGGATCAGCTGGTCCTCGACGAGCTCGACCTGGGTGGTGCACGGTCCCACTCCCGGAATGTAGGCGGTGAGCACTCGGTAGAACCGGACGTCGCCGCTGCGCGGGAACACCGGTCGCTCACAGGCCGGGGGAGGGCAGCTCAGCGATCGCCGCGTCGAGGGCGGCCCGCAGGGCGATGGCCTGATCCCGGGTGAACCGGGCCGAGTCCGCGACCGGCGCCACCAGGACGATGACGCCATGTGAGGGCACCGCCCACAGCCCGACGGACTGCCGCCGGGTGAACGCGTCTTGGCAGACGATCCGGTGGGCGTGGCGCCCCCGCTGGGTGGGCATGGTCATGGTTGCTCCTCCAGTCGCACTCGGTGCGGACCCGCCCAGCATAGCCAGCAACTTGCGATGGTGCAAACTGTGATTTCTGTGTTCGTGATTTCGACATTGGCTTAGAGTGCAATATGCTACGGTGCGCCGGTGACGGTGGGTGCCGGCTGAAGTGGACGGAGGGTGACTCAGGTGAGCGACCGCATCAGCCCCACGGTGCGCTGGCGCAAGGTGGCGCGGGCCCTGCGCCGCTGGCGCAATGAGGCCGGCTTACGGCTGGAGGACATCTGCACGCCGCTGGGCTGGGCGACCTCCAAGCTCAGCCGGATGGAGCGCGCCGACCAGGCGATCGGCCCGGCCGAGGTGATTGCGCTGGCCACCGTCTACGGCATCAGTGAGCGGGAGCGGGAACGCTACGTGGCGCTCGCTCTGCAGTCCCGCCAGAAGGGCTGGTGGACCACCTTCAACGCCTGGGAAGCGGTCCCTGAAGAGTTCGAGGAGTACGTTGGCCTGGAGTCCGAGGCGAGCTGGATGCGCAGCTACGAGGACATGGTGGTAACCGGCTTGTTGCAGACTGACGCGTACGCTGCCGCGCTGGCCCGCGGCTGGATACCTCAGGTGAGCGACCATGCGATCGAGGAGCGGGTTCGGTTGCGGATGGCCCGGCAGGAGCGGCTGCACCATGACCCCCCGCTGCGGCTGGACACTGTGCTAACTGAGGCGGCGCTGCGCCAGCAGGTCGGCGGTCCGGAGGTGATGCGCGAGCAGCTGCGGCACCTGCTGGACATGATCGAGCTGCCGAACGTCACGGTGCAGGTCATACCGTTCGCGGCGGGCGCTTACCCGGCGCAGAACTGCCCGTTCAGGATGCTCAACTTCCCCGACCCAGAGGACCCTGCCGTCGTATCTATCGAATTCCCGGGTGGAGCGGTGTACGTGGAGGACGTCGAAGACGTCGAAGGGTTTATCCTGAACTTTGACGGTCTCACCCAGCGGGCTCTGTGCCCCGCCGAGTCTGCGGAGCTGATCCGGGAGATCGCGGAGGCCGGGTAGACAGGAGCAAGTGAGATGGGCACCCCCGAGTTCTCCGCACTCCCTTGGCGCACTAGCAGCCGAAGCAACGGTGACCAGGCCTGCGTCGAGGTGGCGGTGGTGACGGGTCGCGTCGGCGTGCGGGACTCGAAGGACCGGTCCGGTCCCGCGCTGGTGTTCGGCCCGTCCGCGTGGCGGGCGTTCGTGGGGGATGTGCGGCACGGCGGTTTCGACTGCGGCTGACCTCGGGACTGTCGGGGGTCGCGGCTAGCCTGTGCGCAGTCGCAGTCCACCGAACAGAGCCGAGGAGCCCGCTTCCGTGATCCGTACCGAGCATGCCGGCGCGCTGGAGCCCGAGCCCTACCACCTGGGACAGACAGTCACTCTCGCCGGGTGGGTCGACCGCCGCCGCGACCACGGCGGCGTGATCTTCATCGACCTGCGTGACGAGCTCGGGGTGGCGCAGGTGGTGTTCCGCGAGGGCGAGATGGCCCGGCGAGCGCATCGGCTGCGCGCCGAGTTCTGCATCCAGGTCACCGGCACCGTGGCGCTGCGCCCCCCGGGCAGTGAGAACCCGGATCTGTACACCGGCGCCATCGAGGTCATCGCCGAGGAACTGACGGTGCTCGGCGAGTGTGCCCCGCTACCGTTCCAGCTCGATGAGCACCTAGCGGTCGGCGAGGAGGTGCGGCTGCGCTACCGCTATCTCGACCTGCGCCGTCCCGGCCCGGCGGCCATGCTGCGGCTGCGCAGCGACGCCAACCGGATCACCCGCGAGGTGCTGGACCGGCAGGGCTTCCTCGAAGTGGAGACCCCGACTCTGACCCGCTCCACCCCCGAGGGCGCGCGGGACTTCCTGGTGCCCGCCCGGCTGCGGCCTGGCTGCTGGTACGCGCTGCCGCAGTCGCCGCAGCTGTTCAAGCAGCTGCTGATGGTCGGCGGAATCGAGCGCTACTACCAGATCGCCCGCTGCTACCGGGACGAAGACTTCCGGGCCGACCGACAGCCCGAGTTCACCCAGCTCGACATCGAGATGAGCTTCGTCGAGCAGGACGAGGTGATCGAGCTGAGTGAGCTGGTGGTGGCCACGCTGTGGTCAGAGCTGGCCGGCCACCACATCGAACGGCCGATCCTGCGGCTGTGCTACCTCGACGCGATGGCCCGCTACGGCACCGACAAGCCGGACCTGCGCTTCGGCCTCGAGCTCACCGAGCTCACCAGCTACTTCACCGACACGCCGTTCCGGGTGTTCCAGGCGCCCTACGTGGGGGCGGTCGTGATGCCCGGCGGAGCCGACCAGCCGCGCCGGGCGCTGGACGCCTGGCAGGACTGGGCCAAGCAGCGCGGCGCGAAGGGCTTGGCGTACGTGCTGATCAGCGAGAATGGTGAGCTGTCTGGCCCGGTGGCCCGCAACCTCGCCGAGCACGAGCGCGACGGGCTGGCCAAGGTAGTCGGCGCCAGCCCTGGTGACTGCGTGTTCTTCGCCGCCGGGGATCCGCGTGACGCGCGGGCCCTGCTCGGCGCGGCCCGGGTGGAGATCGGCCGGCGCTGCGAGTTGATCGACGAGTCGGCCTGGTCGTTCGTCTGGGTGGTTGACGCGCCCCTGTTCGAGCCGGTCGAGCGCAGCGAGGACGTCGCGATCGGCTCCGGCGGCTGGACCGCGGTGCATCACCCGTTCACCGCACCTATGCCGCAGTGGGCTGACCGATTCGAGCGGGACCCGGGCTCGGCGTTGGGCTACGCCTATGACCTGGTCTGCAACGGCAACGAGATCGGCGGGGGCTCGCTCCGCATCCACCATCCCGAGATGCAGCAGCGGGTGTTCGGGGTGCTCGGGATCTCTGCGGAGCAGGCGCGGGAGAAGTTCGGTTTCCTGCTGGAGGCGCTGCGCTATGGCCCGCCGCCGCACGGGGGGATCGCTTTCGGCTGGGACCGGGTCTGCATGCTGCTCGCCGGTGCTGACTCGCTGCGTGAGGTCATCGCGTTCCCCAAGTCCGGCGGCGGCCACGACCCGCTCACCGGCGCTCCCGCCCCGATCACCCCCGCGCAGCGCGCCGAGGCCGGAGTGGACGCGAGGCCTCCCGCGAAGAGCTAGCGGGACGTGACGCGGGTAACGTCGTGAGGAGCCCCTCGCACCCCAGCCGCCCAGGGCATGCCTCCCGGACTGGGGTGAAACCCAGTTAGTCATCGGTAGAGGTAGCCGGGAAGGGTCGCCGGGTGAGCGGTGATGCGGCGGTAGTGGGCCGCATCGGCGTGCTGATTGTCGGCACGCGGGGTGCGGATGGTCCCGGCGAGGTCCGGGTAAAGATTCGGGGCGGGACTGAGCACTACTTGGCGTGGTCGGATGACCCATTGCCCAAGGGAGCGTCCGTGCTGGTGGTCGAGGCCCGTGGTTCACGCACTGTCGGGGTGGTGGCCTGGGTGGATAACCCGGGTAAGGACAGGACGCGAGGAGATGGGTGATGTTCGGTTATCACGTGCCAGCGCCGGATCAGACAATGTTGATCTCCGGTGGGAAAAGCCGCGGTGGCGCCCCGTTTCGGGTGGTGACCGGGCACGGCGCATTCGTGCCGCCGTTCCTTCGCAAAGTGCGGTTCCTGACCCTGGCGATGCGCGAGGCCGAGGTGGCCGAGACGTGCGTGACTCGGCAGGGGATCGCGGTGAACGTACGGGCGGTGATCGCGTTCAAGGTCGGCAACGATGAGGAGAGCATTGTCAACGCCGCGCAACGTTTTTTGTCCGACCAGAACCAGATGTCGGTGCTCACGGGGCAGATCTTCGCTGGGCATCTGCGCTCGATCATCGGGTCAATGACGGTGGAGGAGATCGTCACCGAGCGGCAGAAACTGGCCACCGAGGTGCTGGATGTGTCAAAGACGGAGATGGCCACCATCGGGCTCACGGTGGACTCGCTGCAGATCCAATCGATTGACGACCGGGACATCGGCTACATCGCCGCGATGGCCGCGCCCCATACCGCCGCCATCCAACGTCAAGCGAAGATCGCTCAGGCGCAGGCCGACCAGGTCGCCGCTCAGGCGCAGCAGGAGTCGCAGCGCAAACAGGCCGAATACGCTCGGCAGACCGCGATCGTGCAGGCTCAATACAAAGCCGAGGTCGACAAGGCCCAAGCCCAAGCCCGGCAGGTCGGCCCGCTCGCGCAGGCCCAGGCGCAACGCGAGGTGATCGCGGCGCAAACCGAACTGGCCCAACGCGAGGCTGAGCTACGCCAGCAGCAGCTCGTTGTTGAGATCATCAAACCCGCCGAGGCCGACGCCGAACGAGTCCGCATCCTCGCTCGGGCCGATGCGGAGAAGATGCGCATCCAGGCCGAGGCCGCCGCCTCACACGACCGAGTCGCACTCGACCGGATGCTCATCGACCAGCTCCCCCAAATCGTTGCCGAAGCCGCTCGCGGGCTAGCCGGCGCCAACGTCAACATCCTCAACGGCGCCGAGGGGCTCAGTCAGATCGCCGCCGGCCTGGTCAGTCAGGGACTATCCATACTTGACTCGGTCCGCACCGGACTGCACCCCACCGCACCCACCCGCGGCGACAACGACGACACCACCCCACAGATCATGTCCCCTGGTACCGGGACTATCGATGGTAAGGATTAATTTCCGCTGTCACTCCTTCGGTTTCACGCGGTGTTTGCTCGTCTCGTATTCTCCCGACTCGTTGGGTCGCCTGGGCATAGCGACAACTTCGCCACTGTGCCGCACGAAATCCCGAATATCTTCATCGATTTGCGGAATTCCATCTGGGCCAATTTCGGCAATGATGTTCATTTCTTTGAGCGCGCCCCAAATTGGCAGGTTCGGATCAAATTTGATTGCCCTGTTGCGGCACGCCCGCACAAAAAGATCAAAGCTGTCGCCATGGTCTTCTTCAACGCGCCGCAATTTGTCCAGCAGAATTTCCCTCTCCTTCGCGCGCATCACATACCACCTTCCATTGTCGGATTGCGCCATTCTCAGGCAGCATTACGGTAGGATGACTTTAGTCTACTAGTGTAGCATGGTTAAAAAAATCATGCAGAAGGCGCTATTCCCCCATGGATGTCAAGCCACGATTCCGCCCGCTCGCCGAAGGCTGGGGGCGCGCCTACAACAGGTCGGGTCGACAGCCAGGTATGCTGAGCTCAGCCACAACAACCGTATGTCGGGCGGGGCCGCGACAACTTAGGCGTGGTGATCATCGATTCGACGAGGCTGTTCGCGCGACCCTATGCGGTCACGGACGAGGTCGCTGTCCTGGGGCTGGTCAACGCTGACCGGTTGCCCGGCCAACCGGAGACGACACCGGCCATGCTCGGTGTGGCCCTGGCCGGGCGTTCCCCGGTGGATGGCGGTTGGTGGGCTGAGCTAGCCGTGCCCCGCACCGACGTCGTGACCGCTCCAGATAGTCAGGTGGTTGGAGTTGTTTCCTACGCCGCCCGCCCCCATGACGAGGCTGGGTTCATCTTATGGCTGCACTGTCGACATGAGAACCAACGCCCTGAGCACCAACGCCCTGATAACCACTGCGAAGAAGATCAGACTGTCGCAGAGGCCCTGATCATCCATGCGCTCGCTCAGCTTGGACCGCGTGCGGTATATGCGTTCGAGTTCGCTTCCGCACTCACTCTTGGGCTGGAGGGACTGCCGGTGCGGCACCGCCCGGTGACCCGCACGGTACTGGAGGCCGCCGGGTTCTCCGGTCGGGATTTGTGGCGCTACATCCACCAGCGGTTGACTACTCCCGTGTCATGCCCAGTGTCGCCACTTGCGGAGGTCTTTCCCAGCGTGGATCCGGCCGGGTGGCGGCTGACCTTGCGCGAAGATGACGGGACAATGTTGGGGGAGGCGATCATCGGCCAGCCGATCGACGGGATCGGGGTGTTGTGGTGGATCAGCATCGCGCCGGCCGCCCGCCGCCGCGGTCTGGGCCGCGCGCTGCTGGGCCAGTGCTTCACCCACCTCGCGGCCAACGGCGCCCGCGAGGTGATCGCCTACGTCGACGACGACGCCCCGCCCAGCGATACCGAGCGTGACCGCACCGCCGCTAACCGCCTATATGACCAAGCCGGTTTCGTGGAAGTCGACAGGCTCCATAGTTTCGTACGTCGTCATTGACGCATTCGCCTCAGCCGATGGTGGCACCAGCCTTCTCGGCTCCGGCCAGCCAGCGTTCGATGGCGGCGATGGTCAGGAGCTGGGCGACGTCGGTCTCGGCTGCCAGCGCGCTCGGGTCGAGCAACCCGACCCCCACAGCGACCGGTGCCGTGACTCCGGCGGCAACCTGATGGGCGAGCGCCGAGTTGAAGTACTGCTTGTGTCGAGGCAGCACCGACAACGCGGTACAGGGCAGCAGGCGCACCACTTGCGCCTTGCAGCGCAGATAAGCGGTGGGAAGACTGGGGTGATAGCGGTCCGCGAGCGGGAGGGCGAGCGCTGCGGCGAGGATGTCATCGTGCAGGAACGGTGAGGTCTCTGGCACGGGACCGGCCGGTTGAATCACCTCACGGGGCAACAGTGCATCGTGCGCGTCGGCAGCCGCCCACGACCGGGACGCGGTGGCATGGGTGCGGATTTGCCCGTGCACCCACTCGCGTGCCCACCCGGTCGCCTGAGTCCGGTGGGGCTCAGCCAGCACAGCGGGTGCGACGGGGTCACACCAGGCGGGCCAGTTCGCCGCCCAGTAGCCACGCGCCCGAGCGACCGACGGAAGCCGACTAGCCACGGCTGCGGCAACTTCCCCGGCCAGCCCCGGCCCTGAGCGGGCGACGTCCCGCCCATACCGCACGGCTGCCCACGGCCCAAGACGGGCGGCGATATGAGCGGTGGCGAAGCGCGGGACACCGAGAAGCTCGTCCGCGCCATCGCCGGACAGCAAGAGCCCCACACCGAGTCGGGCGGCGATTTCAGCGGTCGCGGCGTTTACCTCGGGCAGGGCATCAAGCCTTGGCCCGACCGACGACCAGACCGGCTCGGTTCGCTCGCGGTGTGGATCGATCACCACCAGTTCAGCATCCAGATCGAGGTCGATCAGTAGATGGCGCACCACGGCGGCTGCGCTGATCCCGGCGTCGCAGGTCAGGTCCGTGGTGAACGCGATAACCCGCCGCCCAGACGCGGCGCGCACCACCTGCGCCAGCACGGCCAGGCTGTCGAGACCCCCAGAGACCTTCACCCCGACCACCTCGACGTCAGCGATGAGATCCTCAACGGCCGAGCGAAGGCGCGCGGCAACGAGCCCGGCTGCGGCATCGGCAGGGCGGGCTCAATACGGTGAACACCCACCCACAGTGCGCTGGGAATGAACTCACCCAGCAGAGCCGGCGGGGCCAGCAGCAGGCTCAGAGCCGTCAGATCGACCGTTGGAGTGGGGCCAGCCAACTCCAACGGATCTAGGGAAGTCCCTCCGGCCCCGTTGTGGAACAGCGGAATGAGTCCGTTCACCGCCGCCGCAATACCCACAGCCCTCGGATCAGCTCGCGGACGAATGCCACCGCGTGGCGGCGCGGCTCACCCAGCGGCATACCCTTGCTGCCCTTGCCGTGCTCCCCGTCACCGGGGACCGACTTCGTCGACATGAAAAACCCCTGCCTGTGACGGACCGATCCCCTTATGTGACCATGCGGAGCTGGCGCAAGTCCAGATGGCAATTTGCATTCGCCTAAGCTTGGATCGCGTGGTGAGTCGTGACACGGATAATTCGCGCGGCTGTCGCCGACATGTCACCGTGCGCTCACCGGCGGTGAGTCCCGCCGGGTGATCATCGTTGAGTGACCGTGGAAACGCTCCCCGTTGTTCGTCCGCTTGATCGTCGCGTCGCGAGCCTGGCTGTGCTCGGTGATTCCACCGCTGTCGGGCTGGGTGACCCACTGCCCGGTGGTGGCTGGCGTGGTTTCGGCCCGTTGCTGGCGGCGGCGCTCGGTGCCTCGGGCGAGGTCCGCTACACCAATCTGTCCGTTGTCGGCGCGCGGCTGGCCGACCTGCGGCGCCGGCAGTTGCCCGGCGCGCTGGCGGCGCGCCCCGACGCTGCCGTGATCATGGCTGGGATGAACGACACGCTGCGCTCGGATTTCGATCCCGCCGCGTTGCGCGAGGATCTCGATGTCACGGTCGCCGCGCTGCGGGCCAGCGGGGCCGCGGTGCTGACCATCCGCTTTCACGATCACGGACGGGTGTTCCGGTTGCCCGGGCCCCTGCGCCGTGCCCTGCAGCACCGGATTGGGCAGCTCAACGATGCCATCGATCAGGTGGTGGCCCGGCGCGGTGCGCTGTGCCTGGACCTGCATCTGATGCCCGGTTCCGGTGACCCCGCGGCGTGGAGCGTGGACCGGCTGCACCCCTCCGAGCTTGGGCACCGGATGCTCGCCGCCGGCTTCGCCGACCTGCTCGCCGGTGCTGGCGTCGCGGTGCCCCATCCCGTCGACCTGACCTGTGCGGGGGGTCGGCGGCTGACCACCGTCCACCACGTCGGCTGGCTCGTTTTCCACGGTGTGCCGTGGGTGGCGCGGCGCGGCCGGGACCTGGTGCCCCATGCCGCCAGGCTGGTGCTGCGGGACCTGGCCGGCCGTCCGGCGGCGGTACCGTCACGGTGTGGCGGCAGATAACGACGGGGCGGCGCTGTTCGACGAGGGGCTGTTCGCCGCGCAAGCTGAGCAGCTCGCGCGGCGGCGGCTGTCCGCCTCGGCGCCGCTGGCGGTGCGGATGCGGCCGGCCACCCTGGCGGAAGTCGTCGGTCAAGATCACCTGCTGGCGCCCGGTAGCCCCCTGCGCAGGCTGGTCGAGGGCGGCCACGCGGCGTCGGTGATCCTTTACGGGCCACCGGGGACCGGGAAGACCACGCTGGCCCGGCTGGTCTCACGGGCGACCGGGCGGCGTTTCGAGGCGCTGTCGGCTTTGTCGGCCGGGGTCAAGGAAGTCCGCGCGGTGATCGACGCCGCGCGCCGCCAGTTGGGCCGCGATGGCGGGGACGCCACGGTGCTGTTTATCGACGAGGTGCACCGCTTCTCCCGCACCCAGCAGGACGCGCTGCTCGGCGCGGTCGAGGATCGGGTCGTCCTGCTGGTCGCCGCGACCACGGAGAACCCGTTCTTCTCGATGGTCTCGCCGCTGCTGTCCCGCTCGCTGGTGCTGCAACTGCACCCGCTGCCCGACGATGACGTGCGGACCCTGATCCGTCGCGCCCTGGCCGATTCGAGGGGGCTGGACGGGTCGATCACGCTGGCGCCCGCGGCTGAGGACCATCTGGTGCGCCTCGCCGCCGGGGACGCCCGCCGCGCGCTGACCGCGCTGGAGACCGCCGCTGAGGCGGTGACCTCGGTGGGTGCCCGCGAGGTGGACCTGGCCCGCGTCGAGTCGGTGGTGGACCGGGCCGCGGTGCGCTACGACCGGGCCGGCGACCAGCACTACGACGTGATCAGCGCGTTCATCAAGGCCATCCGGGGCTCCGATGTGGACGCGGCGTTGCACTACCTGGCGCGCATGGTGGAGGCGGGTGAGGACCCTCGGTTCATCGCCCGGCGGCTGGTGGTGCACGCCAGTGAGGACATCGGGATGGCCGACCCGAGCGCGCTGCAGGCTGCGGTGGCCGCCGCCCATGCCGTAGCGCTCATCGGGATGCCCGAGGGCCGGTTGGCGCTGGCCCAGGCCACGGTGCACCTGGCCACCGCGCCGAAGTCCAACGCGGTGCTCACCGCGATCGACTCGGCGCTGGCCGACGTCCGGGCCGGCGCCACCGGAGTGGTCCCGGCCCACCTGCGCGACGGGCACTACGCCGGCTCCGCCCAGCTGGGTCACGCGCTGGGCTACCGCTACCCGCACGACGCGCCCGAGGGCGTGCTGGCTCAGCAGTACCCGCCGGACGCCCTGGTCGGCCGGGACTACTACCAACCCAGCGGCCACGGCGCGGAACGCCCACTCGCCCAGCGGCTGCCCCGGCTGCGCCAGATCATCCGCGACCGCTGACGTGCACGGTCATTGCCGCGGTGCGCAGTGTGCCGCTGGTCTGGAATTGGATGAACAGTCGCCAGTCGCCGGGTGTGGGGAAGGCGGCGTGGAAGGTCAGGGTCGGGCCTCCGTGGTCGTCGTGCGCGCTGCCCTGCGGGTGCAGGGTGAGCAAACGCCAGGTCCCCGCTGTGGATGGCGGTGAGGTGGGCGTAGGCGTCCAGGTAGGGCTGCAGGTCGGTGACCGGTGTGCCGTCCCGGCTGATGGTCAGCGTCAGGGCGTGCACCGCGGCGGTCATCGGCTGCCCGGACAGGCTCAGGGTGTAGCCATCAAGGCTGGTGGTGTTCGCCGGGGGCGGAAGCGGCACGGTACTGGCCTGTCCGGGCACGCTCAACGGCGTCGAGAGCACCAGCGCGACCGGCTGACCAGCCTGGTTGAGGGTGATGAACTGGGTGTAGGCGCGCCAGGCGCCTGGGCTCAGGGAGGGTAGCTGTACCGACCAGGTGCCCTCGGTGGACATGCTCGGGTGCAGGTGGGCGAACCCGGTCAGATCCGAGCGGATCAGGTAGAAGTGGATCAGTTTCGTCTGATCGGGCTGGAAGCGGGTCACCGTCTGTCCCGCGGCGGTGGTGATGCGGAAGGTGAACGTCTGGACTGCTCCGGCGGGCAGCGTGGTGGTGGCCGGAGCCAGGGTGAACCCGGACGCCGAGGCGGAGCGCCCGTCACCGGAGGGCATCGGCTCGCTCATACTGGGCATCCCCGGCATGCCGTTGCCCGTCGACATTGATGGCGGCGGTGAACTGGCGCTCCCGCCAGCGTGGCCGGTGGAGTCGGTTGAGGTGCCGCAGCCGGCGGCTAGCGCGGACAGGGCGATCGCGGTGACGCCGCGGCGAGAAAACAGGCGTGCAGACACGAGAGGAACAGCCTTTCTGAGTGTGCGCGGCACACGAGTGCCGCGTGGGGCGCGAGGGGACAGGGACTAGCCGCGGCGCGACAGGCTTGCCCATCGCGCCGCGGGGCTCATCACGTCCGCGACACGCACACCCAGCGCAGCCGCGCCACCCCTGAGCACGGCGGCGCCCGACTCGTCACCTCGCGCCAGATCCACCCCGGCCAGCTCGGATCCCACCCCAGCAGCCAGCCGATCACCGTCAGCGCCAGCAGGCTGGCCACCCCCGGCCACCCCCGCGGCGGGACCGATTGGCACACGCTGCCCGTCATCACGCCGACGGCCGAATGGCCCTCGGGCCTCGCCATCACTCCGGCGATCGCGGCACCACCAGTGTGCGCTGACACCTCCATCACCATCGGTGCCGGGGCGGTGGCCTGCGCTGCGACCGTCAGAGACACAGGCGACATCCCGCCGTGGCAGCCTCCCAGCTCGCCCGAAGCCAGCCCATGCATTCCGATCAGGCCCACCAACACAGCGACCACCAGCACGCGCACGCTCCCCGCGCGCACCCGCTCGGCCACCGCCACCCCCCTGCTCACCGTCATGCTCCCGCTACCAGGGCCGGCGGTTTGATGCTGGCATGCCTCTCACGATAGCCATGCCCCGTCGCTTTCCTACTCGTATCTGAGGGCTTCCACCGGGCGCAACCGGGCGGCGCGATAGGCCGGGTAGCCACCGGCGATGAGCCCGATCGCGAGGCTGATCGTGAAGGACACCACCACGGGCAGGACGCTCACGACGGGGGTGAACCCGGCGAGGACGGGGCCGAGGTGGCTCGCGAAGGCGGCCGCGATGACGCCGCTGAGCAGGGACAGCCCGACCCCGAGGCCGACGCCGATGGCCCCACCGAGGCCGGCTAGGACGATGGACTCGATGAGGAACTGCTCGAGGATGGCGCGCTTGGTGGCGCCGATCGCTTTGCGGATCCCGATCTCGCGGGTTCGTTCGGTGACCGAGACCAGCATGATGTTCAGGACGCCGATCGAACCGACGACCAGGGAGACCGTGGCGACAGCGGCGGTGAACAAGGTGAGGATCTGCAGGATCTGGTTGAACCTGGCGATGGCGGTGGTCAGGGTCTGGACCTCGAAATCCCGGGATGCGGGGTTTCTGATGCGGTGTCGGTTGTCGAGGATGTTGGTCACCTGTTCTTCGGCGGCGGGCACAGCGGCCGAGCGAGTCGCTTGCACAGTGACTTCGTTGACGGTGTCGCCGCGGCCGAAGACATAGCTGCGTGCGGTGCTCAGTGGCATGACCACGATGTTGTCGCCCGGCAGGCCGACGGCCCGCATCACCCCGATAACCGTGAAAGTCTGGCGGTTGATCTGGACGGTGCTGCCCAGGGCGGCAGCGGAGTCGCCGCTGAACAGGTTGGTCACCGCGGTGGGCCCCAGCACCACCACTCTCGCGGCGGAGCGAACCTGGTCCTGGTCAAAGAAGGATCCCGTCTGAATATCCCGGTCAGTCACCTCGAACCAGTGTTCAGTGGAGCCGACCACGGTCACCCGTGACGGGAGGGTCGACTGGGCGGTATCGGTTCCCATCAAGGATGGGCCGGTAACCACCGGGGTGACGGCGACGACGTCGGGGGCTTTTCGCAACGCCGCGACATCGGCATCGATCAGATTTTTCGGGGCGGGGCCGCCGGGGAGGTCCCCGGTCGTGGCCACGATAGTGATCAGATCGGCTAGCGGCTCAATGCGCGCATCGACCGATTTCTGCACCCCGTCGCCGATGGCGACCAGCAGGATCACCGCCGAGATTCCGATGATGAGGCCGAGCATGGTCAGCGCGGAGCGCAGCCGGTGGGCGCGCACCGCGCGCAGCGCGATGAGCACCGCCTCTCGTAATTTCATGTGCTGACCCGATCTCGATTCCGCGCAGGTGTCCAGTGAATTTGCTCATTGCCATTACAGGGCCATTGTGCTGCCATCACGATGCATTGATCGCTGCTGTGCGCCGTGTGCGGGCGCGCTC
>JBOHFJ010000113.1:0-13682 GCA_050699655.1 Pseudonocardiaceae bacterium
CCAACACCGGCGTGTCCGTTGACCAACAGAAGGGAGATCACCATGCTCACTAACCAGACCTGGCGGTCCCTAGGTCATGGCAAACCGCTGGTCCCATCACGCTGGCAAGCGACAGTGGACAGTGCGGCGCCGGACTCGTTGCGGCACCGGGTCGCCTCAGCGGCTTCCGAGGCGGCTGGTTTCGCGGCCTGGTTGTGGTATGACCTGGGTGACCAATACACGATGAGTCACTGCTATCGGCAGGCGGGCCTGGCTGCGGACGAATCGTCCAACGCTGGACTGCGGGCCTACATCCTGGGCTATCAGGGTCTTGTCGCGCGGGCACAGGGCCAGCCGGAGTCGGCGCTGGGGTTGTTCGACCAGGCATGCCAAACTGTCGAGCGGTCTGCCGCTGACTCCACTCGGTCATGGTTGACGGTGCTGGCCGCGGACGCGCTCGCACGGGTCGGCCGCCCTCGCGAGGCGTTGGCCGCGCTGGACACCGCGCGGTCGCTGCTGGCGGGTCAGGACAGTCGGAGGTTGACGCTGGCCTCTCTGGAGACCTTCGCTGCGCGGGGTTCGGTTGCGGGCTTGGGTCGGGTCCGAGAGTTGCGTGAGACGTTCTGGGCTCGGGGTCATGTCAGCGCCGTCGCGGCCATTGATGAGTGGGCGCGGGCTTTGGGGGCCGTGTCAGGGTGACGGGATTCGCGGTCCGCTGGGATGTTCCCTCGGTGGATGCTGTGCAGTGCGTCGGGGAGTACGTGTACTGGATCGAGGGACGGGCGACCGGGGATGTTCTGGTCCGGTCACGCGGGTTGGGCGGTGGTGAGGATGTCCTGCCGCCTGGGCTGACGGTGGCGTCCTGTGTTCATGAGTACGGTGGCGGCGCCTACCTGGCCACCGATGATGCCCTCTGGTTCGTGCGGGCTGATGACCAGCAAGTCTGGAGGAGCACCCGGGCTGGGTTGCGCGCGGTCACCGTGGCGCCTGAGCATGGTGAGGACCGTTACGCGGATCTTCGCTTGAGTGCGTCCGGGCTGCTGGTCGCCGTCCGGGAGCGTCATCGCCACGAAACGGTGACCAACGAGCTGGTGATGTTTCCGGCCGACGGGTCGGCTGCCCCGTGGCCGGTGGCGCAGGGCTGGGACTTCTACTCCTATCCGAGGCCCAGCCCGGACGGGAGCACGCTGGCCTGGACGACCTGGCGGCACCCGCTGATGCCCTGGGACGGCACGTGGCTGTGGACGGCCGAGATTCGGCGGGACGGCACGCTTGGCCCCGCTTGGCGCATTGCCGGTGGCCCGGAGGAATCGGTGTTCCAGCCGGAATGGAGTCCCGGCGGTGTCCTGCACTTCGTGTCCGATCGCACCGGTTGGTGGGACCTGTACGCCTGCCCATCAGATGGTGCCATTGTCCCGCTGGTTCATGGTGAGTCGGCGGATCTGGGGACGGCGCAATGGGAGTTCGGGTACTCGACTTACGCTTTCCTGGATCATGACCGGATCGCTCTGCTCGCGCACCGGGGCGGCGCCACCCAGCTCACCATCTGGGATCCGCACCAGCCCGAGGTGCGCGCCGTCGAGTTGCCCTACACGTCGATAAAGCCGTATGTGGCCGCACACGCCAGAGGGGTCACGATGATCGGGTCGGCGCCGGATCGGATGCCCGCTGTCATCGTGGCTGATATCGACAGTGGCGAGTCCCGCGAGCTGACAGCGACGGCTGGAGTCGCGCCCGGATCGCAGGCACCGAATCCCGAGACTGTCGACATCTTCGCTAGGGATGGCGGCCGGGTGTACGCCACGGTGTGCCGTCCTCGACCAGGGGAAGGTCCCACGCCAGCGCCCGTGGTAGTCCGTGCGCACCCAGGGCCGACCTCGAACACTCCGTTGCGGCTCGACCCATGGGTCCAGTTCTTTGTCGGCCACGGGTTCGCGGTGCTCGACGTGGACTACCGGGGCAGTACCGGCTACGGTCGCGCCTACCGCAACGCGCTACGCGGCCAATGGGGTTTGCTGGACGTATCCGACTGTGTGGATGCCGTCCAAGCGGTTGGGCGAGACGGGACGCTAGACCTGACCCGCGTCGTCATCAGTGGCGCGAGCGCGGGTGGTTACACCGCGTTGCGGGCCGCGACGACCACCACGACGTTCCGGGCGGCTACCGTACGTTCCACCATTGTTGACCCCGCCGCATGGCGCAGTGCCGCGCCGAAGTTCCAATCACATCATGCCGACCTCCTTCTGGGGCCAACCAGCACGTGGCGGGACCGGTCGTTGCTCCGCCCCGGTACCACCGCCCACTGTCCCATCCTCGCCTTTCACGGTGACCGGGACACGGTTACGCCACTTCGCCAAGTCCGGGATTTTGTCGCGATGCTCGGTGAGCGGGTATCACTCGTCGTCTACCCAGACGAGGGTCACGGACTGAGCCGACCCGAGAACATCGAACACGCGGCATACGCTGAGCTAGCCCACTATCGCGCGGCGCTGGGCAGCTGATTGGTTGCCCGGTTCCGGTGCGGTGCCCGGCCTGGTTGAGCATGGCGGCCAGGGCGGTGTTGTCCAGGCCGGCACCGACGCGGCGGGCGAGTTCGATCGCCACGGGGTCGGTGGCGCGCAGCTGCCCGGCCCACGCTCCGCCGTAGGCGCGGCGGGGAAAACGCCGTCCATCGAAGGCCTCAGCGTCGCAACCCTAGTTTGTTCGCTCTCCTAGTGTGGGCCGGAACGCGGCGCCCGGCGCCCGCCGGAGCGGGCCGCTAGGCGGCCGGAACGGGTGCCGGTCATCGGCCTGCCGGACGAACGCGCCAACTCCAGCGACTTGAAGAGGTCGAGCCACTGCTCCGGGGTCACGAACGCGACGACCGTACCGCGGTCCAGCCGGGCGGCGTGGAACGCGTCAGTGACCTGCCGTGCCACGTACGCTCGGCAGAGCGACGCATAGAGGGTGCCGCCGACTCCGGTGAAGCCGAGTTCGACCATCCGGCGGTAGGCAGCGAATCTCTGCGGCGGGATCAGGGGCGCCACACGCCGGGCGAGGTGCATCACGCCGGCGTCGACGCTGGGCACCGGGCGAAACTGCGAGCGCGCGATCTGGCCGCGTAGCTCCCAGTCGAAGTCCGGCCAGGTCAGGATTGTCAGTAGGCTCCACCGGCCGTACGCGCCGGTGCGCTTCTTGGCGTATTCCAGCTGAGTGATGATCGTCGCGCTGATCATCCACCGCGCCCGCAAGCACCAGTCGACGATCGGCGAAGTGAGAGAGAACGGCACGTTGCCGACGACCTGGAACGGCTCGTCCGGCTCGGGCGCGGCCAGGAAGTCGTCGACCACTATCCGCACGTTGCCCAGGCGGTCGACCCGAGCCGTCAGCTTGCGCGCCACGTGCGGATCAATCTCATACGCGACAACCCGGTCGTATCGCGCGGCGAGCCGATCGGTGACGATGCCCTCACCGGCGCCTACCTCGAGGACGAGCGACTCAGTGTCGACAGGGACCAGGTCCACGAACGCCTCGGCGCCCGCGTGGCGTAGGAAATTCTGGGACAGCGTGCGGCGGAGCATGTCCCGCTCAGTGCGCGGCCGTCCGGCGGCCGGAGAAGATGAATCGTTACGCCGCCTCACGTTTCACCTCTGTCATCCCCGCTCCGACGTGCGCGTCACCGGTACCTCTCACCCAACCAATCTACCGAGCACCCTGACCAGGGCAGCAGCCCAGTGGGCGCCCTTGACGACCTTCTGGATGAGGTCCGACACGACGTGCGACATGGCGATCTTGACGTTTCCCGACAGGATGCCCACCTGTCCGAGTGCGCGTCCCTCTCCGATGCCGACACAGTTGAACGGCCGCACGATCGTATACGGAAGGCCGTATTGTTGCCGCGCCGCCCGTGCGTAGTACTCCACGGCCAGCTTCGGTCGACCACCTTAGTTCCGCCCGGGTGGATGGTGCTGCGCATAACGATCAACTGTTCGTCGACGAGATGCTCGGCGTACCGCTCGATCGTTTGCGGAACCACCTCGAAGTCCGGTTTGAAGTGGCGGGGTACGCGGTGGGGGGCGGAGACGTCAGCGGGTGCGGATCGGCGCGCCGGATCCGGCGTTGACGCGGGTGTCGGGGATGGCTGCGGTAACCGAGTTGTGTGATCGGCTCGGGGTGGTTGAGGTGTTGGACGCGGCAGTGGGACCGATCAAGGCGCGTGCTCGCGGGTGGGGGGCCGGTGGGTTGCTGGTGGGTCTGGCTTGCGCGCAGTTGGCTGGTGCGGACTTCCTGGTGGGTCTGGATCGTCAGCGTGAGGATGTCGCCGGGCAGGTGCTCGCGCCGGTGGCGGGACTGGGCTCGACCACCGCGGCGGGCTTGGCGCGGCGGGTCACCATCGGCGAGGTCAGTCCCCAGGAAGCACAAGGTGTCTCCCGGGGCGGCGGCGACACCGGTGGTAAGCAAGCCCACTCGGGCAAGCCCGCAGTCCGTCGCAATTGGTGGCTAACTAAGATCGTCCAGTTGGTGTTGGATTCGGTTGGCGGCGGCGGTGTGATGTTGGGCGCGGTACAGGTCCAATGCCTGGCGCAAGGCGTCGCGGGCTTGGATGTGTTGGCCAAGGCCAGCATGGGCCTCGCCGAGGTGTGCCAAGGTGTTGGCTTCTTGGTAGGTATCGCCGTTGTCGCGGTACAAGGTCAACGCTTGGTTGTAGTAGTCAAGGGCCTCGGTGTGGTGGTCGGTGTGGTAGGCGATGTAGCCCAGACTGTCGAGGGTGTCGGCCTCGCATTCGCGGTGGTGATATTTGCGTGCGAGGGTGAGGGCGCGTTCGCAGGCGTGGCGGCCTTGGTCGTGGTTACCGAGGCGGGCGTGGAACCAGCCCACCGCGTTGAATGCGTCAGCCTCCCGTGCTGGATTGTTGACGGACTGGAATAGGCGAAGCCCGTGAGTAGCGTGGCTCAATGCTTGGCGATCATCGCCTTGCCGTTCGCAGGCCCATGCGAGAGCAATGTGAATGTGGGCCTGGTCGGCGGTATCGTCGGCCTGTTCGGCGAGGGTGAGGGCCTGCCTTAGATGGTCAAGAGCTTCGGCATGTCGGCCTGCCCGGGCATAAGCGCGGCCAAGGCGCCGGTGTGCTTGGGCGCAGGCGGTCGATTCGCCCAGCCTTTCCGCAGCTGCCAACGCGGCCCGCCAGCTGGCAACGTGGTCGTGGAGGTGGCCTCGCCGCCAGTAGAACGTGTTCAGCGCCCAGGCCAACTGCCATACAGCAGTGTGCCAACCGTGCGCTACGGCGATTTGGTGGGCGGCGAGTAGGCAACGATGTTCAGCGTCGAACCACCGGAGTGCCATCGCCGCGTCGGTGAGCGGATGGTGGAAGCAACTGGTGACAGGTAGGCCGATCTTCACCGGGACGCGGTGCGGGCTGAGTAGCCGTTCTCCGGTATGTGCGGTATGCAGGAAGAAATCCACCATCCGCCGCAGCGCCGCAGTATGCGTGGCGGCGGGCAGACTGCGGCTGATTTGCGCGGCGTATAGGCGGATGAGGTCGTGCATCTGGTAGCGACCCGGCTTGTGTTGCTGCACCAGAGAAGCGCCTGGAGGATCACGTTGGCCTCCTTGGTGGGCAGGTTGGTGAGATTGGCTGCGGCGGCTAGGCTGATGTCCGGGCCGGTCGCGATGCCCAGAAACGTGAACACTCGCTTCTGCTCGGTGGGGAGAGCGTTGTACGACCAGGAGAGGACTGCGGGAAGGCTTGCGGCCGGGTCGGCGTTATCTAAGGCTCTCAGGCGGGTAGCCTCATCGCGGAGTTCAGTTGCCAGTGCGGCCAAGGAGAGTTGGGGGTTCACTTGGGCGTGGCCGGATGCGATACTCAAGGCCAATGGCAGCTCTGCGCAGTAAGTCAGCGGTTCGGCGGCGGCGTCGGGTTCAGTTTCCAGCCGTTGACGGCCGAGGCGAGTGGCCAGGAGGGCACGGGCTTCCGACTCGGGTAGCGTATCCATTATCAGGGGATTGGCACCTTGTGCGACGACCAGGCCGGTCAGTTGATCGCGGCTGGTGATCAGCACGAAACAGGACGAGGCCCCAGGTGGCAGCAAGGGGCGAACCTGCTCCGCGGAGAAGGCGTTGTCCAGTAAGATCAGCATCCGTTTGTCATTGAGCAGGATCTGGTACCGCTGCATGCGTTCGTCAGGGTCGACGGGGATGCCCGGTCCGGCGACGCCCAGACGACGCAACAGTGCGGCCAGCGCCTCATCTGGCTGCAGTGGTTTGTCTGAATGAAAGCCGCGTAAGTCCAGGTAGAGGCAGCCGTCGGGGAAGCGGCTACGACGGAGGTGTGCCCATCGGATCGCCAGAGTGGTCTTGCCAATCCTACCTATTCCGGAGACTGCCGAAACCACCACTGCGGAAGACTTGAGACTTTTTCTTCGTAGTCGGTCCAGTTCGGCTAAATGTGTAGCGCGGCCAGTAAACGAGTCCACGTCCATCGGGAGTCTCTGCGGGACGGCCGCGACTGGTTCGGTGAGGTCGTCTCGGGCGCGGCGCACCCTGCGCGCATGCTGCTCGTCGACTCCCAGTTCACGCAGGAGATGGAACAGGGTATCGTCGGGGATCAGGGTCGTACCGTTGAGGTAGGCGTATAGGCTGCTGGCTGAGACGCCGGTCCGTTTGGCTAGCCCGGCGCGAGCGATGCCTCGTCCCCAGCGACGTTCGGTGTCCCGCAACAACCGACGTAGCTCCCGGGCAAGATCGGAATTTGAGAAGATGGGTCTCGGCGCACCGGGCTTTGGCTCACGTTCTTCGCGGTTGTTGGCGTCCATGCATCCCTCCGATGCTACGTCTGCGTAGGGGTCGGGTGCGGCAGTTCGTCACTCCAGCTGTTTCCAGGCCATTCCACAACCGCTGGCGGTGAGTCGATCATCCTATCACTGTGATGGTTTGAGCCCTTGATGCTGTCGCAGCCGCGCTAGGGCTTGGACTCACGTTGTCCTCACCCGCGAGGGAGACTCGTCATGCACCGACCGCCCGGGGCACCCACCATCAACGCGTCTGTGACGTGCATCGACTACCGCATCACCCCGCAGTACTACGTCAACATTGACCGAGTAAGTGATCCGGTCATACTCAAGCTGCTGAAGAGCTGCCCCACGGTCTTCGACATCAAGCGAACCATGGTCGACCTCCTAGCTGACCGCCTGGACGTGACCTTGCCTAGGGCGTCTGGCGTTATTGAACCGGGTGCCACCGTCCACGGCAAGGTCATCGTCGCCTCCGGGGCGGTCATCGCTGCGGGGGCGGTCGTGACTGGCCCTGTGCTGGTGTGCCCCGGCGCCGTGATCGCCGCCGGGGCGCGGGTGCGTGACAACAGCATCATCGGGCCGAACTGCCAGGTCGGCTTCGGCGCCGAGGTCACCCGCAGCCTGCTGACCGGCGGCGTCTTCATGAAGCACACGTCGTTCGTCGGAGACTCCGTGCTCGGTCTGGGTGTGAGTATCGGAGTGTTCTGTTCCACCACGAGCCTGCGGTGCACGAGCGGCCCGGTCGTGGAACCGGCCACTGTGGAAGTCACCGCCTACCTTGACGGCGAGCGTATCGGAACTGGCTACACTAAGTTTGGCGCCGTCGTCGGCGACCAGGTAACCGTCCCTGCCGGCACCGTCCTAAAACCCGCCACGCTAATCGGCGCGGGCTCTGTGCTCTACCCGAAGACGCAGCTCGGGGGCTTCCTCCCCATCGGAAGCCAGGGAAGGTGATCGTGTCCACGACCACTACGCCAACCACCGACCACCGGATTGTCTACGTTACCGGCAGCATCCCACTGCGCGGCAGCGTACCGGTGCAGGGTAGCAAGAACATCGCTCTGCACTTATACGCGGCGGCCCTACTGGCGGACGAACCCCTGGTATTGACCGGCGCCCCCGCAATCCTGGACACCGCCGTGTGCGCTGAGATCCTTAACCGCACGGGAACCCCGACCACGGTGACCGGGGATCGGTTCATCGTCACCCCGGCGAACTCTTGGTCGCCAGTGATCCCCGACGAGCTCGGCCGCCGCATCCGCACGACCGCGGTCATGGCTGCCGTGCTGCTTGCGCGTTCAGGCACGGTAACGTTCCCGCTCCCAGGTGGGGATGACTTCTGCGCCCGATACATCGACCGGCATCTGGCCGCAATGGACGCCGCTGGAGCCGACGTCGAGGTGTCTCACGGCAAGGTCCACGCCCAGATTGGCAGCTCGCGGCGGCGGCCGTTCGTCACCAACGTGACCACCAAGTCGTGGGGACCGAGCTTGGGGGCAACTGTCACCGCAATGTT
Organism: Pseudonocardiaceae bacterium; assembly: GCA_050699655.1. GTDB lineage: Bacteria > Actinomycetota > Actinomycetes > Mycobacteriales > Pseudonocardiaceae. The sequence continues at coordinate 8,266 of JBOHFJ010000113.1, forward strand.
GCTGGCCGCCCGGATTCCGGGCACGTCATCAATCCTCGGCCCGAGCCTCGAGCCGGAGGTCACCGTCACGGCCGACCTACTGGCACACTCCGGCGTCTGCATCGAGTGGCAGGGCACCTCGGCCCTGCACGTCACCGGGGCGGATAACATCTGCGGCGGCGTCTTCGCAGTGCCACCGGACCGACTGGAGGCGGCCACCTTGGCCCTCGCCGCCGCGATCACCGGCGGCACCGTGTACCTCGATCGGTTCCCGCCTGTCGGTTTCCCCGACGGCCTCCGCACGGTGTTCTCCGATGTCGGCATCAGTATTACGGCGGTCAACGGCGGCACGGCCATCAGCGCGCCTGGCAATCTATGTGCCGTGCGGATGGCTACTGGGCCACACCCGGGCTTCCCGACCGACATGCAACCCCAATTGACCGCCTTCCTGACCCAAGTTGAGGGAAGGTCGCGAATCGAGGAGCGAATCTACCCACGGCGCGACACTCATCTCAGCGGACTAACGGCCTTTGGCGCCACGGTGCATGTTGACGGCCCAGTCATCGTCGTGCAAGGCGCGGCCAGCTTGACCGCTGCTGATGTGGCGGGTAAGGACATCCGCGCTGTCTCCGCGTTAGTGCTGGCAGCGCTCGCCGCCGAGGGAACCTCTAGCGTCCGCGGCATGTATCACCTCCGGCGCGGCTACGGCAGCCTGTTGCCCAAGTTGGCCACACTCGGTGCCCAACTTACGATCCGTGACAAGGAGGCGAATTGACCACCACAATCGCGTGGACTGATGCCCAGCTCGCCGCGCTGCAGGACTGCCTAGATCTCATGACCGCGAATAGCACTGTGCCGGGAGGGGTTATTGCCCATGGCGGCATCACCAGCGAGCCCGGCTATCTGACCTCCGGAATTGTCGCACCAGAGGCTGGCCCTAAAGCGCCCGAACCAGACACGGTGTACGACGTGGCGTCCCTGACCAAGGTCATTGCCACTTGGCCATTGATCGACAGGTGTGGGCTCGACCTGGACGTGCCGATCCGGTCCTTCCTTACCAGCCTGCCTTCTGGTGCGCCCGGCGCCGAAGTGACGGTGCGGCAGATCCTCACACACACCTCGGGTCTGCGGGCGGAAACCCGCCTCGACAAATACCGTGGCACCACGACCGACCTTGCCGAACTGATTTGTTCAGAGCCATTGATCAGCACGCCCGGCGCGATACACCGGTACATTAATCTAGGTTTCATCCTGCTCGGTCTTGCGCTGGCCGCCATCCACGACCGACGTTTGGACGAACTCGCCGCCGACCTGTGGTACAGCCTCGACATGGCCAGCACCACATACGGGCCAGTCGCCCGTAGCGCTAACGTCGCACCGACCGAACAGCGCTTCCCCGGGGCACCACGCCTGTGGGGCATTCCGCACGACGATAACGCCGCACTGCTGGGCGGCGTCGCTGGGCACGCTGGGGTGTTCTCCACTCCAGCTGACCTCGCCACCTTTGCCAGGAACCTCCTATGCGGATACGTTAGTGGGGCCCGATTGGGAAAATGGCTGGCCACAAGCATGCAGCCGGAGGCGTCTATCGAGCCCGGCCTGGATCGTGGCTTGGGCTGGATTCTCGCCGCCGAGGGCCGCGTCGCCTACCACCATGGCTTCACCGGCACCAGCCTCTACCTGGCCCCGGTCACTGGGCGCTACCTGGTCATCTGCACTAACGCCGTCTACCACCATCACAACAATCGAACCCGTCTCACACCGCTACGGACTCTCGCGGTCAATATGATCAGCGATAAACCGTGAGGAGGCGCGGATCGTGGTCCCCGGAACTCCTTTTGCATCGCTGACGACCCTTCGGCTCGGTGGCATCGCCAGATGTGTCCTTCGCATCACTGAACCCACCGACTGGCGCGATATAGTCAAGGCTGTCGATGTGTACAACAAAGGCAACAAAGGTACTGGCCCGCTGATGCTCGGACATGGCAGCAACGTCATCGCAGCCGATGCCGGGCACCCTGGCCCGATTGTCGTCATGAGCACCCGAGGAATCGCGGCACAGTCAGTGGACGAAAACACCATCAACGTCACTGCGCAGGCCGGCGAGCCACTGACTGATTTGGTGCAGTGGGCCGCATCCGAACGCCTGGCTGGTTTGGAGTGCCTAGCTGGTATACCGGGCACCGTGGGCGCCGCACCTGTGCAGAACGTCGGTGCTTACGGGCAGCAGATTGCCGACATCCTTGACCACGTGACCGCCTGGGACTGGAAAACGAACCGCCTGCGAACCCTCGCCGTCAAGGCGTGCCGTCTCGGTTACCGGCGCAGTCGCTTTAAGGCCACCGCCAGTCGCTGGACCATCCTCACGACGACGTTTCACCTCACCCGATCCAAATTCGCTGCCCCGGTGACCTACCGGCATCTCGCCGAAGAACTCGGCGTCTCCGTCGGCACTTGCGCCCCGACATCAGAAGTCGTCGCCGCCGTGCTCGCCAATCGACAGCGTCGGGGCCTTCTTCTCGACCAACACGTGCCCGACGCACGGCAGATCGGTTCGGTGTTCCTGAATCCACCGGTGGCCGCCGTCGAGGCGGACCATTGGGCGGCAAAAGGCTGTCCAGTCCACACCGACACCCGTGGCAGGCAACGTGTGAGCGCCGGATGGTTACTGGAGTATTCGGGTTACCGACCAGGCCAGAGAATTATCGAGGGCGTGCACTGTTCGAGTCGACGCACTCTTACTCTCGTGGTCTGTGACAATGCCACCTCGACCGGCTTTGTCGCCGCACTCAATAAGCTCACCACACATATCAGGTCCGCGTGTGGTGTGGACCTGAGTGTAGAACCAACCCGGGTTGGTGCCTGGCCACCAGTAGGGCGAAGGAGAATAGGCGAGATCAACGGCCGTGGTCGGGTTAGAAGGGGTTGTTGAAACCTGGCCGAGAGGAGTCGTCGATCTCTACGGGGGGAATTCCGTTCGGGGTGGTGTTGTCTTTCGCGGTGCAGCCGGTGGAGCCGGCGGTTATCACTATCCCGCGTTTGAGGCTCGGGCCGAGGAATGTGTTCTTGCGCAGGTCGACGTGCGGCCAGTGGCGCAGGCTCACCGCCTGGTCACCATGCGACGCGCAGGTGTTGCCGATGAAGGTGATGGACCGGGAATTAACCGGGGCTTCGCTGTTGCCGCTCTCGTCACCGGTGGCGAGCAGGCAGTTCTCGCTGATGTTCTGGCAGGTGTTTCCCACGATCTCGACATCGAAGGTGGCGGGGTGGCCGGCGTCGAAGGTCCGGAAGCAGTTGTGCTGGGCGGAGCTCGGCGAGCCGCTGGGGGCGATGTCCCGGATCACGTTGCTGAGGATCCGGTGGCCAGTGCCGAAGAAGCGCACGCCATCGGCGTCGCCACCGCCGGCCGGCACCGTCGCGAGTACCAGATTCTCCCGCACGGTGACCCGCTGCCCGCTGACGAAGATGCCGGTCGAGGCGACGTGCGCCACCGTGTTGGACTCGATGGTGGAATCGATGCACGCGGCGCAGATGATCCCGCCCCGCTGGGTGTCCCGCACCGTGTTCTTCTGCGCCCTGATACCGGTGCCCTCCAGCAGCAACTCACCACCACCGGCGATCGTGAAGCCCTGAATGACGATGTGGTCGGCGAGGATGTGCAGTTGGTGGACGATGGTCTGCCCATCAGAGACGAGGGTGATCGGCGCGGCGGCGGTGCCGGAGCGAGTCATCGTCAGGTCCACATCGGAGAGGTCAGTCCCCAGGAAACACAAGGTGTCTCCCGGGGCGGCGGCGATGATCGCGGCTCGGGCCTGCGGGACGTCGCGGATCGCGCGGGTGCAGGGCTGGCCGGCGAAGGCCACACCGGTGGTGAACAACCCCGCGCCGAGCAGCGCGGCGGAACACACCGACAGCGTGCGGGCGGCCCTCGTCACCGGCACGCCTCCCACACAGAACCATCCATCGCAACAAGACTAACGCTCAGCAACCCCCCTTAACCCTCCGCGCACCCCAGACACGCGGTAACCCGACCCGATATGGAGCCTTGTCGGGCCTCAGGGGGCCGAATAACCCCGATAAGGCTCCATGTCGGTGGGGCGGGGACGATGGGGTAGTGGGTGACGCGTGTGCGGGGGTTGATGTGGGGGGCACGTTCACTGATGTGGTGGTGCATGCCGCTGGGTTCCGGTCGCGGGCGGTGAAGGTGCCGACCACCCCGGGTGACCAATCCGTCGGGGTCCAGCGGGGGGTGGCGCGGGCGTGGCCCGGCGCGGCGTTGCGGTTGCTGCCGCACGGCACCACCACGGCCACCAACGCGGTGCTGCAGCGCTGCCTCGCCCGAACCGTCTTGGTGACCACCGAGGGGTTCGCTGATGTGCTGGCGATCGCCCGGCAGGATCGGCCCGCGCTCTACGACCTGACCGTCACCCGCCCCGAGCCGCTCGTGCCGCGGGGGATGGTGGTGACCGTCCGTGAGCGGACCAGCCCGAGCGGCGAGGCGATCATCGCGCTGACCGAGGAGGAGATCGACCGGGTGGTGCGCCAGGTGCGGCGCCTGGAGCCGGAGTCGGTGGCGGTGAGCCTGCTGTTCAGCTACGCGGGGCAGGTGCACGAGCGGCGGCTGTGCGCGGCGCTGGCCGCGCTCGATGTGCCGATCACCCGGTCCAGCGCGCTGCTGCCGGAGTTCCGCGAGTTCGAGCGGGCCTCGACATGTGTGCTCAACGCCGCCGTCGCGCCCGTGATGCGCCGCTACCTGTCCCACCTGACGGCCCGGCTGCCCGGCCCGACGATCACCGTGATGACCTCGGGCGGTGGCACCGCGGGCGTCGATTTCGTGGCGGCCGCCCCGGTGCACACGCTGCTGTCCGGGCCCGCCGCGGGTGTCGTCGCGGCCGGTGCCGTGGCGCGCCGCGCCGGTTTCCCGGACGCGATCGCCTTCGACATGGGTGGCACGTCCACTGATGTGTGCTTGATCCGCAATGGTCAGCCGGAGGTGTCGAGCGCCGGGTGGATCGCCGGGTTGCCGTTTCGCACCCCGGCGGTCGGGATCCACACGGTGGGCGCGGGCGGCGGGTCGATCGCCTGGGTCGATGCCGGTGGCGCGCTGCGGGTCGGCCCGCGCTCGGCCGGCGCCGATCCGGGCCCGGCGTGCTACGGGTTGGGTGGCACTGAGCCGACGGTCACGGACGCGCATTGCGTGCTCGGCCACCTCGACCCGGAGCGGGAGCTGGGCGGGGGGCTGCGGCTGGACCGCGAGGCGGCCGCGCGCGCCGTCGGCGCGCTACCGGAACCGGCCGGTGGGGCGGCCGGGATCCTCGCGGTGGTGCGGGCCACGATGGCCCGCGCGCTGCGCAAGGTCAGCACCGAGCGCGGTGTCGACCCGGCGGGGCTGGCGCTGGTCGTCGATGCGTCCGCCAGTTCGATGCACGCGCCCGTCA
>JBOHFJ010000114.1:0-13621 GCA_050699655.1 Pseudonocardiaceae bacterium
GCCCAGCACCGGAGCTGTCCCCGCGCCGAGTGAGCCCAGGCCCATGAGCAGCGCCCCGGCGGTGCCGAACCGGCGTACCGTGTCGAGCTGGCGGGTCTCTGCCGGATTCAGGGCCAGCTGGCTCGGGGCCGGATTCAGGATTGGATGATCCGCGAGCGGGGGTGCCCCACCAGCACGCACTTTCCCGGCCACCACGCCGCGAAGGGTAGCGCCGTGGTGCGCCAGCATCCGGGCCGGAGCACCTCCGGTGCTTTGCGCTTACCCCCTGAAATACGTAACATGAGTGTTGTGAAAAACATCGGAGCCGTCAGCGGGGAGGGTCGGACCCGTGAGTCGGTGGCGCGGATCCTGCTGGAGCACGGCCCGGTGACAGCCGCGCAGGTCGCTGAGTCGCTCGGGCTCAGCCCCGCCGCGGTGCGCCGGCACCTGGACACCTTGCTTGCTGACGGGCAGGCCAGCTACCGCACAGCGCCGCGCCGAGGTCCCCGCGCCCGTGGTCGCCCAGCCAAGTTCTTCCTGCTCACCGCCGCCGGCCGGGCGCAGTTCGAGCACACCTACGACGATCTGGCGGTGGCCGCGCTGCGCTTTCTGTCCGAGCGCGACGGTGAGCAGGCGGTGCGCTCGTTCGCCGAGCGCCGGGTGACGGAACTGGTCGATCGGCACCGGGCCGAAGTGGCCGCCGCGCACGACCCGGTCGCTCGCGCGCAGCTGCTGGCGGTCGCCCTGAGCGCGGAGGGTTACGCGGCGTCAGCTGAGCACGTCGGCGCCGGTGCGCAGTTGTGCCAGCACCACTGCCCGGTCTCGCACGTCGCCGCCGAGTTTCCGCAACTGTGCGAGGCCGAGACAGCGGCGTTCGCCGACCTTCTCGGTGTCCATGTGCAGCGTTTGGCCACCATCGCCCGCGGCGACGTGGTATGCACGACGCACGTTCCCGAGACTCGGGTGCCGAACGGTGCTCGCGGGACGGCGCCTCCCGCTCTGACCACAGAATCGGCCTGACCACGTGAATCTCCCACCACGGAACCGGATGGAGGCGTCTGAAGCATGACGACTGCCCCTGAGCAGGATGTGCGAGCGCGAAACGCCCCGAGTGGCCCGCTCACCCAGGAAGAGACGCTTTCCAACCTGGGCCGTTACGAGTACGGATGGGCCGACTCCGACGCCGCCGGCTCCAGCGCGCAGCGCGGCCTGTCCGAAGCTGTGGTCCGGGACATCTCGGCGAAGAAGAACGAGCCGGAGTGGATGCTGGAGACCCGGCTGAAGGCACTGCGCCTGTTCCGGCGCAAGCCGATGCCGCGGTGGGGTGCGGACCTGTCCGGCATCGACTTCGAGAACATCAAGTACTTCGTCCGGTCGACCGAGAAGCAGGCCACGTCCTGGGACGATCTGCCCGATGACATCAAGGCCACCTACGACCGGCTGGGCATCCCCGAGGCCGAGAAGGCCCGGTTGGTGGGCGGTGTGGCCGCGCAGTACGAGTCCGAGGTGGTCTACCACAAGATCCGCGAAGATCTGGAGGAACTGGGTGTCCTGTTCCTGGACACCGACACCGCGCTGCGCGAGCAGCCGGAGACCTTCGAGCGGTACTTCGCCAGTGTGATCCCGGCGGGTGACAACAAGTTCGCCGCGCTGAACACCGCGGTGTGGTCCGGTGGGTCGTTCATCTACGTGCCGCCCGGCGTGCACGTCGACATTCCGCTGCAGGCGTACTTCCGGATCAACACCGAGAACATGGGCCAGTTCGAGCGGACGTTGATCATCGTTGACGAGGGTGCGTACGTGCACTACGTCGAGGGCTGCACGGCGCCGATCTACAAGTCCGACTCGCTGCACTCGGCGGTCGTCGAGATCATCGTCAAGAAGGGCGGCCGCTGCCGCTACACCACGATCCAGAACTGGTCGAACAACGTCTACAACCTGGTCACCAAGCGGGCCACCGCCGCCGAGGGCGCGACCATGGAATGGATCGACGGTAACCTCGGCTCCAAGGTCACCATGAAGTACCCGTCGGTCTGGCTGATCGGCGAGCACGCCAAGGGCGAGGTGCTCTCGGTGGCCTGCGCGGGCGAGGGCCAGCACCAGGACGCCGGGGCGAAGATGGTGCACGCCGCACCGCACACGTCCAGCACGATCGTGTCCAAGTCGGTGGCCCGCGGCGGCGGTCGCACCTCCTATCGCGGGCTGGTGCAGGTCAACGAGGGCAGCCACCACTCCCGCTCCACGGTGAAGTGCGACGCCCTGCTGGTGGACCAGATCAGCCGCTCGGACACTTACCCCTACGTCGACATCCGCGAGGATGACGTGTCGATGGGCCACGAGGCCACCGTATCCAAGATCAGTGACGATCAGTTGTTCTACCTGATGAGCCGGGGGCTGGCCGAGGACGAGGCGATGGCCATGATCGTGCGCGGGTTCATCGAGCCGATCGCCCGCGAGCTGCCCATGGAATACGCCCTGGAGCTCAACCGGCTGATCGAGCTGCAGATGGAAGGGGCCGTCGGCTGAGATGACGGCTACTGTTCCGATAGTTTCCCGAGGGCAGCGGTTCACCTCCTACGACGTGGACGCCTTCGAGGTGCCCACGGGGCGCGAGGAGGAGTGGCGGTTCACTCCGATGCGGCGGCTGCGCGGGCTGCACCAGGGCGCCGTGGCCACCGGCACCGCCCAGATCAGTGTCCAGCTCAGCGTGTCGGCGGGCAAGGGACTCGTCGGGGGGGTTACGGTCGAGGACGTGGCGCGCCTCGACCCGCGCTTGGGCGACGGCGGCGTCCCCGCCGACCGGGTCGCCGCGCAGGCCTGGAGCTCCGCGACGCGGGCCACCGTGGTGACCATGCCGGCGCAGACCAAGATCGAGGACCCGGTGATGATCACTGTCACCGGGCCGGGCGCCGGGGCTCTTGCCTACGGGCACGTGCAGGTGCGCCTGGAGGAGTTCGCCGAAGGTGTGGTGGTGCTGGACTACCGGGGCAGCGGCACCTACGCGGAGAACGTCGAGCTGGTGCTCGCCGACGGTGCCCGGCTGACCCTGGTCAGCGTGCAGGACTGGGCCGACGACGCGGTGCACGTCGCCGCGCAGCACACCCGGCTGGGCCGCGACGCGGTGCTGCGCGCCACCACGGTGAGCCTGGGCGGCGATCTGGTCCGGCAATCCCCGACGGTGACGTTCACCCAACCCGGTGGTGACGCCGAGTTGCTCGGACTGTACTTCGCCGACGCCGGGCAGCATCTGGAGCACCGCTTGCTGGTGGACCACGCTGTCCCGCACTGCCGGTCCAACGTCGCCTACAAGGGCGCACTGCAGGGCAGCCCGGGAAAACCCGACGCGCACACCGTGTGGATCGGCGACGTCCTCATCCAGGCCGGCGCCGAGGGCACCGAGACCTTCGAAGTCAACCGCAACCTGGTGCTCACCGACGGCGCCCGGGCCGATTCGGTACCCAACCTGGAGATCGAGACCGGGGAGATCGTCGGTGCCGGGCACGCCAGCACCACGGGCCGCTTCGACGACGAGCAGTTGTTCTACCTGACCTCCCGCGGCATCCCCACCGAGCAGGCCCGCCGGCTGGTCGTGCGGGGCTTCTTCGGAGAGATCTTGCAGAAGATCACTGTCATGCGGGTCCGCGAGCGGCTGGCGGTGGCGATCGAGGCTGAGTTGGAGGCGGTGGGGGGATGACCGCGGTCCGGGTCTGCGGTCTGACCGATCTCAAGGACGACGTGCCCACCGGCTTCGAGGTCGACAACGTGCCGGTGGTGCTGGTCCGCCAGGGCGAACAGGTGTACGCGCTGGCGGACGTGTGCTCGCACGCTGAGATCGCGTTGTCCGAAGGCGAGGTGACCCGCAAGGGCCTGGAGTGCTGGCTGCACGGATCATGCTTTGATCTGGCCACCGGAGCGCCGTCGGCGCCACCGGCGTCCGAACCGGTGGACACCTACGCCGTGACCATCGAGGGTGACGATGTGTATGTGGATCCGTCCACGGTGACAAACCGTCCAACCGCTAGCGGGAGCTGAGACCACACCGATGACCATCCTGGAGATCAAGGATCTGCACGTCGCGGTGCCCACCGACGACGCGGCGGCTCCCGAGAAAGAGATCCTGCGCGGCGTTGACCTGACCGTCCGGGCCGGCGAGACGCACGCGATCATGGGGCCGAATGGGTCGGGCAAGTCCACCCTGGCCTACTCGATCGCCGGGCACCCGAAATACCGGGTCACCTCGGGGCAGGTGCTCCTAGACGGCGTCGATGTGCTGGCCATGTCGGTCGACGAACGAGCTCGGGCGGGACTGTTTCTCGCGATGCAGTACCCGATCGAGGTTCCCGGCGTGTCGATGTCGAACTTCCTGCGCACCGCCGTCACCGCGGTCCGCGGCGAGGCTCCCAAGCTGCGTACCTGGGTCAAGGAAGTCAAGGCGGCGATGACCGAGCTGGACATCGATCCCGCTTTCGCCGAGCGCAGCGTGAACGAGGGTTTCTCCGGTGGTGAGAAGAAGCGCCACGAGATTCTGCAGCTGTCCCTGCTCAAGCCCAAGATCGCGGTGCTGGACGAGACCGACTCAGGACTGGACGTCGATGCGTTGCGGGTGGTCTCCGAAGGGGTGAACCGCTACCGGGCCAGCGGTGACGTCGGTGTGCTGTTGATCACCCACTACACCCGGATCCTGCGGCACATCACGCCCGACTATGTCCATGTCTTCGCGGGCGGGCGGATTGTGGAGTCCGGTGGGCAGGAGCTCGCCGCGGTACTGGAATCCGGGGGTTACGAGCGGTTCACCCGCCACCAGGAGGTGACGGGGGTGGCGCCGTGACTACCGGGTCGCTGACAGCGGCGCCGCTGACGGCCAGCGAGCAAGAGAAGATCCGCGCCGACTTTCCGATCCTGTTCCGCACGGTGCGGGACGGTCGAGCGCTTGTCTACCTGGACTCCGGAGCCACCTCGCAGCGGCCCCGGCAGGTGCTCGACGCCGAGCGGGCCTTCCTCGAGCAGCACAATGCCGCGGTGCACCGCGGCGCGCATCAGCTCGCCGAGGAGGCCACCGACGCCTACGAGTCGGCGCGGGCCCGGATCGCGGCGTTCGTCGGCGCGTCGCCCGGGGAGGTGGTGTTCACCAAGAACGCCACCGAGGGGATCAACCTGGTCGCCTACGCGCTGGGCAACTCCTCGAGCGCCGGGGGGGCGGCGGAGCGCTTCGCGCTGGCGCCGGGGGATGAGATCGTGGTGACCGAGATGGAGCACCACGCCAATCTGGTGCCCTGGCAGGAACTGTGCCGGCGCACCGGCGCCACGCTGCGCTGGTACCAGGTGACCGACAACGGCCGGCTGAACCTCGACTCACTGGAACTCAGTGGGCGCACCAGAGTGGTGGCGTTCACCCACCAGTCCAACGTGATGGGCACTGTCGTGCCGGTCGCGGAGCTGGTCCGCCGGGCCCGCGAAGTCGGGGCGTTGACGGTGCTGGACGCCTGCCAGTCGGTGCCGCACGCTCCGGTCGATCTCGCCGCGCTGGGTGTGGACTTCGCGGCGTTCTCCGGGCACAAGATGCTGGGTCCCTCCGGGGTTGGTGTGCTCTACGGGCGCCGTGAGCTGCTGGAGGCGCTGCCGCCGTTCCTCACCGGTGGGTCGATGATCGAACTGGTACGGATGGAGAGCTCCACCTACGCCCCGCCGCCGCAGCGTTTCGAGGCGGGCGTCCCGATGACTTCCCAAGCGGTTGGCTTGGGTGCGGCGGTGGATTACTTGTCGGAGGTGGGCATGGATCGGATCGCCGCGCATGAGCGGGCCCTGACCGAGCACGCGCTGAGCGGCCTGTCGGAGCTGGACGGCGTGCGGATCATCGGTCCGACCGACACCGAGCATCGGGGTGGCGCGGTGTCGTTTGTGCTGGATGACGTGCACGCGCACGACGCCGGGCAGGTTCTCGACGACCTGGGAATAGCGGTGCGGGCGGGGCACCACTGCGCCTGGCCGTTGCACCGCCGCTTCGGGATCGCCGCTTCGTTGCGGGCCAGCTTCGCGGTGTACAACACCTCCACTGAGGTCGACGCGCTGCTGGCCGGGGTGCACGAGGTGCGCCGTTTTTTCCGGGTGCGGGCATGAAATTGGAGCAGATGTACCAGGAGATCATCCTGGATCACTACCGTAACCCGCACCTCAGCGGCCTGCGGGAGCCCTTTGGCGCCGAGTCCTACCAGATCAACCCGACCTGCGGGGACGAGGTGACGCTACGGGTGGCACTAGAGGGTGACCGGGTGACCGACGTGTCCTACAACGCGGTCGGCTGCTCGATCAGCCAGGCGGCGACGTCGGTGCTCACCGATCTGGTGGTCGGCCGGACCGTGGCCGAGTCACGGGTCACCATGGACGCCTTCGTGGAAATGGTGCAGAGCCGCGGTCAGGTGCAGCCTGACGAGGATGTCCTTGAGGACGCGGTGGCTTTCGTGGGGGTGTCGCGGTACCCGGCCCGGGTGAAGTGCGCCCTACTCGGTTGGATGGCGTTCAAGGATGCCGTCGGCCGGGCAGAGGTCGCCAGCTCAGACAGCGCCAGCTCAGACAGCGTGCCACAGCGAGCGGAGACACCATGAGCGTGAACGAGGAATCTGACGTCGTGCGCGGTGCCGCCGGTATGCCCGGTGCCCCGGTGCCCCGGTCGGAGGCCGAGCTGGCCGCCCTCGACGACCTTGAGGAGGCCATGCGTGATGTGGTCGACCCGGAGCTGGGCATCAACGTGGTTGATCTGGGTCTGGTCTACGGTATCCGGGTCGATGGCAACGTCGCCACCCTGGACATGACGCTGACCTCTGCGGCCTGCCCGCTGACCGATGTCATTGAGGACCAGACGCGCGCCGCGCTCACTGGCGGCCCCGGTGGGGGACTGGTCGAGGATGTGAAGATCAACTGGGTGTGGATACCGCCGTGGGGTCCGGACAAGATCACTGAAGACGGCCGGGAGCAACTACGCGCCCTGGGTTTCACGGTCTGAGGCACCCTCTGCCCTACGTGCTACCCTACCGTCGTGCGTAAGACCAGCGTGTACCTTGACGACGCCGACGCTCGACGGCTCGCGATGCTCGCCGAGCGCGAGGGTGTGTCTCAGGCATCCTTGCTTCGGAAGGCCATCCGGGCGTACGTGCCGCAGCCCCGAGGAAGCCGCAGCTTCGCGCTCGACGGTGTCGGCGAGGGTCCCGGTGGCTCGGTGGCCGATGTGGACCCCGCCACTCTGTTTGAGGGTTTTGGGCTTGAAGGTTGTGGACTTGAAGGTTTTGGAGCGTGACCCTGCTGGTTGACGCGGCCCCCTTGGTGGCACTGGCCGACCGTCGAGACCCGCTTCGACAGGCGGTTCGCGAGGTGCTTGAGGCCGAGCGTGGTGCGCTGGTCATCGCCGCGCCGGTGACTGCCGAGGCCGACTACCTTCTCGGCCAGCGGATCGGGCAGGCAGCCCGGCTGGCCTTCCTGGAGGATCTGGCGATGGGGCGATTCACTGTGGAGAGTTTGGAACCTGATGAATACGCCGGGGTGACGCGGCTGGAACGCAACTACCTCGATCTTGACCTCGGGTTGGCCGACTGCGCCACGGTGCTTCTCGCCGCGCGGCTGGACACCCGGAGAGTGCTGACCTTCGATGAGCGCCACTTCCGCGCGGTACACCCGTTGCAGGGTGGCGCATTCGAGCTGTTGCCCCAGCGGTAGGCCCATCCCATCACCGAGTCCGAGCGAGATGCGTTCGCGGGCGCCCTGTCGTCGTTCGGACCGATGTAGGCCGGGGAGCGCATCAGAGGCGACTGCGACGTTTTCCCTTGGCCAGCGGTTCCACCACGACCGTGCCTTAGGGGCCGGCGAGGCGCTGGAGATCGTACGGATCGCCGGTAAGCACCACTCCACCCCCGTGCTCGACCGCGGCGGCAACAGCGTGGGCGTCCGCCAGGTAGGCCGAGCCCACGCCCGCCGCCAACACCGCGCCGACAAGACGTGCGAGATCCTTGGTGGTGTCCCGCAGCGTCAGACCGTTCGGTTCCATGCAGCGGTGGCCGGTCTACCTCCAGGCGTGCCAGGACTCGCGGCAGAAGGGCTGGTGGGAGAGCTACGGCGCGGACACGCTGCCGAGTTGGTTCTCGTTGTTCGTCGGGCTCGAACAAGGGGCGTCGCAGCTGCACACCTACGAAGCTCAGCTCGTTCCTGGTCTGTTGCAGACCAGGAAATACGCCGACGCCGTCACCCGGCGGGGCACCGCGGAGCGGGCCGAAGCCGAGATCGAACGCCTCGTCGAGCTGCGCCTGACCCGCTAGGCCGTGCTGCATCGCGAGCCCGACCCGCTGCGGCTCTGGGCGGTGTTGGATGAGGCCGTGCTCCGCCGCGTCGTCGGCAGCCCCGCGATCATGCGCGACCAACTGCGCCACCTCGCGGCGATGGCCCGCCACCCCAAGATCACCGTGCAGGTGGTGCCTTACGTCCACGGTGCGCATCCGGGCATGGCCGCCGGTCCGTTCCAGGTCCTCGGCTTCCCTTGGCCCGCGGACCCTGGCGTGGTCTATCTTGAGCACCGAGGTGGTGGCTTCTAACTGGAACAACCATATGAGATCGAGACGCACACCGTCGCGTTCGAGCAGCTGCGGGTGCTCGCGCTACCGCCGGACGAATCATCGATAATGATCCAGAACGTCGCGGAGGAGTACTCATGACCAACGCCCCCCTGGACGCCGTCACGATCGATCAACTGGCGGCTGCGGCGTGGCGCAAGTCCAGTTTCAGCGGCGACCAAGGTGCGTGCGTCGAGACTGCCCTGCTGGCGGACGGCCGGATCGCCGTCCGCAACAGCAACGACCCCGAGTCCGACGTCGTCTTCTTCACCCGCGCCGAGATAGACGCCTGGGTCAAAGGCTGCAAAGCCGGCGAGTTCGATGACGTGATGTAACGGCAGCCGCAGCCGTTACATCACTCCGAGGAGGCCGACCGAAACCGTTGGAGATCAACTGTTCGAGCGCCCGGTGGCGATGCTCTACGACACAAGCTCGACATGTCCGTTGTGATGGGTGAAGCCGGGATGCCAGCGGGCGAAGTCGGCGGCCAGGTCGTCGTTGAGGACTCGGGTGCGGACCTGCAGGAACAGATGGGCGCCCTGCGGTGACGGCCAGGCACGCACGGTTGGCGCGCTCCTGCAGCAAAGTGGTAACCGGTTGCACCTTCATGGCCGTAGACATAATGTATACGTGTGAGTGCATCCGAACCGGGACCGAGCGTCGTCATGCAGGCGCGCGTGCCAGCTGGCCTGGCCCGCGAGCTGCTTGAACAAGACGGACCCGCGCTGGGTCTGGATGGCATGTCGGAGATCGTCCGGGAGGCGCTCCGGCTGCTGCACCGGCACGCCCGCGAACGCCGCGCCGCTGCCGAGCTGGCGGCTTTCTACCCCGGTGGCGTAGCCCCCCTGCCGACCGGCGTGGTCGGCGACGATGTCTGACGCACCATTGCAGCCGTTGCGCGGCGAGGTGTGGGACGCCCGGCTCCCGGTTGTCGGCCGGCACCCCGCCGTCGTGCTCACGGTGAACCCGCTCATCCCTCGGCTCGGCGCCGTCACCGTGGCTGTCGTGACCGGCACGGCCGGTCCCCCCAGCACCCACGTCAGGTTGAATGCCGGCCTCACGCGCTACCCAGAGTCGTACGTGAACGCCACCGACCTACACACGCTGAGCCGGACCCGGCTGCAGCAGCGCCGTGGGCGGCTCGCTGCGGGGGAGCTGGCCCACCTGGAGGATGCGGTCCGCCTCTACCTGGGATTGTGATCACATGGTGTGTCGTGATGTAACGGCAGTTGCTCTCGTTTTACTGCTCCGAACGTGACCGCCGGGCCAGGATCTGCTCGACGGTGACGCTGATCGGTGCCCATGTGACACCCGCAATCCCGGCCATCGGCGCATAGGGTGGCGCCGTCCAATGCCACACCGCTGAGAAGCTGCGCTCGATCTCCGCGCGAGCCTCCGCATCGGTGACCGGGCAGGCCGCCAGCGCCAGCTCCCGCGCGGCAGCGGCATCGCCGATCCGCACGGTGATGGTCCACCACGCTCGAACCTGGGTGGCGGCACCCGACTTCGGTTCGGGTTCGACCTCATCGCAGCCCATGGCGATCGACAGGATCCGGACCACTCCGGACTCGAGCAGCAGCTCCATGCCGGTAGTAGGTTCGAGGCACCACTGCACCGCGGCCGCATCGCTGGTGGCGATCTCCTCCTGTGTATCCGGCAGATCATCCGGCTCGTCGGAGGGTAAATCGAGCAAGACAATCCCACCGCTGAACGCCCGCAACGCCGCCGTCCGCAACGTGTCGCGGTTCTGGATCGTCACATCGGCGACAACGGTTCGTGCGTAGGTCTCCCGCGCCCGGCCGCGTCCCGAGCGTGCCGGGGCCGCTACGTCGAGACTGGCCAGCTCGAACAGTCCGGGTTGGTCTTTCATCAGGCTCCCCTCACCGGTTGTGCCCCGTATCGTCGCAGACCTTTCGACGGCGCCTTTCCGCTGGAGCGGCCGGTGACGGCAACGGGTACGGTCTGTCACGGCCTCGTGGCCGGGCAGTCGGTTGGTGTCGGAGGGAGACGAGGATGACGAGTTCGGCACCTGTGACCGCTGCGGAGTCCGTGCTGGTCGGGCAGGTGGTGGATTTCGTCAGGTGGGTCGGGGGCGGTCGTAAGCTCACCCAGACGGGAGCGCTCACCCTGGCCGATGCCAGGGTTCTCATCGAGCGGTTGGGTACCGGGGACGAGCTCGATCCCGCGATCGGTGAGCGGGTGTTCAAGACCAAGTCGAGTGTGGAGCTGCTGGGTCTGAGCCTGATCGTGGAGTGGGCCAAGGCGGCGCGGCTGGTACGGGTCGTGCGCGGTCGGCTGGTGCCGGTCAAGAAGACCACCGCGCTGCTCGAGCGCCCGGTGGAACTGTGGATGGCGTTGTTCGAGGTGGTCGGCCGGCTCGGCCCGGCGTTTCTGCCCTCGGGATGGAGCGAGTCGTTTCTGCGCAGGGAGTTCGCTGCCGGCTTCGCTGCGCTGCGCTCCGCGCTGTATAGCCGCGACGGCGCGGTCGGCCTGGACGAGCTGTGCGATCTGGTGTGGCACACCGTGACGGCGCCCTACGTGCTTGATGACGCCACCGACATACAGCTGACCACGGCCCGTCGCATGAACGACCGCGATGTTCGGCGCACGCTGGGCACGCTGACCCGGCTGGGTGTGGTGACGCTGACCGAGGACTCCGCCGAACTGACCGCGGCTGGCCGGCGCGGGACCCGTCGCCTGCGGGGGGAGCCCGAGCCCGGCGATCCCATCCACCAGATCACCGTCACGCTGGCCGAGGTGACGGATCCCCTTGTGTGGCGGCGGCTGCTGATCCCAGCCACCATGCCGCTGAGCAGGCTGCACGACGTGATCCAGACCGCGATGGGCTGGCGGAACTGTCATCTGCACAGCTTCACCGACGGCAACCGCACGTACGGCCCGCCGGACCCGGAACTCGAGTTCACCGACGAGCGCTCAGTGCGGCTCGGTGACCTGGACTTAGACCGCGGCGCCATCAGCTACACCTACGACTTTGGCGACGACTGGGAGCACGAGATCGTCATTGAGGCGCTCGGGGCGGCTCAGCCGGGCGAGAGTTACCCCCGATGCATCGGCGGCGGCGGCGCCTGTCCGCCGGAGGACTGCGGCGGGCCGCCGGGCTATGCGCATCTCCGGGAGGTTCTCGCCGATCCGGGCGACGAGGAGCACGACGACATGGTGCGGTGGCTGGGCTTGGGGTGCGCCCGCGAGTTCGATCCGGCCGCCTTCGACATCGAGCTGGTGAACCACGAACTCCGCGCGATCAGTGACTGTAGTGGTATCGGCATGCGGCGATCCGGATCTCGTCTTCCACGATCCGGTACACCAACCGGTGCTCATCGGTGATGCGGCGCGACCAGTAACCCTGAAACGCGTGCCGCAGCGCCTCCGGCTTGCCGATCCCTTCGTTGCCGTCGCGGAGGATGTCCTGGATAAGCGCGTTGATCCGGCGCGCCACCTTGCGGTCCTGCGCCTGCCACCACAGGTAGTCCTCCCAGGCGAGCTCGTCCCAGACCAGCTTCACTCGATGAGATCATGGGTGGTGCCCGAGCCTGACTCGAGCCGGTCGATCGAGGCAAGCAGCCGGCGCGCGTTCGCTGGGCTGCGAGCCAGGTACGCCATCTCCTTGAGAGATTGGTAGTCGTCCAGAGAAACGATCACGACCGGCTCATGGCCGGCCCGCGTGATGACGACCTCCTCGCGGTCGTCGACCACGGAGTCGAGCGTCTCCGCGTAGCGCGCGCGCGACTCGGAATAGCTCATCGTCTTCACCGGCACTCCTCAGGTGTACGTACAACAAATTGTACTCCCAGGGTGGTCTGCCCGCCAGACTACGACGCCACTCGCCGGCAGGTCAGCTGGTCAGGACCACAGTTGGTCAGGACCACAGTGCGCTGACCGGGAGGCTGATGATGCGGTCGCCGAGCCGCGTGCCGTCCGGTCCGCTGTGCAGCACGACACCGACGACGAAGCGCGTGCCGAGCCGATCGCGCAGTGCGGCCAGGTTGCGCACCGCCGCCGTCGTCGCGCCGGGGCCGGCTTTGACCTCAATGGCCGCTACCCTGCCGTCAGGGCTTTCGACGAGGATGTCGATCTCTGCGGTGTCCCGGTCGCGGTAATGGGCGAGTTCCGGCGGATCCGATGCCGCGCTGGCCTGGCGCAGTAATTCGGTGAGCACGAAGCCTTCGATGATCGGGCCGTCCGCGCCGAGGGCGAGTTCGGGCCGGAGCAACGTGGCGACCTCGGCTCGGCGAAGGTAGCCCGCCAGGCCCGGATCCGTCAGGTACACCTTGGGTGCCCGGATCTCTCGCTGACTGAGGTTGGTCGCCCATGCCGGGATCCGCACGATGAGGAAGAGCGCCTCCAGGGTGTTCAGATAGCGCAGCACGCTGGTCCTCGGCAGTTGGGCGTCGGCCGCCAGGTCGCTGGCGTTGAGGACCCCGGCGTGGCGGGTGGCGATGAGCCGCAGCAGGCGGGGTAGGTCCGCTGTCCGTGGCGAGGCGGAGATTCCGGGCGCTTCCCGCTCGATCACCGTCTGGACATACGCGCCGAACCATGCTCGTCGCCGCGCTCCTTCGCGGGCGCGTGCTTCGGGGTAACCGCCGGCCAGTGCCAGCTCCAGATAGCTCCGCTTGTCTAGCTCACTGGATCGGCCCGCGAGCGTTTCTGACACCGCCCGGTTGGCGCTGAGCTGCGACGAGCCGGTGATCAGGAAGCGGCCCAGTTGGGGCTGACGATCGACGGTGACCTTGATCGCCAGCAGGAGCTCGGGTGCTCGCCGGATCTCGTCGATGACGAACAGCCCGGGCCGACCCTCGACGAACCCCCGCGGATCGCCTCTCGCCAACGTCCGCACGTCGGCGTCGTCCAATAAGGACGTCACCAGGCCAGTCTGGCACAGAACACCTCTCGTGATGGACAAGAGCAATACTTGAAACCTGTGGATGAGAAAGATCAACGGAGGGTCGTACCCTCCCGATCATCCTGAGGTTCTCAAGCAAGATCGGCGCGGCAACGCCGGTCGGGAAGGTACGACCGATGCTCAGCGT
>JBOHFJ010000115.1:0-13616 GCA_050699655.1 Pseudonocardiaceae bacterium
GTACCGCTCAGCTGGTGCTCGCGGGAGTGCGGTCCAGGTCTGGCTCCAGGTAGATGACCCGCGCGGCGGGGACCGCGCCGCGGACCCGCGCCTCGGCCTCGTCGATGACCCGGGCGACCTCAGCGGTGGACATACTGGCCGGCACCGCGATTTTCGCGGCGACCAGCAGCTCGCCCGGGCCGAGGTACTGGGTCTTGAGGTGGATCACCCGGTCCACGCCGCGCCCCACCATCGCGGCACTGATGGCGCGCAACTCCTCCGGGCCGGACCCCTCCCCGATCAGCAGGCTCTTGGTTTCCACGATGAGGATGATCGAGATGACGCCAAGCAGCACGCCGATACCCAGCGTGCCGATCGCGTCCCAGATCGTGTCCCCGGTGAGCACCGACAGCCCCACGCCGCCGAAGGCCAGCAGCAGCCCGAGCAGCGCGCCGGCATCCTCCAGCAGCACCACCGGAAGCTCCGGGTTCGTGGACCGCTTGATGAACCGCCACCAGCTCCCGTTGCCCTTGAGCGGCCGGGATTCCCGGATCGCGGTGCGGAAGCTCAGGCTCTCCAGCACGCTCGCCACCGCCAGGATCCCCACCCCGACCAGTGGTGAGCTGATCGTTTCGTGGTGGTACAGCTTGTGGGCGCCCTCCGAGAGCGCGAACACCGAACCGAGGCTGAACAGCAGCAGCGCCACCACGAAGGAGTAGAAGTAGCGGTCCCGACCGTGGCCGAACGGGTGCTGGGGAGTAGCCGCGCGCCGGGCGCTGCGGCGCCCGATCAGCAGCAGACCCTCGTTGGCGGTGTCGGCCACCGAGTGCACCGCCTCGGCCAGCAGCGACGACGAGCCGGTGATCAGAAACCCGATAAACTTCGCCACCGCGATACCGGCGTTGGCCAGCAACGCCGCGATGATCACCGTAGTCCCGCCGCCCACTGACACCCCCGGCGCCTCCTCGCGCTGCCCGCCCGCCACACCGGCGAGCCTACAAGCGATTGCCATCGCCGACGATCTACCACAAGATCAATTTCTGGCGCTATTCGGCTCTGAACGGGGGCCCGAACCCGGGTAGGGCACGGAAGAATTGGAGGGGGGTGGTGGTTGGGTGCACGGTGATCTCGGGGTCGGCGGCGGGCAGCCAGACAGATCCGCCTCGAGGCAACCTGACGCGGGCGCCGTCCCGGGAACACAACTCCGCCGACCCCAGGGTGCACAGCAAGATTTGCGGCCCGGAGCTGCGCAGCGGGACCGGCGTCAACTCGCCCTCGGCCCACTCGAGCCGGCTCAGCTGGAACTCCTCGGCCGGGGTGCGATACGCGGTCTCCTGCGGCCCAACCCGTTCCCCGCGCTGCACCGGCAGCTCACTGTGGGAGAAGTCCAGTATCCGCAACAACTCTGGAACGTCGATGTGCTTGGCGGTCAGCCCACCGCGCAGCACGTTGTCCGAATTGGCGCTGATCTCCACAGCGGTGCCCCGCAGGTAACTGTGCAAGTTGCCAGCCGGGAGGTACATCGCGTCTCCCGACGCCAACACGACGTGGTTGAGCAGCAAGGCCGCCAGCACCCCGACGTCGCCGGGATACGTCTCGGCCAGCTCCAGAAAAACCCGGCACTCTTGTCGATAATCGCTACCGCGAGGGTGCCGATAATCGCTACCGCGAGGGTGTCGAAAATCGCTACCGCGAGGGTGCCCAAAATCTCCGGGCACGCCGTCTCGGCGCAGCAGCGCAACGCAGGCATCCAGGGTGCAGGGCAGCACAGCTTTCACCACTGGTTCGGGCATCGTGATCCAGGTGGTGAACAGGGTGCGCAGCCCGTCGGCATTCGGCTCGGCCGCGAGCATCGCGCGGTAGGGTTCCAGCGCCGGCACGTTCAGCGCGGCGAGCAACTCGACGGTGCGCGCTGGATCGCGGAAACCGGCCAGCGCGTGGAGCTCGGTAAGCGCGCAGATCAGCTCAGGTTTGTGGCTGGGGTCGGAGTAGTTGCGTTCCAGGGCGTCCCGGGGGATTCCCCGCGCTTCTTCCCGGGCGAATCCCTCAGCGGCCTGCGCGGCGGACGGGTGGGCCTGTAGGCTGAGCGGCTCCTCGGCGGCGAGCACCTTGAGCAGAAAGGGCAACTGACCACCCCAACGCTGCGCGCAGCGGGTCCCGAGGTGGCGATCCGGGTCGGCGCGCAGAGCGTCCAGCAGGGAGGTCTGGGCACCGTCGGCGTGCAGCAGCACCGACGGTGCCGCCGGGTGCGCGCCAAGCCACAGCTCCGCCTGCGGGTGCGGGGCCGGGACCGGGCCGCCAAGCAGCTCCGCGATCGCGGTCCGGGACCCCCACGCGTAAGGCCGCACCGCGTTGCGCAACAACTCCACTGTCCCTCCCTCACCACCCGGGTCAGTCATCCGATGGCCGGGTTCATCCGATGGCCGGCCCAGCCGAGCCGAGCCAGCCCGGGGCCCCCAACACGCCACGACTCAGCCCGAGGTACAGCGCGGCGAAGTCGAACCGTAGGGCCAGCACCGCCGCGGCGCAGGCGGCGGCACCCGGCTCGCCCTGGCGCACCATCAGCTCCTCGTCGACGGTCACCACATCAGCGCCCGGCAACGCCTCCATCGCAGCGGCGCGCTCAGGCTCGTCGCGGGGATCACCGAGTACACCGAGCAGCACTGGCCGCAGCGCCAGTACACCACCGCGCGGTGCCACATCGTCGAAGGGATCAGCAAAGACGTCGGCGGCACCACCAGCGCGGGTTGCCGCCTGGCGCAGCACCGGCAGCGCCGCCGCCGTAAGGAATCCCGCGGCATGCGCCACCACCCCCGCGTGCGCGGCGAGCGCCCCGGCGCAGTGCCCGGCCACGGCGGTGGCCACTGGGTCGGTGCCCCACAGCAACGGGGTTCGCGCGGTCAGCCGCAACGCCAAGGACTTGGCGGGGTTGACCAACGACTCATGAGCGACGTGATCACGCTCAGCTTCCCGGTCCAGCTCGCCGGCCAGCGCCTCGACGTCGGTGGCCAGCAAGCCCAGAGTGTCCAGCAGCAACAGACCGGCGGTCAGGGCGCGCGGCAGCGTCAGACCCGGCGGCACCTCGATCCGGGGCACCAGCAGTACCGATCGACCCGCGACCGCGGCCGCCACCGGGCCCTCGGCGGGCGCGGTGAGCACCACCTGAGTTCCTCGGCGGACCGCGCGGTCGAGCCCCTCCGCCAGTTCCCGATCACCGGGATCGGTGGTGTTGACCAGTACGACATCCAGCGCGCCCACCCACATCGGGATCGTCCGCGCCGTCAGAACCGGGACCGGGCAGGACGCTCCGAGCAGGGCGAGCAGCAGCGGTGCGGCGGCCAGCGCCGCACCTGGCCGGGTCAGCAGCACCAGCGCCCGCGGTCGTTCCCCGGCCAGCCGCAGCAGGCCCGCCTCCCACGCGGCCGAGGCAGTGGAGCGCACTTGAGCGCCGGCGCTCGCCGCGGCGCGGAGCAACCCACCGGTGTCGGTGGCTTCCAGGAGCCCGGGGTCATCGAGCAAGTCAGCGCTGTCACCCAGACTGGCGGGAAGGTGGCCGCGGTCGGGTTGGGTCACTCCGCGCCCAGCCCACTGCCATCGGGGTGCGGGCCGGTTCCAGGCAGTGCCTCGTCCAGCAGCAGCACCGGGATGCCATCGATCACCGGGAAGCTGCGCCCGCACACCGCGCAGGTCAGCGCGGCAGCCTCGGGATCAGCGGCGGTGCCGCTGCGTAGCGTGGCATGCGCCGGGCACGGGCACGCCAAGATCGCCCGCAGCGCGGCGTCCAGCTCCAGGGCCATCGTCTGTCCTCCTCCTCAGGCTCCTCAGGTGCCGCGCACCAGCGCCAGCACCTCGTCGCGCAATACCTCGACCGCCGCGGCGTCGCGCGCCTCGACGTTCAGGCGCAGCAGCGGCTCAGTGTTCGACGGGCGCAGGTTGAACCACGACCCGTCAGAGCACCGTACGGTGAGACCGTCAAGCTCGTCGAGCTCGACAGCCTCACGCGCCGCGAACCGCTCCCGCACCACCTCCATCCTGCCCCGCTGGTCGACGACCGTGGAGTTGATCTCACCAGACGCCGCGTAGCGGCTGAACTGCGCCAGCAGCGCCGAGGCGGGGCGCTGCTGGCGACCGAGTGCCGCAAGCACGTGCAGCGCGGCGAGCATCCCCGAGTCGGCGTGCCAGAAACTACGGAAGTAGTAATGCGCGGAATGCTCACCGCCGAAGATCGCTCCGGTTTCCGCCATGCGCCGCTTGACGAACGAGTGGCCGACCCGGGTGCGCACCGGCCGCCCGCCGTGCTCGGCAACGATCTCCGGAACAGCCCGCGAGGTGATCAAGTTGTAGATCACCGCGGCACCAGGATCGGTGGCCAGCTCCCGGGTGGCGACCAACGCGGTGATCGCGCTGGGGCTCACCGGTTTCCCCCGCTCGTCGATCACGAAGCAGCGGTCGGCGTCGCCATCCAAGGCCAGTCCCAGATCGGCGCCATGCTCGCGCACGGCGGCCTGCAGGTCCACCAGGTTCGCCGGATCCAGCGGGTTTGCCTCGTGATTCGGGAAAGTCCCGTCCAGCTCGAAGTACAGCGGAATGACGTGCAGGGGCAGTCCTTCGACCACCGCGGGCACGGTGTAGCCACCCATCCCGTTACCGGCATCCACCACGACCCGCAACGGTCGGATCCCCGCCAAGTCCACCAGCGAGCGCAGGTAGCTCGCGTAGTCGGTGAGCATGTTCCGCTCGGTGACCACGCCACCGCCCGGTCCCAGTCCGATGCCACGCTCAACCGCGACTCGGATCTCCGCCAGCCCGCTGTCCTGGCCGACCGGAGCCGCGCCGGCCCGGCAGAGCTTGATGCCGTTGTAGCGGGCTGGATTGTGGCTTGCGGTGAACATCGCGCCTGGCAACCCGAGCCGCCCGGAGGCGAAGTAGAGCATGTCGGTGCTGGCCAAGCCGATCGAGATGACGTCGGGGCCGCGACCCGTCACACCGCTGGCGAAGGCGGCGGCCAGGCCGGGCGAGGAGTCCCGCATGTCGTGCCCGACGATCACCGTCCGCGGGCCGGTCGAACCGTCGGCGCCGACCACGAAGTCCGCAAAGGCGGCGCCAACATCGCGCACCACCGCCGCGTCCAGATGTTCCCCCACGACACCCCGAATGTCGTAAGCCTTGAAGATCGCAGAAAGATCAACCACACACTCTCCTCTCCACCAACCCCTCCCACCACAACCCTATCCGCAAGCGGACATTCAGCGGGCTCAGCGGGGTTATCCGACCCGTCTTTACCCCGCTGAGCCCGCTGAATGCGGTCAGTCGCGGTTTGGGGTGGGGAGGATTCGGAGGTGTCGGGTGGGGGGGGTGGCGGGGCGGTCCATGCGGCCGGCCTCACGTACGGCTTCGGCGAGCGCGGTGAGATCGTCCACCGAGGGTTCCGGCTCGACGAGCTCACCGTCGTGACGCACGACGTCCCAGCCTCGAGGGGCGGTCAGTCCCAGTGCGTGCCGCTCGCACAAGTCGTAGGAGTGCGGCTCGCTGGACGTGGCCAACGGACCCACCACAGCGGTGGAGTCGGCGTAGGCAAAGGTGAGCGTGGCAACCGCCGGGTTGGTGCACCCAGTTCTCGAACACCGCCGCGTGCTGCGCACAGCCGGGACCATAGCGCGCCGCTGCCACCGAGCGCGGTAGGCGCGCGGCGGGTAGACTCATTCGATGGCGGTCACCCGGTCAGCCTGGTCTCGGCCGCGCATGCGCCGGGACCGG
The DNA here is from genome assembly GCA_050699655.1 of Pseudonocardiaceae bacterium. Lineage (GTDB taxonomy): Bacteria > Actinomycetota > Actinomycetes > Mycobacteriales > Pseudonocardiaceae. The sequence goes on from JBOHFJ010000115.1 coordinate 5,737, forward strand.
CGCGGCCGCGGCGTCCGGGGGTTGCTGTTCCCCGCCACGCTGCCCGCGGCGCGCAGCCGCTCAGAGCGATTCGACGCGATCGTCCTGGGCGCCCTCGAACCGATCGACGAGCGCTGGCACGCCGAGCTCGACCGCCTCGACGTCGCGGTCGACGAGGTGCCAGAGATCACTGATTGCGATCCGAGTACGGTGCGCTGGGGTAACGACGTGGTGGAAGACGGCAACGTCCCGCTGGCCCGCCTGGTTCCAGCTGGGGTGAATCACGCTGGCATGCCGACCCGAGCCCGCATTGTGCTCTACCGGCGACCGCTGGAGACCCGAGCGCACGACGGCGTTGACCTCTCTGACCTAGTGCACGAGGTGCTGGTCGAGCAAGTGGCGAACTACCTGGGACTCAATCCGGACGTCATCGACGGACCCGGGGAAGCTGGCTGAGCAGCCGCACGCGCTACCTGTTCGCGCGTCGCCGAGACGGCACCGCAGTGCCGACAACCAGCAGCAGCAACGCGGACTGGACGAGCAGAAGCACGGTCCGGGGGACTTCTGAGCGAACCACTCGAACCTCAGCCGACCTGCCCCCGACCGGGATCGCGACCTGGTGGCCCCACCCGCGTACCACCGGCACCGGCCGACCATCCACGCTGGCCAACCAGCCTGGCTCGTCGTTGGCCGAGACCACCAGCAACCTTCCCTCCGCTCCAGGCGCGACTCGCACCGCCAGTCGAGGTGGCTGGGCCGGGGCCAGCACCCCACTGACTCCAGGCTCAATGGGAGGGGCCGCCCCGCTGCGCGCCTGCTCGGCCAGCGCGGGACCGAGCAGTTCCGCGCCCGGAACCGGTCGCACCACCCGCAGCACCGCTCGACCGTCCGCGGTCGGGGGCGCGGGCCGCGCGAGAGCTCCGGCGGCGGCGAGGGCTCGGGCACCCTGCTCAGCGGTGGGCAGCACCACGAATTGCACGCCGATGGCGGCCACGTCGGCGATCGCGGCGGAGGTCTCGCCCGGCTGCCCGGCCCGCAGCGCGGCGGCCACCCGCTGCAAACGCAACTCGGTGACACGCAGCGGGGCGATGTCATCGTCCCCGAAGCGCGCGGTGCGCGACCGAGTCAGCCGGATTGGCTCACCGGGGGGGCCGACGACTAGCACGGATGTGTCAGCTCGGGCCAGCTCAGCGACAAGCGAGGGCGCCAACACCGGCAAGCCCGCTGGGGAGCCCGCGGTGAGCGGTCCGTTGGAACCCAGCGCCAGGGCTGAGCCCGACAGCGCGGCCACCCCCATCCACGCGGCCACCCCCATCCACCCGGTCGGAATAGCCCAGCGCCGAGTCGGAGCTGGGCCACGACCGGCCAGCAACACGATCCAGAGCAACCCGCAGCCAGCGAACAGCAGCGCACCGCCGGTGAAACCCGGCCGTGGGTCACCGCCGGCCAGCGGCCACATCGGCAACCGGATCAGCAGCATCACCACAACGCCACCCAGTAGCGTCAATCCAAGGCCCGCCAGCATCGACCAGGATGGCCGGGTGACCAGGGCAATCACTGCCGCCACGACCACGACCAGGCCCACCCACGGCGCCGCGCCAGAACCCCCGGGATCCAGACAGAGCAGCCGCAGCCAGCCGGGCACCTGCTCGGGCACCACCGCGCCCACGCCGTGCAGCAGCACCGCGGGGCGTTGAATCACCACCGCCGGCCACGGGATGAGCAGCCCCAGCGGCAGGAGCACCACCGCGAACAACCCCGTCGCGCGGCGCGCCGTGCTCATCCGGGGAGCCGGAACCACCACAAAGCCAACCAGAACCACCGCCAGCACCATCAGGTGCACCAGCGGGGTGAACGCGCCGAGGACGGCGATTCCCACAGCGGTGGCGGTGGCGGTGGACAGCCAGCCGGCTGGGCGCCCATCCGGTTGGGCGCCCAACACCGAAACGCCCAGCACCGAAACGACACCCGCGAGCACTAGGGGCAGCAACAGATAGGCGATCACGACATCCAGACGGCCCTGCGCCAGCGCGGCGATGGCGGGCGGGAGCAACGCGTAACCCGCGGCGGCCAGCGCACGGCGCTCCCGGCTGACCGGAAGCGCCCGACTCGCCCGGTAGGCGGACAGGGCGGCCAGCGGCAACGCGGCGAGCAGCAGCAGCGACACCGCGGCGGCGGGCGAGCCCAGCGGCAAGCCGAGCACGCCAAGCACGGCCAGCGCGGCCGGCGCGGGTGCCGCGCTCCCACCACCGACCGGGTGCCAGGAAGACAGGTAGGACGACCAGGTCTGGCCCAGGCTCTGCACCGGAAGCAGCCGGCCACCGGCCAAGTCCAGCGCCAGCCGGTGACGGTTGATCGCCGCGGCGAGCACCGTCATCACCGCGGTCAGCACCACCGGCGCGGAAAGCAGGAAGGCCCGGGCGCGGGTTCCGATTCCGACGTCGTCACCCGTCAGCACGCCGAAGGAGCCACCATGGGCAGCGACCGGCGCGTCCTGGGGGTCAGAATGCCGCGGCAGCGGCGAGGGACGAGGCCGCGCGCGCGCGCTGGCCTGCGCCGCTGGCTCCCGCTCCGTTGGGACTCTGGGCGACACGCCGACTCCTCCCTGTCATCCCCGTTGATCTTTTCATTACCGTTGATCGGGCGTGGTGGGGGTTCACGGTAACGTTCCCGGGTGGTCGACCCGGCCTCCGGGCAGCGGGCTGGAGTCAGCTCACGTCGCGTTTGAGCTTGCGGCGCTCCCGCTCCGAGAGCCCGCCCCAAATGCCAAACCGCTCGTCGAACGCCAAGGCGTACTCAAGGCACTCGGCCCGGACCTCACAGCCAGCGCAAATCCGCTTCGCTTCGCGCGTCGACCCGCCCTTCTCAGGGAAGAACGCTTCCGGATCGGTCTGGGCGCACAACGCGCGCTCCTGCCAGTCCTGCTGATCGAGCGCACCAGGCAGCGCCCAGCCGTTCCACTGCTCGCCCCCCTCGCCCGGCAGATCATTCACGGGCCAGCTGATGTCCATCTCATCCATGGCGCTCTCATCCATGGCGCTGGGCCCTCCTCGCCATAGAGTTCCTCCCCGGCTCGCCGCCTCCCCGGACCGTGAACCGGAGAATCACAACGCTGTGATTACACCTCTGTCAGCAGAGATGCAAGTTCCCTAGCCTCGCCACGGCACCTACCCAGCGTGTCGCCGTTAACACGCCGTGTAGCCGGTGCTTCCCCCAAGAATGCGGCGAGTGCGGCGCGTGGGGGGCCGGCTGTGACACGCTGCACCCGTGCGCACCACCGGTCGGGGTCCCAGCCCGCTGTTCCTGCTGCTGGTCGCGTGCACGGTGGCCGGCGGCGCGCTCGCCGCGCTGAGCACCGGCGCGGCCCGCACCGCCGGCATCGTGACGCTAATCCTCGGCGGTTGGGCGGTCGCGCTGTGCCTGCACGAGTTCGGTCACGCTCTGACGGCCTACCGGGGCGGCGACCGGTCGGTGCGCGCCAAGGGGTACCTCACCCTCGACATCAGGCGCTACACCGACCCGGTGATGTCGCTGGTGCTCCCGATGGTGCTGCTGGCCCTGGGCGGAATCCCGCTGCCGGGCGGCGCGGTGTGGATCAACCGGGGCGCGCTGCGCTCACGAGCGGTCGCCTCAGCGGTGTCGCTGGCCGGCCCGCTGACCAATCTAGTGGTCGGGGCGGCACTGACCATTGTGGTCGCCAACAGCAGGCTCCCAGCGGGGCTCGCCGCCGGCCTGTCCTGCCTGGCGCTGGTGCAGGTGCTCGCGTTCGTGCTCAACATCCTGCCGGTGCCGGGTCTGGACGGGTTCGGTGTCCTGGAGCCCTACCTGCCGGCGCAGGCTCGCCGATTCGCCGGTAGCCTCGGTTGGTATGCCCCCTTGCTGCTCTTCGTGCTGATCATCGGCGTGCCGTCGGTGGGGAATGCACTGTTCGGCGCCAGCTTCGCGGTCTTCGACGTGCTCGGTGGCGACCGGGAGGCGGCGATCACCGGCTTCCAAGAGCTCCTGTTCTGGCGCTGAGGATGGCTGAGGGTGTGGGATGGATGTAACGGCCAGGCTGGACCGCTTCCAGCGGCGTCACACCTGGGTGGGCTTCCCGTTGGCGGTGGTCTACAAGTTCATCGACGATCAGGGCGGCTATCTCGCCGTCCTGATCAGCTACTACGGTTTCGTCTCGCTGTTTCCCGGGCTGCTCTTGATGGTCAGTGTGCTGGGCTACACGCTGCACCGGGATCCCGCCCTGCAGCAGGCACTGCTCGGCTCGGTGCTGAAGAACTTCCCGATCGTCGGGCCGCAACTGCAGCAGAACGTCAGCTCGATCCACGGCAGCGGCGTGGGTGTGCTCCTGGGCATCCTCGGTGCGCTCTACGGCGGCCTGGGCGTCACGGTGGCCATCCAGATGGCGTTGAACCGGGTATGGGCCGTGCCACGCTATGCCCGCCCCGACGCGGTGCTGTCCCGCCTGCGCGGCCTGGCGCTGTTCCTCCTGATCGCGACAGTCGTTCTGCTCACCACCGCGCTGGCCGTGCTCGGCCCGGTGGCCGCTGGCTACGGCTTGGGTGCCGAGGTGCCCTTGGCCGCGATCGTCGCCTCGACACTGGTCAACGTGGGCGCGTTCCTGTTCGGCTTTCGGGTACTGAGCGCTCGGGACATCCCGCTGTCCGACCTGCTGCCCGGTGCGGTCAGCGCCGGGGTCGCCATCCAGGTGCTGCAGACCGTGGGCGCGTTGTTCGTCAGTCGCGAGCTCGCTGGTGCCTCGCAAATCTATGGGGTGTTCGGGCTAGTTCTGGGGTTGCTGGCCTGGTTGTACGTGCAGGCGATCATCGTGGTGTTCTGCGCGGAGATCAACGCGGTGCGCTCGCGCCGGCTGTGGCCCCGCAATCTGCTCGCTCCCTTCGTCGACGACGCCCCGCTCACCCGCGCCGATCGGGCCTCCTACCGTTCCTACGCGGGCACCGAGCGCTTCAAGACCTTCGAACAGGTACAGACCACGTTCGACGGCCAACCCCCGGCCGACGAGTAGCCGGTCCGTGAAAGTCGTGGTGCTGGCCGGTGGCATGGGTGGCGCTCAATTCCTGCTCGGGGTGAAGGCCGCACTGGGCCTGCTCGCCCTCGGCCCCGCCCTCGGCCCCGCCCTCGGCCCCGCCCTCGGCCCCGCCCTCGGCCCCGCCCTCGGCCCCGCCCTCGGCCCCGCCCTCGGCACCGGCGACTCAGCCCCCAGCGTGCATGAGATCACCGCGGTGGTCAACACTGGGGACGACATCTGGTTGCACGGGCTGCGGATCTGCCCAGATCTGGACACCTGCATGTACACCCTCGGTGGCGGAATCGACGCCGAGCGCGGCTGGGGGCGCGCCGGTGAGACCTGGGTGGTCGCGGCGGAACTGGCGAGTTACGGCGCCGAGGCGGACTGGTTCGGTCTGGGCGACCGGGACCTCGCCACACACCTGGTTCGCACCCGGATGCTGCGGGCCGGCCAGCCGCTGTCCGCGGTGACCGCGGCGCTGTGCGATCGGTGGCGACCCGGGGTGCGGCTGTTGCCGGCCACCGATGATCGCTGCGAGACCCACGTCGTGGTCACTGATCCCGACGGTGTTCCAAACGCGATGCACTTTCAGGAGTGGTGGCTCCGCCACCGCGCGGAGTTGCCGGCCCGTGAGTTCGTGTCGGTCGGCGCCGAGGACGCCGAGCCGGCCGCCGGGGTACTGGAGGCGATCGCCAGCGCGGACGCCGTACTGCTCGCGCCGTCCAATCCGGTGGTGTCGATCGGCGCCGTGCTGGCCGTGCCGGGCATCCGCCGCGCGCTGCGCGGCGCACCCGCGCCGGTGATCGGGCTGTCCCCGATCGTCGGGGGCCGCGCGGTGCGCGGAATGGCGGACGCCTGCCTGACCGCTATCGGGGTGGACCGCCACGCCTGCGCGGTCGCCGCGCACTACGGAACACGGCGCGCGGATGGGATCCTGGACGGGTGGCTGGTGCACCCCGGCGACGGGGCGACGGTGCCCGGGGTGCGGGTGCGGGAAGTCCCACTGCTGATGACGGACGTGGCGGCGAGCGCGGCGATGGCCACCGCGGCCCTGAACCTCGCCGGGCTCCAGTGCTGAACGATCACGCCGCGCCGGGTGAGGTCCGCATTCGGCCGGTGCGGGGGCTGCCCGAGTTCCGACCGGGGGACGACCTGCTCGGCGCGCTGGTCACCGCCGCGCCCTGGCTCGCCGACGGCGACGTGGTCGTCGTCACCAGCAAGGTAGTGTCCAAGGTGGAGGGACGACTGGTCACCGTGCCGAACGACCCACCGGCTCGCGATACGGCCCGCCGCAAGCTGGCCGCCGAGCAGGCCCGGCGGGTACTCGCCCGCCGGGGTCGGACCTTGATCACCGAGAACGCGCTGGGTGTGGTGCAGGCCGCGGCGGGAGTGGACAACTCCAATGTGGATCCCCACGAGATCGCGTTGCTGCCGGTCGACCCGGACGCCAGCGCCGCGCGGCTGCGGGCTGGGCTGGCGCGGGCGCTGGGCGTCAACGTCGCGGTGGTGATCACCGACACGCTGGGCCGGGCGTGGCGCGTCGGGCAGACCGACGCGGCGATCGGAGCCGCCGGGCTGGGCGTGCTGCACCGCTATCTGGGTACTCACGACCGGCACGGCAACGAGCTGTCGGTCACCGAGGTCGCCATCGCCGACGAGATCGCGGGGGCAGCCGACCTGGTCAAAGGCAAGCTGGCTGGAGTGCCGGTCGCGGTGCTGCGCGGGTTGTCGCCGCGAGAGGACGGCACCAGCGCGGCGGACCTGATCCGCCCGCTGGCCGACGATCTGTTCTGGCTGGGCACCGACGAGGCGATCGACCGAGGCCGTGCCCAGGGACAGGCCCAGGGCCGAGCCGATGCGGTGCTGCTGCGCCGGTCCGTGCGCTCGTTTCGCCCCGATCCGGTGGACCCGGCGGCGCTGCGCCGCGCGGTGGGGGTCGCGCTGACCGCGCCGGCCCCACACCACACCCGGGCGGTCCGGTTCGTCTGGCTGGCCGACCGGAGCCTGCGGCGGCGGCTGCTCGAGGCGATGGCCCAGGTGTGGCGGGCCGACCTGCGCCACGATGGGCTGACCGAGGACCGCATCGAGCGCCGGGTGCGGCGCGGGGACCTGCTCCACGACGCGCCGGAGGTGCTGGTGCCCTGCGCCGTGCCCGATGGCGCGCACGCCTATCCCGACGCGCGCCGCCGCGCCGCCGAGGAGGCGATGTTCACCGTCGCCGCGGGTGCCGCCGTGCAGGGCCTGCTGGTGGCGCTGGCCGCCGAGGGCCTGGGCTCGTGCTGGGTCGGCTCGACGCTGTTCTGCCCCGAGCTGGTTCGCGCCGAGCTCGCTTTGCCGGCGGGCTGGCGGCCGCTGGGCGCGATCGCCATCGGCCACCCGACGCAACCACTGCACCCACGCCCACCACACGATCCCGAGGATGGCCTAGTCCTGCGCTGATCCCCGCCCCGAACGCCTCGCACGTGCTGCTCACCGGTCTCATGGATGCTTGAGCACCCTGCGGTCGGTCCGCGAGGGGTCACATGGATGCTTGAGCACCTTCTGTCCGCGCGTCGGGGGCCGCCTCCACGAGGCTGACCGGGCACGAGCTCGGCACGATGCGGGTCAGTCGAAGCCCGGCACGGCTGAACAACGCGTGGTACTCCGCCTCGGTGCGCTGGCGACCACCAGCGGTCATGACCAGCATCCCCACATCGGTCAGTTTTCCCATCGAGGGCACCGCACCCTCCGGCAACACCGTCTCAGCAACCAGCAGGCGGGCGGTGAAAGCCATCGCGGCCCGACACGTGCGCAGGATCCGCACCGCGTGGTCGTCATCCCAGTCGTGGAGCACGTTGCTCAGCAGGTACGCATCGCCGCCGTCCGGCACCGAGTCGAA
>JBOHFJ010000116.1:0-13546 GCA_050699655.1 Pseudonocardiaceae bacterium
AACGACTCAAGGAGTCCCCCGGAATCGTCCGAGGATTCTTCGGCGATCCCAAGCTCCGGTACATCAGCGCGTCACACTCGTGAAGGAATAACAGTCTTGAAACTTACGTTTCCCTTAGTACCTGGACACGGCCACTGCTTCACTGGCATGCTACTGTCCCCATTTTCCTTTCGGATCAAGGTAAGCCATTAGACCCAGGAATGATCCTCCGAATTCCTCCTAGCTGCGCTAGGGATATGGCAAGGCGCTTCGTGGTGCAGGCTCTTTTTTCTTCGCGTCTACGCTGATCACAGGCTCGCCCGCGGCCCGGAACCGCTCGACGAGATCAGCCAGGTACCGGAACTGCGCATCCCGATCCGGATGATCACTTCCCTCGGCGGACTTGCTGGCCGCCCGCAAGCTGTACCCCATGGCGGCGAGCAGCTTGGCCACCACCGAATGGGTGATCGAGAATCCCTGTTCGGTGAGCTCGTCGGCGAGATTTCGAGTCGATTTCGTCGTCCACCGCAACGCGTATTCGGGATCCCCGCGGCTGCCGGGCTCCACCAAATCGTCCAGAGCATCCTCGAGGCCAGGCATGGACTCCTCCGCCAGTTTTCTCCCGGCGCCCGGCGCCCGTACTCGATCCGACGGCTCAATCCCAGAGTCCACCGCCAGCGCTCCATGCTGGACCGTCGACAAAGACAAACCCGACGCAACAGCCACCGCCTTCACCCCGCCGCGCCCCAACGCGCGAGCCGCGGCGCCGGTTATTATCCTTCGCTGTCGCTCATCCAGATGAGGCAGAACCTCCCCGAAAAAGAAGGACAAATCCTCATCGGTCACAGTGAAACAATTCGGCATGCCCGAAAATTACTCGCGATGAACCGCAATCGACGAGCGCGACATGCGAAGATCGTCAAAAGTCACACAGTCGTGACTTAAAAATCCAGACAGGCGGGCGTCCGCTAATTGTCAATATAAAGTATTTAATTTAAATACGGGCCCCTGAGCGGCGGTGCGGTGCGGGAGCTTCGGTGCCGCCGGCTCCGCTGACGCTCCGTGGGGTGCAGCCCTGCCCGCCCCGACAGGATTTTCCGGTCATGCAGCTCGCCAACGCAGAGTGCGCTGCACGATCTCAGCAACCCCATCGGGATCGCGCATCACGTCCCACCACGTGAACCGGAGCACAGCCCAGCCCAGTTCAGGCAGGCCGTTCTGCCGCCAACGGTCACGGAAAACGGCTTCAGGCAATCCGTGCGGGTCCGCGCCGTCATACTCCAGAGCCACCTTCTCACGCAAGTAAGCACCATCGAGCCGAGCCACTAGCGTGCCATCCGGTGCCCGCAGCTGGTACTGCGGGATCGGCAACGGAATCGCGCGATCACGTAACACAAGACGTCCCGCAGTTTCGAGGATAGACTCCGCCGCTCCGTCGGCCTCTTCCAGCCGTTCCCGGGCCGTAACGCAGCCGACACCACCACGCCAACGCTCGATGACGGCGATGACATTTGCCTTAGTGCACAAGCGTCGCCGCAGAGCGTCGTCGATCGCCCATACCGCGCGCAGTCGCTCCAAACTCGTCGCCAGGTCAGCCAACGTACGGGCGACGGAAGTCACCGGTACACCCTCGCGCCTCTCAACCTCCCCGCAGCCGATGGATCGGGTGTGGAAGCGCAGGTCGGGACGATCGCGGCGACGCTGCTGTCGAGTCACCGTCACGTGCTGCACGCGGTCTTGCTCTGGCACTGCGATCTGGTGCACCCGAGCCGCAGTCTGGTGGCTGGGAACCGCACCGACCACGCCCGAACTGAGCAGCGCGGCCCGCGCCAGCACGGGCGGGGTCGCCTCGACCCGTCTGGGCAGGTAAATCCCACGTTGGATTCGCCGCAACCGACAAGACCGCAACGCCGTCAACAGGTCATCAGGATCGACGGCGGTAAGCGCTCGTTCGCGCAGTAGCAGCCCGTCTGACTCCAGTAGGGGAATCCACCACTCGTGCATGAGTGCCAGCTTGACGCCCAGTGAACCCGACGCCCAGCAGCGGCACTCAGCGATGTGGATAACCACTATTCCTGTGGACAACCGTCATCGTGTGCGCCACGGTCGGTAGCGGTTATGGGCTACCGTGGACCGGGTTGGCAGTCCTTGAAGAGCCACCTACCTGGCAGGCAGGTGCACCGTCACGGAGAGCCCACCTCCGGGGACCGGTTCGGCGTGCACTGCGCCAGCGTGCGCGGCCACCACGGCGTGAACGATCGACAGGCCCAATCCAGCTCCGTCGTGGGAGGTCCGGGCAACCCCGCCGCGATGGAAGGGCTCGAACAGTGCGGTCACCGCCTCAGGCGCGACCAGGGTGCCTGAACTGCTGACCCACAGCGTCGCCCACGGCCCCACCACAGCCGTCCGGACCTCTACCCAGCCGCCGTTCACATTGTGCCGCACCGCGTTCTCCGCCAGGTTGCCCACCACCCGTTCCAGCAGCGCAGGGTCGCCCACCGTGGGCGCCGAGGTCATCCGGGTGCTCACCCGCAGGCCCCGGCCGCGGGCCTCGGGCGCGACGATCCGCAGTGCGGTCCGCGCCAGGCTGGCCAGATCAGCCGGCTCCCGGACCGCCAGCGCACCACCCTCAGTCCGAGCCAGCACCAACAGGCCGTCCACCAACTGCTGGGCGCGCAGCGTGGCGTCCCGGATCACCGTGGCCATTCGGCGCAGCTCAGCGGTGTCCGCGGCGGGATCCGCCAGCGTGACCTCCACCTCGGTGCGCACGACCGTCAACGGCGTCCGCAGCTCGTGGCTGGCGTTCGCGACGAATCGGCGCTGCGCGCAGAACGCGTCTTGCAGCCGGTCGAGCATCGCGTCGAAGGTGTCGGCGAGCTCGGCCACCTCGTCGCGCGGCCCCGGCAGCCGCAGCCGCGCGTCCAGCGACTCGGCGGACAGCCGGCGCGCGGTCGCCGTCACGTCGTGCAGCGGCCGCAGCACCTGGCCGGTGAGCACCCAAGCCAGCAGCGCGGTCGCGGTCACCGCGAGCAGGAAGGCCACCGACCCGGCCTGCAGCACGCGCTGCCTGGCCGCTTCCTGCAGCACGTGCCCGAGCTGGCGGGCGGCCACCGGCACGCCATCGACTCGCACGGTGGCGCCCGGCGGCAAGTCCGGCACCGCAGCGACCACCTTGCCGACCAGCAACCAGCCCAACCACAGCAGCAAGGCGCTCATCGCCGCCGACAACCCCGTAGCGAGCAACGTGAGCCGGACCCGCAAGCCCGGTCCTCGGCGCGGCCGCACCGGCCACTCAGCCGGGCGCAAGCTCAGCGCTGGGCACTCGGTAACCCGACCCGACCACGGTCTGGATGATGCCCGGTTCACCGAGCTTCTTTCGCAAGGTCATCACAGTCACCCGCACCGTTGTGGTGAACGGATCGGCGTTCTCGTCCCACACCCGCTCCAGCAGCTCCTCACTACTGACCAGCCCACCGCCGGCGGAGAGCAGCACCTCGAGCACCCCGAACTCCTTGCGAGTGAGCTCGATCGGCGTGCCGGAGCGGAGGACGGTGCGCCGGGACGGATCGAGCACCACATCGCCGACGCTGAGCACCGGAGGCACCGCTGGTGTGGCCCGGCGACCCAGCGCGCGCAGCCGGGCCACCAGCTCGGGGAACGCGAACGGCTTGGACAGGTAGTCGTCGGCTCCCAAGGACAGCCCAGCCACCCGATCGGACACGGTGACGCTGGCCGTGAGCATCAGCACTCGGGTCACCGCTCGGGAGCCGGTGATCTCAGCGCACAGCCGGTCACCCGACATCCCAGGCAGGTCGCGGTCGAGCACCACAACGTCATATCGGGTCACGGCGGCCTTCTCATGCCCGCTGTCGCCGTCGTAAGCGACGTCGACAGCCATGCCCGCAAGGCGCAGGCCACGCGCAACCGCATCGGCCAGCGGCTGCTCGTCCTCGACGATCAGAATGCGCACCCCCCAACGGTGCCACAACCTCGCTGTCCCAACGACAACGGCCGCAGCGGCAACTATGCGGTGCCACCCGAGGTGTGGGCCGCGACCGGTTCGCCGATGGTCCTGATCACGCCAGCCACCCAGCCGGTGACCGCCCTGGCGACACCCTGGGCGGTCAGGCCGAGATCGGTGAGCACCTCATCGCGCGAGCCGTGCTCGAGGAACCGCTGCGGGATGCCGAGATCACGACACGGCACGTCGATCTCAGCATCGCGCAGCGCGGCAGCCAATGACCAGCCGAAACCACCGTGACGACCGCCATCTTCCACGCTGACGACCAGCCGGTGCCGGGCGGCCATCCGCACCAGCGCCGCAGGCACCGGCAACACCCAGCGAGGGTCGACGACAGTGACACCGATGCCCCGGTCAGCAAGCCGGCCGGCGGCCGCCACGGCGAGCTCGGCGAACACACCGACACCCACCAGCAGCACGTCGTCTCCGTCCGCGAGGGCGGGCCGAAACAGCACGTCCACCCCCTCGACACGCTCCAGCGCCGGTACCGCCTCGATCACGGCTCCCTTGGGGAACCGCACCGCGGTCGGTCCGTCCGCCACGGCGACAGCCTCGGCCAGCTCCTCACGCAGGGTGGCGGCGTCCCGGGGTGCGGCCACCCGGATTCCCGGCACAATCCCCAGCACCGACAGGTCCCACATGCCGTTGTGGCTAGCGCCGTCATCACCGGTGACACCGGCCCGGTCCAGGGTGATGGTGACGGGGACGCGCAGCAGCGCCACGTCCATCAGCAGCTGGTCGAACGCCCGGTTGAGGAACGTCGAGTACAACGACACCACCGGGTGCAGCCCACCCAGGGCCAGCCCCGCCGCGGAGGTGACCGCATGCTGCTCGGCGATGCCGACGTCGAAGCAGCGGCCCGGGAAACGCCGGGCGAAGGCGGCCAGACCGGTCGGGCCGGGCATCGCGGCGGTGATCGCGACCAGATCCTCGCGCTCACCAGCCAGCCTGATCAGCTCCTCAGCGAAGACACTGGTCCAGGTGATGCCGACCGGCGCGATCGGCGCCCCGGTCCCGGGATCCATGACCTTCACCTGGTGCATCAGCTCGGCCGTGTCGTTTTCCGCGGGTCGGTAACCGTTGCCCTTGCGGGTCACCGCGTGCACGATCACCGGCCCGCCGAAGTCCTTGGCCCGGCGCAGCGCGCTCTCCATGGCGCGCAGGTCGTGGCCGTCGACCGGGCCCAGGTACTTCAGCCCGAGATCCTCGAAGAGGACCTGCGGAGCCAGGGCGTCCTTCAGGCCTCGCTTGGCCGCGTGCAGACCGGCATAGATCGCCCGTCCCACCACCGGGGTGCGCTCCAGTGCCTGCTTGCCGGTGCGCAGCACCAGCTCATAGCTCGGCTCCAGCCGCAGCCTGGAGAGATGCTCGGCGAATCCGCCGATGGTCGGCGAGTAGGAACGGCCGTTGTCGTTGACCACGATGACCACCGAGCGGTCCTTGCCGGCGGCGATGTTGTTGAGCGCCTCCCAGCACATCCCCCCGGTCAGCGCGCCGTCACCGACCACCACGACGACATGCCGCCGGGATCCGCGCCGCGCGAACGCCTTGGCCAGCCCGTCGGCGTAGGACAGCGCGGCCGAGGCGTGACTGGACTCCACCCAGTCATGATCACTCTCGGCGCGGGACGGGTAGCCAGACAGGCCACCGCGCTTGCGCAACCGGTCGAACCCCTCCGCTCGCCCAGTGACGATCTTGTGCACATACGCCTGGTGGCCGGTGTCAAAAATCACCGGATCGTGTGGCGAGTCGAACACTCGATGCACCGCGAGAGTGAGCTCCACCGCGCCGAGGTTCGGGCCCAGGTGCCCTCCGGTGCGGGACACCTTCTCGACCAGAAAGCCGCGGATCTCACCAGCTAACCGCGTCAGAGCGGCCATATCGAGGCGCTTGATGTCCTTCGGACTGTGTACCGACTGCAACAAGGTCACCGGATCCCCCACTTCGCTCGCGACCACCATCGGGCACCCAGTCTAGGAGAGAAGATTCCCCGGCAGATGAACGTGCATCGGATCGTGACCCGACGTCGCCGAGCCGCGACAGTGTCAGGTCGAGCGCGGCGGGCGGGTGGCGGTGGCCACGGCCGCGAGGTCGACATCAACGGCGCAAGGGTCGTCGAGCCGCAGCCGCTCGCCCGGACCCACCCGCCGCACCGGCGCGTAGCGGCCCCGGCGCAGCCCGAAGACGACGGCCATGGCCACTCACCTCCGTGCTCCGGCACAGCTTCCATGGTCGCATCTTGTCAGTGACCACCGACAGTTTCGGGCTGGCATCAGGCCGTGACCCAGACCACCGGAGAGCGCGAACACCCAGGCCGTCACACCCTCGACGGGGTCTTCCAGGCCGTAGACGGTCGGGATCGCAGGCTGCGCACGATCATCGTGGTCGCGGTCGCTCATCGACGCGACGCCTACCGCCACGTTGACCGCCAGCCTGTGGACGGCAGCTCCAGCCCGGCAGGCCGAAGGGACGGTTGCCGTGCCGAAGAGGAAACCAAGGCCGACGCTGCGGGCTCAGCGGGCCAAGACAGCGACGCACTCGACGTGATGGGTCATCGGGAACGCGTCCAGCGCCCACACCGCCAGCAGCCGGTAACCGCCCTCGAGGTAGGCGGCGATGTCGCGGGCCAGCGCCGCCGGATCACAGGCCACGTGCACGATGCGCGCGGGCCCGCGGTTGGCCACCGCCAAGGCCACCTCACGGCCGGCACCGGACCGGGGTGGGTCGAGCACCACCACGTCCGGGTGTCCCGGGAGCTGGTCCAGCGCGCGGGACACCCGGCCGGTGACGAAGCGCACCTGCGCCAGGTCGGCGAGCGCCGCCGCCCCGTCCACCACCGCCCGCCGGGATGCCTCCACGACGGTCACCGAGCCGGAGCGCCCGACCTGACCGGCCAGCACCGAGGCGAACAGCCCCACCCCGCCGTAAAGATCCCAAGCGGTGCCCCCACACGGCGCGGCCGCCCACTCCCCCACCAGCGCGGCCAGCGCGTCGGCCGCCGCCGGGTGCACCTGCCAGAAGCCGAGCGCGGACAGCTCCCAGCGTCGACCGGCGGCGCGGCGCACGACTCGCCCGGTGCCGTGATGCCACCTCGGCGGCCGACCCGGACGCAGCTGCGCCACGTGCACCCCGGCAGCGTCTTCTGGGGCGTGTTCAGGAGCAGACCCGGCGACCACCTCCAGCTCATCACTGGCCCGCCACCGGTGAGCCAGCACCGGATCCAAGGAACCGGGCACCGCCAGCGGGCAGGCCGACACCGGCAGTACGGTATGGCTGCGGTGCACCCGGAAACCGGGCCGCCCCGTCTCGTCCACCGCGAGCCGGGTCCGGGTGCGCCAGCCCAGCGAGCCGCCGGGCAGCTCCCGCACGGTCACCTCGACATCCAGCCCGGCGATCCTGCGCAACTGCTCAGTCACCACCTGCGCCTTGAGCTCACGCTGCACCCGCGGGTCGACGTGCTGGAAGTCGCAGCCACCGCAACCACCGGGCCCCGACGCCGGACAGGGCGATGGCACCCGGCCGGCCGCGGGTTCGAGCACCGCCACCGCGTCGGCCCGGCAGTAGGATCCGCCAGAGTCCTCGGTCACCACCGCCTGGACCCGCTCCCCGGGCAGCGCGTGCCGGACGAACACCACCCGGCCCTCATGACGGGCCACACAGAACCCGCCATGACCCACCGGTCCCACAGTGAGCTCCAGATGAGTCATGGCCGGTCAACCCGGCGCGGCGCAGGAATGGCAACGAACTTTGGCACGCGAGAAGCGTACGGCTCTTAAGCCGGCTCGACGCGCACCGAGGGCGCCAGCAAGGATACGGTTTCCCGGCAACCATCGACCCAGGAGTGGCCGCGTGCACGTCGTGATCATGGGTTGTGGCCGGGTGGGTGCAGGCCTGGCCTTCGCGCTGGAACGTCTCGGCCACGACGTGGCGGTGATCGACCAGAGTCCGCAGGCCTTCCGCAGGCTCAGCGCCGACTTTCTCGGCCGGCACGTTCGCGGCTCCGGCTTTGACCGCCAGGTGCTCATTGAGGCTGGGATCGAGCGGGCGGAGGCGTTCGCGGCGGTGTCCAACGGTGACAATTCGAACATCATCGCCGCTCGGGTCGCCCGAGAGAACTTCGGGGTGGCGCGCGTCGTCGCCAGGATTTACGACCCCAAGCGGGCCGCGGTCTACGAACGACTCGGCATCCCGACCGTGGCCACCGTGCCCTGGACCACTGATCGCTTCCTGCGGATGCTGCTGCCCGCGGGCGTGGCGGCCGCGTGGCACGACCCGTCGGGCAAGGTGGCGGTGCTGCAGCTGCCGCTGCACGAGAGCTGGGCCGGGCACACCGTGCGCGAGTTGGAGGAACACACCGGCGCGCGGATCGCCTTCATCGTCCGGTTCGGGACGGGGGTGTTGCCGAGCCACCACACCGTGGTGCAGGCCGATGACCAAGTGTATGCCGCCGCTGTCTCCGGCACTGTCGCCGACGTGACCACCGCGGCAGCCACCGCGCCCGCACGCGGTTGACGCCCATGAGTGAACCAGTCCACTCCACCAACCTGAATTCAACTGATCTGGGAGCAGCCATGCGCGTGACCATCGCCGGAGCGGGCGCGGTGGGACGATCCATCGCGACCGAGCTGCTCGAGTTCGGCCACCAGGTGACGCTCATCGAACGAGATCCCGACCAGCTCGACCCGCGCGAAGTCGCGGACGCCGAATGGATGCTCGCCGACGCCTGCGAGCTGGCCTCGCTAGAGGCGGCCAGGCTGGAGCACTCCGACGTGGTCATCGCGGCGACCGGCGACGACAAGGTCAACCTCGTGGTTTCGCTGCTGGCCAAGACCGAGTTCGCGGTGCGCCGGGTCGTGGCCCGGGTCAACAACCCACGAAACGAATGGCTGTTCACCGAAGCGTGGGGGGTAGACGTGGCCGTGTCGACCCCGCGGATGCTCGCCGCGATGGTCGGGGAAGCGGTCTCCGTCGGCGACCTGGTGCGGCTGATGACCCTGCGGCAAGGGCAGGCGAACCTGGTCGAGGTCACGCTGCCGGCGGACACACCCCTGGCCGGAGTGCCAGTACGGCAGCTGCGGTTGCCCGCCGACGCCGCGCTGGTCACCATCCTGCGTGGCAGCCGGGTGATCGTCCCGCACGGCGACGACACCCTTGAGGGCGGGGACGAGCTGCTATTCGTCGCCGCCGCGGCGGTGGAGCCCGACGTGCGAGCGGCGCTGCGTCGTCCGCGGAGCTAGCTAGCAGCCACCCGCACGGCGCGCCGGATCGCCCAGATGGTGACCAGCGCGGCAACCGCGGTCAGCGGCAGTCCCATCGCCAAGCGGGCCACTCCGAGCAAGTCCGTCTGGCGCTGGTCGTACAGGTAGTGCTGCACACCGAAACGGGCCAGCAGGAACACCGCCCAGACGATGGTCGCCACGTCGAAGCTGAACCGAGCGCGACGGTCGGCTCGCCAGCCGAACCCAGAAGCGTTGAGCACCGACCACAGCACGCCGACCAGTGGCCGGCGCACCACCACAGAGACCGTCAGCGCCAACCCGGCGACGAGGCTGTACCAGATGCCGTACAGGAAGAAGCCGCGGGCCTGTCCGGTGTGGTGGGCGATGAAGGCGCAGAGGGCAACCCCGAGGATCCCGGACACGGCCGGTTGCAAGGGTTCCCGCCGCAGCCGCCGCCACACCCCCACCGCGACCGCGACACCCAGCGATGCCCAGATCGCGGGTTGCAGCCCAGCCAGCGGGTTCACCGCGACGAAGACCACCGCTGGAATGACAGAGGCCACCAGACCCCCGATGCCACCCAGCTGTTCGAGCAGAGTGGGGGTGGGCGGCAAGGGTTGAGTCATCAGCTCCGCTGCAGCTCGTAATAGGGGTTGTAGAGGACTTTGCGGCCGTTCCGGACGGCGATCCGGCCCGACGCCTTCACCGTACGGCCAGGTTCGATGCCGGCGATTCTCCGCCGCCCCAACCACACCAGGACAATCGCCTCGGAACCATCGAACAGCTCCGCCTCCAACGTAGCCACCGCGGCCCGCGGGCAGTGCTCCACGCTGCGCAACCGCCCCAGTACAGTGACCGCCTGGCCGCAGCCGCAGTCGCTAGCGCGCCGCGCGCCGGACTGCTCAACACGGCGCGACAAGTCCTCCGCGTCCAGTTCGGAGGCATCGCTGGTGAACTGGCGGACGAGACGGCGCCAATAACCGGGGGCCGAATCACTCATATCGATCTCCGGACTGCGCTCGCGGGTTCCTCGGTGGACCCGCCCGAGGCCCAGGGTAGCCTGCCCCAACCTCGACCGCGCCGCACTGAGGCCGACGTCGCCCATCTAGCTCAGCCCGGCGGTGGCCTGCTTGAGCTGCTCCCCCAGCGGCCCAGGCAGCCGCAATGGCAACGGGCTGCGCACTGGCAGCGGTTCCGGGCCACGCACCACCACAGTCCGCCGGATGACATCACGCAGCAACACGCTCCGATCGTCGGCATGCTCGGCGGTCCCGGCCGCGACGCCGCGCAGCATCCACCGGGACCCGTCAACGGCCAGGAACCGCAACACCCCCCCCTGCTCGGTCACGGCCTCGATCTCCTCGCCCCACTCGCCAGCGACCCGCCCGACCCGCGCACCTTCAGCTCGCAGCCTGCTCACCAGCTCTGGGGCGACCTCCCGCCACAACCCGCCACTGCGGGGGGCCGCGAACGCGGTGAGCGTGAACTGGCCAAGACCGGTCAGCAGGTGCACCGCGCGCACCGGACCGGAGCTGTCCACCTCGACCTGAAGCTCGGCGCCCTCGGGCACCGGCAACCGCAGTGAGCCCAGATCCAGCCTGATCCAGCCGTCATCGGGCGCTTCGTCAACGTCGTAGGGCCCAAGTGCGGGCCGCCCGACAGCAACGCTGCCGGGCGGGACCTCATCGCGAGGCTGCGACGGTAAACTTTCTGGGGCACCTTCTGGGGCACCAGGTTGGGCCTTGGCGCGGCGTCCGAACACTGCTTCACACTCTCCCTGAGCAGAACCTCATCGGGAAACACCCCGGCTGGGCACACGGGCTGCGAGACTACCCTCGGCCCAGTGCCCGATCGTCACGCCCCGGACCGGCGCCCGCACGACGCTGAGCCGGTCTTCACTGAGCGTCTGCCCGTCTTCGAGGAACACCTAAGGGTGCCGTGGTGGTGGTGGCCACTGGGTTTCGGGGTGGCCACGTTGCTGGCCGCCGAGGTACACATGGGGTACCCGGGAGTGCGCTCCTGGCTGCCTTACCTGCTGGCGATGCCGCTGACCAGCGCGGTGCTGCTGCGGATGGGCCGGCATCGGGTCGCGCTGCGGGGTGGCGAGCTGCGAGTGGGACCGGCGCATGTGCCAGTCCGCCATCTGGGACAGATCCAGGTGATCAACCCGAAAGACACCCGACGCGCGCTGGGCCCGGAGCTAGACCCAGCGGCGTTTGTGCTGCATGCAGGGTGGGTGGGACCGGTTTTGCGCATCACTCTCACCGATCCAGCGGACTCCACCCCATACTGGATCTTCAGTGTCCGTCAGGCCGAAAAACTCGCCGGGTTGCTGCGGGGCAACTAAGCAGCGCAATCCCGGCAGACCATCCGCCCGTTGCGTTGCTCGGCCAGCCTGCTGCGGTGATGGACGAGGAAGCAGCTCGAACAGGTGAACTCATCCGCCTGCTTGGGCAGCACTCGAACGGTCAGCTCCTCGCCGGAGAGATCGGCGCCAGGCAGCTCGAAGTTCTCCGCGGACTCCGACTCGTCGACGTCGACCGCACTGGACTGCGCCTCGTTTCGTCTCGCCTTGAGCTCGTCCAGCGAGTCCTCGACAAGCTCATCCGCCTCGCTCCGCCGGGGAGCGTCGTAGTCGGTAGCCATAATTCCCACCCCTGAGTCGTACGGGTCATGCCGCAGCACAAACGCACAGGCACGGTTATTTGTGCCCGAGACGTCGGTCACACTTCTCGACCCCGCGGGTACAGCCCTGGTACGCCGTCCCGCGCGAGCCACCCGGCGGCGCCAGGGCCGCGAGAGAATAGCTCGCCGATCAGCTCAGACCAGGGATTTCCCCGGCGTGTCGCGTGCGGAGCACCGCGGCGCTCCCGTCCCGCGGCTACCCTCGGGAAGAGGGGCTGGCCAGGTGACAGGCCAGGAAGGGCGGGGCCGTGGCCACGATGGACTCGTCAAGCACGCGGGTGAGGGGTTACCGCGCCCGCCGGCCGATGCGCGCGGTCCTGCTGGCGGTGATTCTCAGCATCGTGGCCGGACTGGTCTGGTTCAACGCCCTGCATCAGACTCAAGCGGGCTGCCCCAGCGGCAATGATGGAGCGACCAACGAGTCACTCCCGGCGCAGGGGCTGGATGCCGTGGCGCCGGCACCACCCCAGTACACCCGAGTTCAGGTGCTTAACGCGGACGGCGTAGTCGGCGAGGCCACCGTCATCAACGCCGCGCTGACCCAGCTGGGGTTTGCCACCACCGCGCCCGCGAACGATCCTCGGTATCCCGCCTTCAACCTGCGCTGCTATGGGGAGATCCGGTTCGGCACCGAGGGGCAGGCCGGCGCCCGGACGTTGAGCTTGGCGCTGCCGTGCGCCGAACTCGTCCGTGACGACCGCCCAGGCGCGACGGTCGAGCTGGCACTGGGCACCAGGTTCAGCGCGATGCGGCCCAACAACGCGGCTCACACGGCACTGCTGGACCTGACCGAGCTCGGGCGTTCGCTGCCGGCGCAGCCCTCCCCCCGCGGCGGCCTGGCCGCCCCGGTGGGATCCCAGCCCATGCCCCAGGTGAACCAGGACCTCCTTCGCCAGGCCCGCCAAGTATCCTGCTGATTGACTTGCTGACGCTGTCAGACCGTCTCGGCGCCACACCGCGTCACCAGCTCCGCCAGCTCCTCGGCGATCCCCGGCGCGGCCGCCAGCAAGAAGTCCGACCCACCGTGGGGCAATCGGACCACCGCGCCGGCCTCGGCCGCGATCAGCGCACCGGCCGCCCAGTCCCAGCGGTGCAGGCCGTGCTCGGCGAAACCGTCCAACCAGCCGGACGCGACTGAACACAAATCCAGCGCGGCCGACCCAAAGCGGCGCACATCCCGGATATTCGGCAGCATGCCGGCCACCATGGCCGCCTGCCGGGCCCGTCGCCGCGCACTGTAAGCGAAGCCGGTGCCGATCAGCGAGAGTTCCAGCTGGGTGGCCCCGTTGACCCGCAATGCGGCTCCGTCGCAGTTAGCCCCGCAGCCTATGGCCGCGCTCCACAGCCGACCGGCGGCGGGCTGCCCCACCGCGGCGGCCAGGGACTGCCCGTCCCGCTGGACCGCCACCGACACCGCATACCAGGGCAGTCCGTAGAGGTAGTTCACCGTGCCGTCGATAGGGTCGACCACCCAGCACAGGCCGCCTGCCCGCGGGGCAGCGCCGCCCTCTTCCTCGCCCAGCACCGGCTCGCCTGGCCGCCACTGGGCGAGCAGCCGCCGAGCCAACCGCTCCGCCGCGGTGTCCGCGGTGGTGACGACGTCGGTGACGCTGGATTTGGTCTCCACCTCACCGGTGCCCGC
>JBOHFJ010000117.1:0-13359 GCA_050699655.1 Pseudonocardiaceae bacterium
GAGCTTGATCGCCGAAAGTGAGCCGCAGCAGTGCAATCCCGCACGGCTGCGGCTCACTTTCGGCGATCTTCCCACCCCGCGTAACCTGATCGGACACGTCACAGTCCGTGACGTGTCCTGGGGGGTTCATTGGGAGTTCCACTGGGTGCGATGAGGCCGTGCAGGAACGGGTTGCTGGCCCGCTCCTGTCCGATGGTGGTGTTCGGGCCGTGGCCGGGCAGCACGGCGGTCGCGTCATCCAGCACCAGGATCTTGTTCTGGAGCGAAACGAGCATCTGCTCGTGGTCACCACCGGGCAGGTCTGTCCGCCCGATCGAGCCAGCGAACAGCGTGTCGCCTGAGAGCAGCAAGCTGCGCCGCTCGCTGGGCACCGCACCGGGCCCATCACCGCTGGGCACAGTGCCAGCCACCGAACGGAACGTCACCGAGCCGCGGGTGTGGCCCGGGGTGTGGTCGACGCTCAGGGTCAGCCCAGCCAGCTCCAAGACCGTCCCGTCAGCCAGCACGCGCACCTCACGTGGCTCGCGCAGCACAACCCGACCGCCGAAGAACGCCCGCGCCTCGGTGGACAGCGCGCGCAACGGGTCGGACAGCAGCGCGCGGTCCTCGGGGTGGATCCAGGCCGGGATGTCATTGCCGTCGCAGACCGGGGCCACCGCGAAGACGTGGTCGAAATGCCCATGGGTGAGCAGGACCGCCACCGGGTCGAGCCGGTGGCGGCGCAACAGCTCGCCCAGCGGCTGCTCCGCGCCCTCTCCCGGGTCGACCACCACGCACGGGCCACCGGCCTCCGGTGCCAGCACGAAACAGTTGGCTTGGAAGGATCCAGTGGGGAAACCTGCGACGAGCACGGCGATCCTTATGGCGTAGGACAAGCCTGGTGTAGGACAAGCGGATGGTGTGAGGCGGCTGAGACAACATGGACAACTCCAGCTTAGGGCGCGGGCAGCGGGGAGGCTGCCACCAGGCCCGCGCCCGGTCCACCTAGACTGCGCGGCGGTCGTTGACCCAGCCCCAGCCAGACAGCCCCAGCCAGACAGCCCCAGCCAAAAGTCACAGCCCCACCCACAGCCTCAGCCACAGGAGTCCGGGTGCCCACGAACGAGCAGCGTCGCGAGACCGCGAAGCGCAAACTAGATCGCCAGCTCGCCCACCGAGCGGAGCGAACCGCCGCGCGCCGCCGCAGGTACGCGGTGGCCAGCGGCGGCGCGGTCGCGGTGCTGCTGGTGCTCGGCGTCGTGGCGCTGAGCGTGACACTGGGCAAACGCAACGAGGCCGGCGCGGCGAAGCCGGCCTCGACCACCAACACGGATGCGGCCAAGCGGGCTGCCGCGGCCAGCGCAGGCGCCGCCGCCAAGCCCAACCCCGACACCGCGCCGAACGCTGGGCCAGTTGCCGGGCCGGTCCGGCCAACCCCCCTGCCCGCGTCGGTCGAATGCCGGTACCCGGCCACTCAGCAGACCCCGGCCAGGCCGGTGCAGCCGCCGCTGGCCGGCCCGACTTCGGCCAGAGGCACGGTGCAGGTGAGCATGCGGACCTCGGCCGGCATGATCGGTCTCACCCTGGATCGGGCGTTGGCGCCGTGCACTGTGAACAGCTTCCTCAGCCTGGCCAAGCAGGGCTTCTACTCCAACAGCCCCTGCCACCGGCTGGTGACCAACCCTGGATTGCACGTTCTGCAATGCGGTGATCCGACCGGTTCCGGCGCCGGCGGGCCGGGGTACACCATCCCGGACGAGGTATTCCCCGAGCTAACCTATGGGCGTGGACTGGTCGCGATGGCCAACACCGGCCAGCCCGACAGCGGTGGCAGCCAATTCTTCCTGATCTACGGTGAGACCCAGCTCCCACCGCAGTACACCGTCTTCGCCACTATCTCCCCGACCGGCCTCACCGTCCTCGGCCAGATCGCCAAGGCGGGCGACGACGGGTCACTGGAACCCTCCCCCGGTGGCGGTAAGCCGAACCAACCGGTCACCATCACCTCTGTCGACCCCACCACGACCTAACACTCCCGGAACACTTCTGGTGGCGTTTTTAGTTCGATGACATGATGCGATAGACGTCGTAGACGCCTTCAACGGTGCGCACCGCTTGCAGCACGTGCTCCAGGTGTTTTGAATCGCCCATCTCGAAGGAGAAGCGGCTCACCGCCACCCGGTCCCGGGTGGTGGTGACCGAAGCGGACAAGATGTTGACCTTACCGTCCGCGAGCACCTTGGTGACATCGGACAGTAGGCGGTGCCGGTCCAACGCCTCTACCTGAATCGCGACTCGGAATATCGATGCGGACGACGGCGCCCACTCCACGCTGACCAGCCGCTCGGGCTGCGCCCGCAGGGAATCGGAGTTGGTGCAGTCGGTGCGGTGCACGCTGACTTCGCCAGCGCGGGTGACGAATCCGAGGATCTCGTCCCCAGGTACCGGGGTGCAGCAACGGGCCAGCTTAGTGTACATGTCGTCGGCGCCACATACCCGCACACCGGAGTCACGGGTCGGGAGCCGGCACGCCACGGTGGAGGGGGTTGCCCGATCGGCCAGCACCTCCTCGGCGCCGTCGTCACCACCGAGCAGCGCGACCAAGCGTTGCACCACATGGCGAGGCGAGGCATGGTGCTCGCCGACAGCGGCGTACAACGCGCTGACGTCGGGATAACGCAGCTCTCGGGACACCGCGACCAGCGATCTGGCGCAGACCATCCGCTGCACCGGTAGCCCAGATCGGCGCAGTTCCTTGGTGATGGCGCTCTTACCAGCCTCAATGGCTCCCTCGCGGCGTTCCTTGGCGAACCACTGCCTGATCTTGGCCCGCGCCCGGGGCGATACGACGAAGGACAGCCAGTCCTGGCTGGGACCATTGCCCCCGGCCTTGGAGGTGAAGATCTCGACAACCGCGCCGTTCTCCAGCAGCCGCTCCAATGCGACGAGCTGGCCGTTGACCCGCGCACCGATGCAGCGGTTTCCGACCTCGGTATGCACCGCGTAAGCGAAGTCGACCGGTGTGGAACCCGTGGGCAACGTGATGACCTCACCTTTGGGCGTGAAAACGAAAATCTCGCGGGCGGCCAGATCGTAGCGCAGCGACTCCAGGAACTCACTGGGGTCAGCGGCCTCGCGCTGCCAGTCCAGCAGCTGACGCATCCAGGCCATCTCGTCGACATCGACGGATCCCTTGTGAGTGCCGTGAGTTTCCTTGTACCGCCAGTGCGCGGCAATGCCGTACTCTGCGGTTCGGTGCATGTCGTGCGTGCGGATCTGCACTTCCAGCGGTTTTCCGCCCGGCCCGATCACCGTGGTGTGCAGCGACTGATAGACCCCGAATCGGGGCTGCGCGACGTAGTCTTTGAAACGACCCGGCATCGGCTGCCACGCCGAGTGCACGACACCGATCGCGGCGTAGCAATCACGGACTTCCTCGACCATGATTCGCACGCCGACCAGGTCGTGGATATCGTCGAAATCGCGACCGCGCACGATCATTTTCTGATGAATCGAGTAATAGTGCTTGGGCCTGCCCTCAACCTTGGCGACAATCCGCGCGCTGGACAGCTGAGCGGAAATCTCGTTGGTCACGGTCTGCAGGTAGGTGTCACGCGACGGTGCCCGATTGGCCACCAGCCGCACGATCTCGTCGTATTTTTTGGGTTGCAGGATCGCGAAGGAGAGGTCTTCCAGCTCCCATTTGATGGTGGCCATGCCCAGCCGGTGCGCCAGCGGGGCGAAAACCTCGAGGGTCTCCCGGGCTTTGCGCGCCTGGCTCTCTGGCGGCAGGAAGCGCATGGTGCGCATGTTGTGCAGCCGGTCCGCCAGCTTGATGACCAGGACGCGGGGGTCGCGGGCCATCGCGATGACCATTTTGCGGATGGTCTCGGCCTCGGCGGCGGTACCGAACTCGACCTTGTTCAGTTTGGTGACACCGTCGACGAGGTGCGCCACCACCTCGCCGAAGTCCGCGGCCAGGCAGGCCAGCGTGTAATCGGTATCTTCAACGGTGTCATGGAGCAGCGCGGCCACCAGCGTGGTGGTGTCCATCCCTAGCTCGGCGAGGATCGTCGACACCGCTAACGGATGAGTGATGAAGGGGTCGCCGGATTTGCGTTCCTGGTGGGCGTGTTTGGCCTCGGCGACGTCATAGGCACGCTGCAGCAACGCGAGGTCAGCCTTAGGATGTAACTCACGGTGCACGGTGGCAAGCGGCTCGAGCACCTGCCGGATCGGGCCGGGGCGCTGCGCGGTGATTCGCCGTGCGAGCCGCGCCCGGACGCGTCGGGTCGCCGACGGTGGCCGCTGGAGAGCCGGGGCCACGTCCAGGACTGGCTGCGGCGCACCGGCAAGCTGCAGATCCTGGCTCACATCGCACTCTCCCACCGCGTAGAGACAAACAGATTTCAGCCTACCGCCGCACACTGGTGCCGGTCAGAGCGTGAGCAGAGCGCGCAGCACCCGGCCGACCAGCCGATCCCGGCCGCGCAGCGACTCGATCTCCAGCAGCACCGCGACGGCACTGACCGTCACCCCGGCCCGCTCGACCAGCGCGCAGGTCGCGAGCGCGGTACCCCCGGTGGCGAGAACGTCGTCGACCACCAAGGCCCGCTGCGCTGGCCGCAGGACGCCGCAAGCCAGTTCCAGTGTGGCGACACCGTACTCCAGGGCGTAACCCTCACAGTCGCAGACCACCGGCAACTTACCGGGTTTGCGGACTCCGACCACACCAGTGCCCAGGGCGTACGCGACCGCGGCTCCCAACAGGAACCCGCGGGCTTCCACCCCGACCACCACGTCGACCGGCGGGGTGGCCGGGGCGCAGACAGCCACCGCGTCCACCACTGCCCGGAACGCGGTCGAGTCGGCGAACACTGGCGTGAGGTCCCGGAACAGCACACCGGGCCGCGGGAAGTCCGGGACCTCGCGGATCAGCGGTTCGAGTAGGGTAGCCAGATCATCCATGCTCGGCCCTGGAGCGCACCCTGGATACTCTATGGGCCAGGCGGGATGTCGGTGTCCAGCTGAGGCTGGATCTTTGTCCTGATCAGAATTGGCTCAAGTGACTGAACCGGTACTGGCAGCTCGACCGGTTCCTCCGTCGGTGCCACTAACTGGGCCGCTAACTGGGCCGCTAGCGGGGCCGGATCCTGGGACAGTTTGTGGAAGAGATTGTGGGACAGATCCTGGGACAGATCCGATGTCCACTCGACCGAGTCCGGATCCGGCCGCTCCGAGCTCGCGCCCGCGCATGATATGTGCGCTGAATTCAACTCCCGGGTGCACGCCGTTGGCGTAGGTGTGGCCTGCTCCAGGGTGTCCTGGTCCGATGCGCCCTGGCTCGGTGTGTCCTGGTTCTGGGCAGCGTCCGGGTGAGTGGTGCCCCGCTGGCGCGGGTCACTAACGGCGTGCGTGGATAGCCCGGTCGGACTTTTCAGCGCCGAGGTCGGTAGTGCTGACGGGCGGGCCTTGGCGACCGGCCTGGCGCCCAGCTTGGAGCCCACAGCCTTGGTGGCGGGATTCATGGCGCGGTCCGCCAGCTGACCGTTGGTGGCCACCCGCACCGGCACCGGGTCAGGGAACGCAAGCACCGGCGAGCTCCCACCCGAGGCGAAGATGCTGCCGACCGGCATGATGACCGCCAGGGGGGGGCTGGCCAAACCCGCGGCCAGCGCCAGTGCACCACCCATGACAGCGGCCAGCCGGATCGGCCTGCGGTGCCCCCAGCCAGCGTCATCGCCGCGGCGGACCGGCTCAGGCAGCACCCAGGGCCTGGCGAGCAGCGCGCTCAGTGCGAGCCGTCCGCGCTGTTCCCAGCCAGCGCCGAGGGCACCGGACGCCACCTGAGCGACCTGCGCGAGCAGCCCGCGCGCCTCGGGCCGGCCGCTCGGATCCTTGGCGAGGCCACGGGCCACTAGCTCTCGCACCGGTTCGGGGAGCACCTCGACCGGCAGCGCGCTCTGGTCGTGCTTGGCCCAGAGCTCGGCCTCGCTGTCAGCATAGAACGGCGGCGCGCCGGCCAGGCACTCAAAGAATGTGACGGTGGCGGAGTACACGTCCCCCGCTGGCGTGGCCGTAGCGCCACTCCATTGTTCAGGCGCCAGGTAAAAAGGTGTCGACCGAGCGAGCAGCCGTCGACCACTCGCGCTCCAGAGCCCGAAGTCCACCAGCCGGACCTGGCCAGTGGGGGTGACGATCACACTGCGCGGCATGATGTCACCGTGTGCCAGACCTGCCTCGTGGCACGCCGCAAGCCCGCGCAGCGCGTCCTTGAGCACGACCAACGCGGCCTCGATGCCGACCGCGCCGTGCGCCAGGAGCAGGGTGCGCAGCGAGGTTCCGCTGACGTGCTCGCTGATGACGGCGCCACCCTGAGAGGACTCGCAGTACCGGTGGACCCGGGCGATCCGGGCGTCCCGAAGCCGCGCCACTCGCGCGAAGTCCCGCGCGAACCGGGCGCGAAACTCACCATCAGCACACAAGTCGGCGGACAGGTACGTGATCATCAGAGACTCGCGGCTGATGCGGCGGCGGCCAACCACGCGCCGCCCCACTGAGTCCACACTCTCCCGACTCTCCCGGAGCGCCACCACACCCGGAACGGCCCACCCCACCATCCCCGATCCTCCCTGGCGCCCTCACGGTGCCACCCCGGACCCCTCACTCCCCGGAGCAATATCCGGCGCCTGACTACGGAGCGTTCTCTCAAATGGGCGTAGAGGCAAGGACTTGGGGCGACAACTCACCCCATAGGTGATGGAAAGTCAGGAAACGCCGCCCGCTGACCAGGAGACTATTACTCTGCGCAATGAATGTTTACTCAACGTAATTGCCCTATCGGACCGCCGTCAGCGGCCGGAGGGCCGGCCAGCCTTGCCGGAGGGCCGACCGCTCTTGCCTGCGGGATGCTCACGCCGCCGCCCACCAGGCACGGTTTTGCCGACCTTGCCCGCCGTGCCGACCTTGCTAGTCATGCCGGCCGGCTCCGTGACACCTGCCAGCGCGTCCCCGGCGGCGGTTGTGGGGCCCGCCGGGCGAGCCAACTTCTCTCGGCGCGCGACCACCCGCTCGGCTTGCTGCCGGTAAGCCGGCCGAGCCATGGTGAGGTCGACCATCAACGGGGTCGCCAGGAAGATCGAGGACATCGCCCCGGAGGTGATGCCGATCATCTGCACCAGCGCGAGATCCTTCAGCGTCCCGACCCCCAGCAGGCCGGCGCCGACCACCAACAGGCTCAGCACCGGCAGCACCGCGATCAACGAGGTGTTGATCGACCGCATCAGGGTCTGGTTGACCGCGAGGTTGGCGGCCTCCGCGTAGGTTCGCCGGGTCAGCCCGAGCAGCCCGCGGGTGTTCTCCTGGACCTTGTCGAACACGACCACGGTGTCATACAGCGAGAACCCGAGGATGGTGAGCAAGCCGATCACCGACGCCGGCGTCACCTCGAAGCCGACCAGCGAGTAAATTCCCGCGGTCACCAGCACGTCGTGCATCACCGCGATCAGCGCCGCCAGCGCCATCCGAGGCTCGAAATACACCGCGAGAAACGCGCTCACCAAGCCGAGGAACACCAGCAGCGCGATCAGCGCCTGGCGGCTGATCTCGCCGCCCCAGGTGGCGCTCACCGCGCTGTCGCTGATCGACTGCTCGCTGGGCCGCCCCGAGGTGCCGAGCGGGTGCAACTGGGCGTACAGCGCGTCTTTCAGGACGAATGACGTGTGCGTGTCCAGCGCCGAGGAGCTGATCAGGATGCTAGCCGCGGCACCGGCGCCGACAGTCTGCACGGACGTGGGAGGCCGGCCCACCGTGTCGGTGAACACGCGCTCGGCCTGCTGGGTGGTGATCCGCCCGCCGGCCCCCTGCGCCGGCAGCTGCACCTGGGTGCCGCCTTCGAAGTCGATGCCGAGGTTGAACCCGCGCAGCAGGATCGACGCGAGACAGACCACGACCAGCAGGGCGGACGACGAGTACCAGATCCGCCGCCGACCGACGACGTCGAACGCGCCGGTCCCGCTGTACAGACGCCCCAGCGTGCGCACCATCTCAGGCATCTCAGGCCCCCTTCGCCGCGGCGGCCAGCGCCGATCGGCCTGCGGCTCCGGCTCGCTGCGCGGCCCCGAGCCCGGACAGTCGCGGTTGGGACAGCAGCGGAGAGCGCGAGGCCATCGCCACCAGTGGGTGCGTGGCCAGGAAGACCACCACCAGGTCCAGCACCGTAGACATGCCGAGAGTGAAGGCGAAACCCTTCACCTGCCCCACCGCCAGCGCGTAGAGCACCGCGGCGGCCAAGAAGCTCACGGCGTCCGCCGACAGGATGGTGCGGCGGGCCCGGACCCAGGCCCTGGGCACCGCGGAGCGGAAGGTCCGGCCGTCGCGCACCTCATCCTTGAGACGCTCGAAGAGGATCACAAAAGAGTCCGCGGTGATGCCGATCGCGACGATGAAGCCGGCGACACCGGCCAGGTCCAGGGTGAAACCGATCCACCGCCCGAGCAACACCAGCACGGCGTAGACGACCAGCCCGGACAGCGCCAGAGACAAGACCGTCAACACCCCGAGCGCTCGGTAGTAGAACAAGCAGTACACGAACACCACGACCAGCCCGAGCGCCCCGGCGATCAGTCCCGCGCGCAATGAGGCCAGCCCCAGGGTGGCCGACACCGTCTGCGACTCCGAGGACTGGAAGGACAGCGGCAGCGAACCGTACTTGAGCACGTTGGCCAGGTTCTGGGCCTCGGCCTGCGTGAAGCTGCCAGTGATGCTGGTCTGCTGGCCGGGCAGGATCGCCGCCTCGATCTGCGGCGCGGACACCACATCGCCATCCAGCGTGAAGGCGGACTGCTTGCCGATGTTGTTCGCGGTGTACTTGCCCCACACGTCCTCGCCCTGGCGCTTGAACCTCAGCTGCACCTCGTAGCCCGTGCCCGACTGGTTCGGGCCGGCCGATGCGCTGGCGATCTGCTCGCCGGACAGGAACGCCGGCCCGAGCAGGTACTTGGCGGTGTGGTGCTGGTCGCAGGTGACCAGCGGCAGGCGCGGGTCGTCGTTGCCGCGCAAGGGGTTGCGAACCGCGCAGTTCAGTGCGGCCAGCGCTTGCCGCTGCACCGCCGGATCCTGGCTCTGCAGCCGCGTCCGAGCCTGCCGGATCTGCGCGGCGACCTGTGGATCCGCCGAATCCGCCGGGGCGCTGCCGACCGGCGGCGGGCTGGGCGCGGGCACTGGCGCCTTCACTGGGGCTCCGGGCGCGGAGGCGCCGGCTGGCTGCTCCGAGATGACCGTGCGGAAGTACAGCTTGGCGGTCTGCCCGAGGGTGCGAGCCTGGTCACCGTTCGCGCCCGGCACGGTGATGACCAAGTTGACCCCATCGAGCACAACCTCGGCACCGCTCACGCCGATGCCATTGACCCGCTGCTCGATAATCTGCCGAGCTTGGTCGAGCGACTCCCGCGAGGGTGGTCGACCATCGACGGTCCGGGCGGTGAGAGTCACCCGAGTGCCGCCTTGCAGGTCAATGCCCAGCTTCGGGGTTGGTCCCCCGCCCCCGGTGAAAAAAACCAGCGAGTACAGAACGACGACAATCCCAGCGAAGGTCGCCAGGTTGCGCCAGGGGCGCAAGCGCCCGGCCGGTGGTGCCACGGTAGGTGGTTCTCCTCGGAGTGGATGCGCGAGCGTACCGCCCCGCACCACGTCAGTTCAGGACTTGTCGGCTCGGGCGTTGCCGTCGAGCGGAGCCGCGTCGATCGCGGCCGGATCCGCAGGGTCCCCCGTGAGCGGCTCGCGCTCGGTGAGCTTTTCGCGGATCGCGGCCCGCACCCACCGGGTGCGCACCCCCGGAGCGATCTCCAGATCGACCGTCTCCTCCCGTGCGCTGCCCACAACGGTTGCGTGCAGGCCCGAGATGGTCACCACCTGGTCGCCGTCGACCAGGGAGCTCTGCAGCTGCCGCGCGTCAGCCGCCACCCGCTTCTGCCGGCGGAAGTTCATGATTGACAACAGCGCGAGCACGGCGATGAACAGCAGTGGCAGTAACAGGGGGTCCATGGTTCTCCGATCACCATCAACGTTGCGCCATCGAGTGTGCCAGGTCGCGCCGCGCACTCCGCCGCCGCATCGCGGCGCATCGTTAGGATCCACCGGGGGCGATGCCGCACGCGGTGGGCAAACGCCAATCCCCGGGGCCAATCCGGGCCGATCGGCTCCCTGAACCCGGCACCGTCCAAATGGCGCAACCACCGCCGCCGATCGGAGCAACCAGCACGTCCCTCGTCGCCCGACACTGGCCTGTGGGCGCCGCGGTGACCCGAGAGCTCTCAGGTTTCGAAACGATAACGACCGATTCCTTAGGGTTCCGCCATGCCGTCGCACCGCTACTCCAGGCCTCGCTGCACACCGAGCGCCCACGCCCTGATTTCCAGTGGCACCGCCACGACCGGCCTGAGGTTCACCTCCGCCGGGGCAGCGGCCACCATGGCCCCCCTAGCCACCCTGGCCCCCGTGATGGCTGCCACCAGCCCAGCGGCACGGCGCGACGCCAGGGTGGCCACGATGGTCGTGAACACCCCGCGACGCCGCAGCAAGGCGGACGAGCGAGAGTTCGTCCTGCAATACGTCCAGCCGGGGCTGGTGGGGCTCATCGACGGGACGCTGTCGACACTCGCCCCCATTTTCGCGGTGGCCTTGCTATCGAGCTCACACGCCGCGCTGCTGGTCGGGCTGGCCACCGCGCTGGGAGCCGGCATCAGCATGGGGCTGTCCGAAGCGCTCTCCGATGACGGCGGCCAGACTGGTCGCGGGCCGGCCATCACCCGGGGCTCGATCACCGGGGTGATGACGACCGTGGGCGGCATCTTCCACGCCGTACCGTTCTTGATCTCCGACCGGGCGGTCGCGCTGGCGGTCGCGGCCGTCGTGGTGGCCCTCGAGCTCGCGGTGATCGCTCTCATCCGCAAGCGCTACCTGGAGGTCTCCCTGCGCCGCTCGCTCATCCAGGTGGTTTTCGGCGGAGTTCTCATCGTCGGAGTCGGATTGTGGTTAGGCGGGCTCTAAATCTCGGTGCCCATCGTTGCACCCCGCAAGCGGGTCTCACGGCTCGAACAGCGTGGGCGGCGCGGGCTCGGCGAGAGCGGCGGCGGGCGGCTCCAGGCGCAGGTGTCGCCACGCCGCCGCGGTGGCCACCCGGCCGCGCGGGGTGCGGGCGAGCATGCCGGCCCGGACCAGGAACGGCTCGCACACCTCCTCGACGGTGGCCGGCTCCTCGCCCACGGCGACGGCGATGGTGGACACCCCGACCGGCCCCCCGCCGAAGGTGCGCACCAGCGCGGTGAGCACGGCGCGGTCCAACCGGTCCAACCCGAGCTCGTCCACGTCGTACACGGCCAAGCCGGCGCGAGCCACCTCCAGGGTGACCGCGCCGTCGGCTCGGACCTCGGCGTAGTCCCGCACCCGGCGCAGCAGGCGATTGGCGATCCGGGGGGTGCCCCGGGAACGACCGGCAATCTCGGTGCCGCCCTCGGGTCGCAGGTCCACCCCGAGGATGCCGGCCGAGCGGTGCAGCACCAGCTCGAGCTCGTGCGGCTCGTAGAACTCCATGTGCGCGGTGAACCCGAACCGGTCCCGCAGCGGGCTGGTCAGCGCACCGGATCGAGTGGTAGCCCCGACCAGGGTGAACGGGGCGATCTCCAGCGGGATGGAGGTGGCCCCGGGGCCCTTGCCGACCACCACGTCGACCCGGAAGTCCTCCATCGCGAGGTAGAGCATCTCCTCAGCGGGCCGCGCTACCCGGTGGATCTCGTCGATGAACAGCACGTCCCCCTTGACGAGGTTGGACAGCATCGCGGCGAGATCCCCGGCACGCTCCAGCGCCGGGCCCGACGTCACCCGGATCGGGCTGCCCAGCTCGGCGGCAATGATCATCGCGAGGCTCGTCTTGCCCAACCCCGGGGGGCCGGACAGCAGCACGTGATCCGGTGCGGCGCCGCGCCGCCGGGCGCCCTCCAACACCAGTTCCAGCTGCTCGCGCACCCGGGCCTGCCCGATGAATTCAGTCAGCCGGCGGGGCCGTAGGGTGGTCTCCAGCTCGGCGTCCGCCGGATCCACCTCCGCCGCGAGCGCTCCCGGCGTGCTCACCGGTTTCGGCGTGGTCACCGGTTTCGGCCCAGGCGGGTCAGCGCGCCGCGCAGCACTTCCGAGGTGTGCGCCGTCTCGGGATCGGCTTGCGCCAGCACAGCGTCCACGGCCTGCTCGGCCTGCCGGGCCGTGAACCCAAGCCCGGCCAGCGCCTCGGTCACCTGAGTCCGTACCGTGCCACCGCCGCGGGTCACTGGCCCCGAGGTAGCGGGTGCGAGCACTCCGACCTTGTCGCGCAACTCCACGACCAGCCGCTCCGCGCCCTTGCGCCCGATGCCCGGCACCCGGGTGAGCACCGTGAGGTCGCCCTCGGCGAGCGCTGCCCGCAGCGCGTCCGGCTCGAGCACGGCGAGCATCGCCAGGGCCAGCCGCGGTCCCACCCCGGAGACGGTCTGCAGCAGTACGAACAACTCCCGGGCCGCGACGTCGGCGAAGCCGTACAACGTCAGCGAATCCTCGCGCACCACCAGTGACGTGGCCAAGCATGTCTGTTCGCCACGCCGCAACGTGGCCAGGGTGGCCGGAACGGCGTGCACCGCCAACCCGACACCGCCCACCTCGACCACGGCATGGTCCAACTCGACCGAGAGCACCGGTCCGCGCACCGAGGAGATCATCGTGCCGCTCCCGCCCGCCGGGCCGCGGCGGCCAGCTTCGCCCGGTGGACTTGGGCCAGCTTCGCCGACTGAGCCCGCGCCTGCGCGAGCCGCTGCGTCATGGGGGCACGCCACAGGTGGCAGACCGCCAGCGCCAGCGCGTCGGCGGCGTCGGCCGGTCGCGGCTTGGCGGGCAGCGCGAGCAGTCGAGTGATCATGGTGGTGACCTGTTCCTTGTCGGCCCGGCCAGACCCGGTGACGGCGGCTTTGACCTCGCTAGGCGTGTGGAAGGCCACGGTCAGCCCCCGGCGGGCCGCGAGCAACGCCACCACTCCGCCGACCTGCGCGGTGCCCATCGCGGTGCGCACATTGTGCTGGCTGAACACCCGCTCCACCGCGACGACGTCGGGCCGGTGCTCGGTCAGCCAGCGCTCTACGACATCGGCCACCGCGACCAGCCGCGCGCCGAGATCCAGCTCAGGGGAGGTCCGCACCACATCAACCGCCACACACCGAACCACCCGCCCCACTCCCCCATCAACCACCCCCAACCCACAGCGAGTCAACCCCGGATCCACCCCCAACACCCGCACCCGCACCTCCTCTCCCCGACCCCCGCATTCAGCGGGCTCAGCGTGGTTACTCAGGTACTGTT
>JBOHFJ010000118.1:0-13218 GCA_050699655.1 Pseudonocardiaceae bacterium
CGACCTGGTTGCCCGCCGCGTCGGTGACCAGCTGGCCCTTGAGCCCGATGTCGGCGACCTGGATCCGGGCACACGAGTTCGGGCAGCCGTTGAGGTGCACCGAGACCGGGGTCTCCAGGGTGGACTGGACGTCAGCGAGCTGGGCCTCCAGCTCGGCGACGAGCGTGGCGGCCCGGTTCTTGGTCTCCACGATGGCCAGCTTGCAGAACTCGATGCCGGTGCAGGCCATCACCGAGCGCCGCCACGGGGAGGGCTCGGCGCGCAACCCGAGCCGCTCTAGCTCGGTGACCAGGCCGTTCACCTCGGACTCGGCGACGTCGAGCACCACGATTTTCTGGTAGGGGGTCAGCCGGACCCGGGTGGACCCGGCTCGCTCCACGGCCTTGGCCACGTCGACCAGCGTGGCGCCCGAGACGCGCCCGACCATCGGGGCGAGCCCGATGTAGAACTTGCCGTCGTGCTGGCGGTGCACACCGATGTGATCGATCGGCGCGGGCGGCGGCTGCGGCGCGGGCCCGTCGGGCAGCGCCCGGTGCAGGTACTCGGTCTCCAGTACCGTGCGAAAGCGCTCCGGGCCCCAGTCGGCGAGGAGGAACTTGAGCCGGGCGCGGTGGCGCAACCGCCGGTAGCCGTAGTCGCGGAACAGCCTCGTCACCGCGGCCCAGACCTCGGGCACCTCCTCGCGCGGCACCCAGGCGCCCAGCCGCTGCGCGATCCTCGGGTTGGTGGACAGCCCGCCGCCGACCCACAGATCGAAGCCCGGCCCGCGCTCGGGGTGCACCACTCCGATGAACGAGATGTCGTTGATCTCATGCGCGACGTCCTGCAGGCCGGAGATCGTGGTCTTGTACTTGCGGGGCAGGTTGGAGAACTCGGGGCTGCCGATGTACCGCCGCGTGATCTCCTCGATCGCCGGGGTGCCGTCGATGATCTCGTCGGCGGCGATGCCCGCGACCGGGGAGCCCAGCACGACCCGCGGGCAGTCGCCGCAGGCCTCGGTGGTGGACAGCCCGACGCCTTCCAGCGCTTCCCAGATCGCGGGCATGTCCTCGATCCGGATCCAGTGGTACTGGATGTTCTGCCGGTCGGTGATGTCAGCGGTGTCCCGGGCGTAGAGCCGGGAGACCTCGCCCACTACCCGCAGCTGCTCGGTGCTCAGCGCGCCGCCATCGATGCGCACCCGCAGCATGAAGTGGGAGTCCTCGAGCTCCTCGGGTTCCAGAGTGCCGGTGCGGCCGCCGTCGATGCCGGGCCGGCGCTGGGTATACAGCCCCCACCAGCGGAACCGTCCGCGCAGGTCGGTGGGGTCGATCGAGTCGAAGCCGCGCTGGGCGTAGATCGTTTCGATCCGGTGCCGGACGTTGAGCCCGTCGTCGTCCTTCTTGGTCCGCTCGTTGGAGTTGAGCGGCTCCCGGTGGCCCAAGGCCCACTGGCCCTCCCCACGGTGAGCCTTCGCCATCGGCGACCGGCGGGCTGGTGTTGGCATTACAGTGCCTCTCTCAAGAGAGCACCGGCGTGCGGGGCGGGCCGTTCACCAGGGTCATCGCGCAGCCCGGTTCCCGGCGCACCCGGCGCCGGCTGGGACAGCAGTCGGACGGGCGTCAGCTGATCGGGCGACACAGTGCGCTGGAAACCCGGACATAGTCGATGTGGCGGCGAACCACCAGCACGAGTCCGAGTGCGCCCATCTCACCAGAGTGCCACCCACAGGCGGTCGGCGACCACCAACGTTCGGATGTTGGGACAATGCTCACGTGGCTGTGTTGCCTTTTGGGCTGCTTCTCGGTGATCCCGCCCCCCTCTCCGGGGCGTTGCCCGCCGCCGCCCTGGCGAGCGTGGATCAGGCACCGTTCGGGGTGTACGTGCACGTACCGTTCTGCGCCACCCGCTGCGGCTACTGCGATTTCAACACCTACACCCCGGGGGAACTGGGCTCCTCGGCCTCGCCCGCCAGCTGGCTCGACGCGGTGCGCCGGGAACTCGACCTCGCCGCCCAGGTGCTCGGCAAGCCAGCGCTCGGGGGCACGGTGGCGGTGGACACGGTGTTCGTGGGTGGGGGCACCCCGTCGCTGCTCGGCGCGAGTGGCCTGGCCGCGGTCCTGGACGCCATTCGGGCCTCGCTGGGCCTGGCCCCGAACGCTGAGGTGAGCACCGAGGCTAACCCCGAGTCCACCTCGCCGGAATTCTTCGCCGGGATCGCCGCGGCTGGCTACACCCGGGTCTCGCTGGGGATGCAGAGCGCCGCGCCGCACGTGCTGGCCGTGCTGGACCGGGTGCACACTCCGGGGCGGCCGGTGGCCGCGGCGGAGCAGGCCCGCGCCGCCGGGATCGAGCGGGTCAGCCTGGATCTGATCTACGGCACTCCCGGGGAGACGTCCAGCGATCTGGCCGCGTCCCTGGACGCGGTGCTCGCCGCCGGGGTCGACCACGTGTCGGCCTACGCCCTGGTCGTCGAGGCGGGCACCGCGCTGGCCCGCCGGGTGGCCCGCGGTGAGCTGCCCAGCCCGGACGACGACGTGCTCGCCGAGCGCTACGAGCAGATCGATACGGCGTTGACCGCGGCGGGCCTGTGCTGGTACGAGGTGTCCAACTGGGCCACTTCGGCGCGGTCCCGGTGCCGGCACAATCTCGGCTACTGGGACGGCGGGAACTGGTGGGGGCTCGGGCCGGGAGCGCATTCTCACGTCGGTGGCGTGCGGTGGTGGAACGTCAAGCACCCCGCGCGCTACGCCGCCGCGCTGGCGGCCGGTGGCTCCCCGGCGGCCGGCCGGGAAGTGCTCAGCGACGCGCAGCGGCACACCGAGCGGGTGATGCTCGGGCTGCGGCTGGCCGATGGGCTGCCGCTGGAGGTGCTGGACGCCGCCGGCCGCGCCGCCGCCGATCGCGCCGTCATCAACGGCCTGGCCACCCGCACACCGGTCACCCGCACCTCGGGCGAGTACCTGGTGCTCACTCGCCGCGGCCGCCTGCTCGCCGACACCGTGGTCCGCGACTTGCTCTGCTAGTGATCAGGCAGGGTTCATGATCAGGCAGCCACCCGCACCAGGTCAGCGCGCACCGTCAGCAGGGCCCGCACCACCAGCGCGGTGACGAGTCCTTCGACCACCGCGATCAGGGCGTACACCCCGATGGTGGTGACCGCGACGGTGCGGGGCGGGATCCCGGCGACGCCGCCCACCGCGTACTCCGCGGTGAACAGCACCGCCGCCGCGAGCACCGCCACCGCGGCGGCGACTCCGGCGGCCACCGCCGTGCCGGTCGGCCCGCGGCGCAACAGCCGGCGCAGCCCGAGCAGCACCGGGTAACCGATCACTGCTGGCACCAGCGCCAGGTTCACCACGTTGACCCCGAGCGTGGACAACCCGCCATCACCCAGGAACAACGCTTGCACCACGGTGACCACGGTGATCACCAGCGGCCCGAGCCACGGCCCGAGCAGCGCCACTGCCAGGGTGCCGCCGAGCAGGTGCCCCTCGGTGCCCACCGCAAGGGGAATGATCGGTGCCCCCAGGACCAGGAAGAACGCCGCGGCGAGCCCGGCCAGCGGCAGCTGCCGCTCGGTGACGTCGCGCCCCGCGCGGCGCACGCACACCCCCAGCCCAGCAACGGCCACCGCAGCCCCGACGATCGCGATCCCAGGGGAGACGAAACCATCAGGGATGTGCACAGCGCTCACCGGCTTCCTCGCACCGTTGCTCTCGCCGGACGGTAGCGGTCCGCTTCGCACCCCGCAAGCGACGCGTCGGCTGGGCCGTCGGTCCGGTCGAGGTACGCGAAGATCGCCAAAAGTGAGGTGTGGCCGTGCGGATGCGCACCGCTACGGCTCACTTTCGGTGATCAAGAGGGGTTCGATCAGCTGTCGGCGAGGGAACCGATCGGGGGTTGCGTTCCGGGGCCGGGGCACGTCAAGATGATGTGGCAGTTGCAATCAAATTGCAATAGAGGTGTGACGATGACGAACACCGCTGTGGCGCCGGTGGGCCGCTCTCGGCACGCGCGCACCCATGCTCACCTGTGGTCGCTGCCCGACGGCACCGGCCTGCACGCCCCGTACGGCCAGTTGGTGGTCGAATCCGACACGGGCCGGGTCTGCTGTCACCTGTGCGGGCGGTGGTTTGTCTCGCTGGGCGGCCACCTGCGGACGCACGGGCACACCGCCGATTCCTACCGGGAAACGATGGGGCTGTGCCGGAGTCGCCCACTGGTCGCCCCGGCGCTCTCGCGGGCGATCGCCACCCGCCAGAGCGAGGCTTACCGGCGTTCACCGGCGTTGCGGGCCCGGCTGGCGGTCGGCCAGGAGCTCTCCCGGACTGGTCGGCTGGCCACGCTGGCCGCTACCGCGCACGCCACCAGCCCACCCCCCGAGCTGGCCCGGCTGCGCCGCGCCGCACTTGACGCGGGCCGGCTGACCAGGGCGGCCCAGCGCGATCAGGCGCTGGCCGGGCGCCTGCGCGAGCTCGGCTTCGAGGACTTAGCCAGCTACCTGCGCCACGCCCACTCCACCGGGGCGAGCCTGCGCGGCATCGCCAAGGCGGCCGGGCTGGGGTGGGCCCGGCTGCGCCGCGAGCTCGACGCGGCCGGCGTCGCGGTACAGCCGTTCGCGACAGCACTGAAAAGCCACTAAAGACAGCCGCTAACGGAGGTCACGCATGGCGAGCACGAGGCGTTGGCGACGGTGAATATGCTGGAGAAGAACCTGGCGTTCAACCTCGGCGGGCACGTCAACCACTCGGTGTTCTGGCCCAACATGTCCCCCGATGGCGGCGACAAGCCCGACGGCGAGCTCGCCGCGGCGATCGACGAGCACTTCGGGTCCTTCGACGCCTTCCGCAAGCACTTCACCGCCAACTCGCTCGGCGTGCAGGGATCCGGGTGGTCGATCTTGGCGTGGGAGTCGCTTGGGCAGCGCCTGGTCCTCGAGCAAGTCTATGACCATCAAGCCAACATGACCCCCGGTATGGTGCCGCTGCTCCTGCTCGACATGTGGGAACACGCCTTCTACCTGCAATATCGCAACGTCAAGCCGGACTACGTCGAGGCATGGTGGAACGTGGTGAACTGGGCCGATGTCGCCCGCCGGTTCACCCACGCCCGGTCGGTGGTGTTGCTGTGAGCGTTGATGGTCCCGATGCGCTGCTGCACACGGTGTTGCCGTCGGCGCTGGAGGTGCTCACCGCGTGGAGCATCGCCGAGACCGAAGCGGACCCCGCCGTCTTTCACCAGGCCATGAACCGCGCCTTCGGCGATGCCGCTGGTGCCCAGGATCCGTGGCGCGGGTTTGCCGACATGATGTTCGGCATGTCCTCGCTGTCCGGCATCCTGCTCGACGAGCTCGCCGAGGCCACCGGCCAATCCCGTGGTGACGTGTTGCACGCCGTGCACCTGCGTTACCTTGACCCGGGGTGTTAGCTCGACCCAGGGGTTATCTCGACCCAGGGGTTATCTCGACCCAGGGCCGCGCTGGTCCCCAGCGAACAGCCAAACAGCACCCTGCGGGGTGTCGCGCACCTCGATCCCGGCGGCGGTGAGTCGATCGCGCAGCGTGTCGGCGCGCGCCCAGGAGCCCTGTGCGCGCGCATGCTCGCGCAGCTCCAGGAGCATGTCGACGAAGGGCTCGAGGATCCGCCTCGGATCCCGCGCGCCGACCGCGGCGAGCTCGGCCAAGCGCGTGATCATCTCGCGCAGCGTGCCGCGGGGGCCCTCGGTGCCGTCTTCCTCCTCGGTGTCGGCCCCCCAGTCGACGATCGCCTGCTCCAGCTCGAGGACGGCCGTGGCCGCCGCGTTCACGTTCCGCGACCGCAGCCCGACGTCGAAGTCCTCCGCCAGCCGCTGCGCCGCCGCGCGCAGCGAGGGTGTCTCCCTGGGTACCTCGACGGCGTCGCGACGGGCGCCCGACGGTGCGGGGGTTGGCCCGCCACCCGCCGCGATCGCCCGGAGCTCATCGATCGGCACCGTGGCGCCGGAGGCGAACAGCGTGCTCACCGCCTGCCTGCGGATCGTGAGCGCGCCCCGGCCCAGCACCGAGACGGTGTCGGTGTCGAGGTCGAACACCGCGGCGGTGTGCTCGTCCACCCCGAGAACCACCGTGTCAGCGGCCATCGGTGACTCCCGCATCGGTGACTCCAGCATTCGCAGCCGCCGCTCGCCGAGGTAGCAGAACCGGGTGTCGTGGGTGCCGCCCTCGGCGTTGTCGTAATGCGGGATCACCGCCGCGTGCAGGCCGATGTGCGCCAGCAGGTCCAGGCCCGGAGCCCAGTACGGGGCCGCGCCCACCTTGTAGATCTCGTACACCGGCACGGTGGCGACCCCGAGGGTGGCCGCCGCCGCGCTGGCGAACGTCACACAGCCGCCGCCGGTGAGCTTGCCGGCCAGCACGTCGCGCAGCCGGCTGTGTTCCCAGACTCCGAGCGCGTAGGTCGGGCTGCCCGGGCCGGCGAAGACGTAGTCGGCGGCGTTGATCCGCGCCAGGGCGCGTTCGCGGGCCAGGACATCATCGGCGGTGGGCCATGACACGATGTCGAGCGCAACCTGGAAGTTGCGGAAGTAGCCGACCGCGCGTTGCGAGATCTCCCGCGCGTTCTCCTGGAACCCGTAGGGACTGTCGAGGAGTACCGCATCCGCGCTTGCGGCGCCGAGGCGCTCGATGAGCAGGCGGTGCACCTTCGCCATCGTCGGGGCGGTCTCGCCGGATCCCATGATGCCAAGCAGCCGCGGGAGGGGTGTCACGAAAACAGATCACCCCTTTGGTTGCGTTCCAGGCTCAGGAGCCGACGAGCTGACCTGCCACATCGGGGGTGTGGGCTACCACAGCGTGCCACAGCTTCGGGTACGCGTCAGCGGCCGCCATCACGGCCGGGGTGGTGCGCGCCACCAGCGACAGGTGCCGCAGCGCATGGGCCAGGACGTGCTCGAGGGTGAGCGCGGTGGGGGTGGGGGCCGCGGCGTCCTCGGCGCAGCGGATGTGGGCGTCTGCGGGGACGGCGGACACGGTGCCGCCCTGCGGGTCCGGGTCCGGCGCGACGGCGTAGGTGAGGATCAGCCCACCGGGGGTGGGCCGCCACGACGTTGAGTGCACGACCGTCGCGGTGGGTATCCGAGTGCCCAGTCCCGCGAGCTCGCGGGCCCGCGCGTCGGGCCGGCATCCCGCCGGTAGATCACCGTAGGTCACCCGCCAACTCAGCTGATCGTCTGTCGAGATCGACAGCAGCATCACTTCGACCTGAACCTCGTGCACGCGAACCCCCATAGTTGCCTCCATATAGCAATTGCAATGGTAGGGCAGAGGTTCCAGCGGTGCCGCGCGAGCTCACTTCTGTCGGTGCCGCGCGTTACGCTCGTGACATCCCACCGCTGAACTGGCACACCGCTGTGACGACCTGGACGTCGGCCCCGATCGCCGACGTCCTGGCTGCGCTCGCGGTGGTCGGTTACCTGTGGGCCGTGCGCCGTCGTTCCCAGCTGGCTGGGTCCGGCTGGCCGCCGCGCGCCACGGCGTCCTGGCTGGCTGGGGTGGCGGTGCTGCTGGTCTCGGTGCACAGCGCAATCGAGGTGTACGGGCACGCGCTGCTGTGGGTGCACATGATCCAGCATCTTTTATTGATCATGGTCGTGCCGGTGTTGCTGATCTGGGGTCAACCAATCCGCCTCGGGTGGGGCCAAGCCCCCGGCGGCCGCCTGGCGCGATGGTTGACCTTCCCGGTCCTGGCGCTCGGCTTGTACACCGGGGTACTGGTGATCACCCACCTCACCGGTTTCCCGGAGCTGATGGCGACCCAGCCCTGGGTTCACCACCTCGAGCAGGTGCTGTACCTGCTCAGCGGCTACCTGCTGTTCTGGCCCCTGGTCGGCTCGGAGGCCACCCCGTGGCCCGTCCCGCATGTGGTCAGGTTCGCGCTGCTCGGGGTGGC
The DNA here is from genome assembly GCA_050699655.1 of Pseudonocardiaceae bacterium. GTDB lineage: Bacteria > Actinomycetota > Actinomycetes > Mycobacteriales > Pseudonocardiaceae. The sequence continues at coordinate 7,908 of JBOHFJ010000118.1, forward strand.
GATGGGAGCGGACACCCTGGTGGGCGTGGCGCTGATGCTCACCGGGCAACCGCTGGCCCCCAGCACCGCGCTGATGCGGCCGGGCTGGGGACCGTCCCTGCTCGGTGACCAGAACTCCTCCGGAGCGATCATGTGGGTCGGCGGTGACGTCCTCATGATGCTGCTGATGCTCGCGGTCGTCGCCCAGTGGAGCGCGACCGGCTCCCGCGCTCGCCTGGGCGACTGGCTGGAATCGGCCCGCCGCCAGGCCCTGGCGAACATCGGCTCCCCCCTTGGCACTGACCCCACCACCGTCGGCACCACCGCCGACGTCGACGACGACGAAGCCGCCCGCCAGGCCTACAACCGCATGCTGGCCGCCCTGCACCGCCGCTCCCACCCCGGCGACACGTCGTGAACGTGATCGCCGGGCACGGGATGGCCTGGGCGTGGAACCACGGCACTGCCCGCGCGGCAGAAAAAACGGGGCTGAGGCTGGTGTGCTCGCGTATCGGTGTTGCTGACACCTTCGGGTGATTGCCTACTGATGGTGTATCGGTGTGTCCCCGCTGGACTCCTTAGTCCTCGTAGCGGTCATTGACAGCATCCCCGCCGCGCTGCTCCCACGCGGTAGCTCGCGGTGCCTGGATGTGTGCTCAGCCGTCGCGATGTCGACGCGCGACCTCCATCACGAGTCTGCGGTCAGGTAGGGGGACATGCGAGAGGTCTTGGTAGACACCGCCGATTTTTCCCGAGATGACCAGGTTGGCGCCTGGCAGCAGATCCTCATCGACTACCTGATGCCATATCACGTGCTGCCCGCGCCGGAGATCCCGTTTCGGGGTTGGCTACACCGGCGCGCCCTTGGTCCGGTGAATGTGGTGGCCATCACCAACACGCCGAGCGTCCACCGCCGCTCGCGGCGGATGAGCGCTCAAGCTGGTGACATGCGCCGGGCGGTGTCGCTGCTGTTGGCCGGAGAGTGGGTGGTCAGCGCGGACCGGTCCCAGCAGCGGGTGCTCCCGGGTGATATGGTGCTGTGGGACCAGGCCAGACCGGTGGAGCTGGCCTCCGCCACGCCCGCACGCGCGCTGAGTTTTCGGATTCCTCCGGAGGTTCTGGGGCCGCACGCCGACCGGAGGCTTACCTCGGCGGCCACTGTACTGCCCACCGGTGGTCGGCTCGGCGCGCTGATCACCAGCCACGTGCGTGGGCTCGCCGGGCTGCCCGGCGATCTGCGGCCGGATATCGCCGCGCGGTTGGGGGTCACCACGGTGGATTTACTGGCCACCTATTTCGCTGACCTGTTCGGTGAGGTACCGGGTATCGAGGGCGCCGACCGGCGGGCACTGCTGCATCAGGTCAAGGCCCATATCGAGGTTCATGTGGGTGAGCCGGACCTGGATCCGGCCGCGGTCGCTGCCGCACACCACGTCTCGGTGCGCTTGCTGTACAAGCTGTTCGCCACCCAGGGCGAGACCGTGGCCGGCTGGATCCGCCAGCGTCGGCTGGAACGCGCCCGCCATGACCTGGCCAATCCCGCCCAGGCGAGTGCGTCGATCACCGAGGTCGCCCACCGGTGGGGATTCACCGACTCGGCACACTTCAGCCGGACGTTCAAGGCCGCCTACGCCGCCAGTCCCAGCGACTATCGCCGTTCCACCACCCCCTGCCGCCAGGACCCGTTGTCCCACCGAGGCGTGCACGCGCAGTCAACAACCGTGCAGGCACAGTCAAGACCCCATGTCAGGCGATCGGAATAATTCATCCTGCGGGGTGCCGCACAACAAGAGTGAGCAGCCAGCGGCACTCGAGTACGCTACCCGGAAGGAATGAAGTCATGAGCTCCACGGAATCTTCGTCATTCACGACGTCCAAAACAGAAGCCCCAGACGATGGAGTGGGGACAATCACCGGAGACGGAGTCAAGATCCACACTCAGCCAAACGAGGATTCTACCGCTGTTGGCGAGGCGTTCAGGGGTGATCAATTTAACTCTGACATCTGCACTAACGGTGGCGGTCCCAACGGTTGCGGCGGCATTCTCTGGTTTCACGGAACTGATGAGAGAACTGGTAAAACCGGATGGGTTTCGAGTTGCTTCGTATCGGGTCTTCAGTGCGGTTGATCTGATGATCGGTACGGTCAGCGGTCGACGGGCGAGTGCTTGAGGGCTTCGCGTCGGTCGGCGGCGGTGGGCAGGGTGTGGCGCCGGACGTGCGTGGTGGGGTTGGGCCGGACGTGTCCGGCGCCGGCTTGGTGCCGAACCGGAGTGGTTCGGTGGTGTTGCCGTCGATGGTGGGTGGGGTTGGCCGGCCGGCGTGCGAGGTTCGCGGCCGGCCGCCTCTTCAACACCGTTGCGTTCCGAACCGCGATCGTGACGAGGGTGCGCCCTGGGCGCTGTTTTACGCTGGTGCTAGGCGGGGGGAGGTGCTGTGGCCAGGGTCTTCGTCAGTCATGCCAGCGAGGACGGTGAGTGTGCCGCGTAGCTGCATCGGTGGCTGGTGGGCGAGGGTCACGAGGTGTTCCTGGATCGGGATCTTCGTGATGGGATCCCGGTGGGTGAGGAGTGGGAGCGGCGGCTGCATGAGGGGCTGAGATGGGCCGATGCGATGGTCTGCGTGCTCACCCGCGCCTACCTGGGGTCGTTGTGGTGTTCGGCCGAGGTGGGTATCGCGCTGTCGCGGGGCAGCCGGGTGCTGCCGGTGCGGGTGGAGCCGGGGGTGGTGCACCCGCTGCTGGCGTCCCTCCAACATGCCGACCTGACCGTCGATTCCGCCGCGGGGCGTGCGGCACTGGGGGCGGAGCTGCGCCGGGTGGATGCCGGCGGCGGTTGGGGGTGGCCCGATGACCGGTCGCCGTTCCCAGGGCTGCGCCCGTTGGACGTCGCGGACCATCAGGTGTTCTTCGGTCGCGGTGATGAGGTGGAGCGGCTAGCCGGGCTGTTGCGGTCGTCGACTGAGCGGGTCGAGGGCGCGGTGCTGCTGGTGGTGGGCCCCTCGGGGTGTGGCAAGTCCTCGCTGGTGCGGGCCGGGCTGCTGCATGTGATGGCGGGGGAGCCGGGCTGGTGGACGTTGGATCCGGTGCTGACCGGGGCTGACCCGGTGGCGGCCCTGGTTCGGGAACTGGCCGTCGCGGCGCGGAAACTGGGGCTGGGCTGGACAGTGGCGGAAGTGGTGCGCCGGCTCGATGACGGTGGCCTGACGGCGCTGGCTGATGAGCTGCTGCTGGCCGCGCGGGCACGGCGGCTGCTGCTGGTGGTGGATCAGTTCGAGGAGCTGCTCACCCAGGCCACCCCGGCGGCGCGAGCCCGGTTCGCGCGGTTGTTGCTTCCGGCGCTGGGTGGCCCGGTTCAGGTGGTGGCCACCTTGCGGCCGGAGTTCTTGGACCCGCTGCTGGTCGACGCCGACCTAGCGGTGCTGCCGACCCGCCCCTACCCACTGCGCCCACTGCGCCGCGACGCGCTGCCGGCGGTGATCCAGGGTCCGGCCCGGCTGGCCGGTCTCGGCGTGGATGAGGATCTGGTGGCGCGATTGGTGGGCGACACCGACAGCGGGGAGGCACTGCCGTTGCTGGCGTTCACCCTCGCTCAGTTGGCTGAGGGCATCAGCCGCGGGGGCCAGCTATCGGGCGCACGCTATGACCAGCTCGGCGGGGTGCGGGGTGCCCTGACCTCCCAGGCCGATGCGGCGCTGGCTGAAGCGACCGCGGTGGGCGGTCGGGATCGCGCGGAGGTCATTTCGGGGTTGTTGCGGCTGGTCACCGTGGATGAGCAGGGTCGCCCCACCCGGTGGCGGGTTCCCCGGGCTGAGCTGCCTGCATTGGTGATCGAAGAACTGGACGCTTTCGTCCGGCGGCGGTTGCTCACCACGGACACCGACCAGGGCACCGTGGTCGTGGGGGTGGCCCACGAGGCGTTCCTGTCCGCCTGGGCACCGCTGGCCCAGGCGATCGAGGAGAACGCCTCAGCGCTGCGGGCCCGCCGGACGATCGAGCAGGCCGCCGCTGAATGGAATGAAGAGGGTCGCTCCCCGGCCCGGTTGTGGGAACGCGGCCAACTGGCCGCCGCGGTCGCCGACACCGGTGCCCGCGTTCAGGCCGGTGATCTGCTCACCGATCGCGTGGCACTCAACCCGACGGCGCGGGACTTCCTGCGGGCCAGCATCCGCCGAGACCGCATCAGGCGAGGCCGAGCCCTCACCGTGTTGTCGGTGCTGCTCGTGCTCGCCGTGGTCGCGGCGGGAGTCGCCTTAACCCAACGGCGCGCCGCAGTGGCGCAACGGGATGTCGCGGTATCCCGCCAAGTCGCCGGCCAGGCGCTTGAGCTGCGCGACACCAACCCCGCCCTAGCCGCTCAACTCGCCTTGGCCGCCTACCGGCTCACCCCCACCACTGAAGCCCGCAGCAGCCTGCTCAGCATTTCCGCTGCCCTCTACTCCACCCAACTGACCAGCCACACCAGGGCCGTCAACTCGGTGGCGTTCAGCCCGGACGGGCGTACCCTGGCCACCGCCAGCGACGACAACACCGCGCGACTGTGGGATATCCACGACCCCCATCATCCCACACCACTTGGCACCCTCACTGGCTACACCGGCGGTGTTAACTCGGTGGCGTTCAGCCCGGGCGGGCGTATCCTGGCCACCGCCAGCGACGACAACACCGCGCGACTGTGGGATATCCACGACCCCCACCACCCCACACCATTGAGTACCATCACCGGCCACACCAACATCGTCAACTCGGTGGTGTTCAGCCCGGATGGGCGCACTCTCGCCACCGCTAGCAATGATGACACTGCGCGGTTGTGGGATGTCAGCGACTCCCGCCACCCCATACCATTGGGCACTATCACCGGCCACACCAACTGGGTCATCTCGGTGGCGTTCAGCCCGGATGGGCGCACCCTGGCCACCGCCAGCGCCGATGACACCGCCTGGTTGTGGGATGTCCGCGATCCTCGCCGGCCCACACCATTGGGCACCATCACCGGCCACACCAATCGGGTTTCCTCGGTGGTGTTCAGTCCTGACGGGCGCACTCTGGCGACCGCCAGCGCCGACACCACCGTCCGGTTGTGGGACGTCCGTGATCCTCGCCTGCCCACGGCGCTGAGGATTCTCGCCGGCCACACCAGCACGGTCTACTCGGTGGTGTTCAGCCCTGACGGGCGCGCCCTAGCGACCGGTAGCTTCGATGACACCGCGCGGTTGTGGGACCTTCCTGGACCGGTCGTGGTCGGCCACACCAACACAGTCATCTCGGTGGTGTTCAGTCCTGACGGGCGCACCTTGGCGACCGCCAGCGCCGACCAGACCGCGCGGTTGTGGGA
>JBOHFJ010000119.1:0-13170 GCA_050699655.1 Pseudonocardiaceae bacterium
GGAAACCCACCTAAGACCGCCACCGGCGGCACCGGGTACCGCCACGGGAAGACTCAGACCATGAGTCAACGCCGCCACCGCGAGATGGCGACTCCATGAACCGGTTCGACACGTTTCATGGAACGGCGTCAGCCCAATTCCTGTGGGTCGAGCTGGACCCGCAGCGGGTCGGGCAGCTTGCGCGCGCTGCGCCCGGCTTGCAGCGCGGCCAGCGCGCTGGCCAGGGCCAACCCATCGGAGCGAGGGACGCGGACCAGCAGCCGTTCCCGCTCCTCCGCGTGCTGACCCGGGGCGGGCACCGGGCCCAGCAGCGTGGCCCTGGGCGGCAGCTCAAGCGCCTCGCTGAGACTCGCCACGGTGGCGGGCGCGCCATCCAGCGCGGCTATCCGCGCCGAGGGTGGGAAGCCGAGCTCAGCGCGCGCGGCCAGCTCAGCCTGGGCGTGGCCAGCCGGGTCCCATCGAAGCAGCGCCTGCACCGCGGCGAGCGAGGACTCCGCGACGACCACCACCCGGCCCCCGTCGGCGGCCGGCTCCACCATCGCCGCCGCGGCCATCCACCGCCGTAACGCCTCCTCCGCGGCGCGCAGGTCGGGGCGGGCCAGCAGCGCGGAGGCATCCAGCAACAGCGCCGCCCCGTATCGGGCCAGCGGTTCCGCGCCGGGGGTGGCGATCACCAGCGACGGTCCCGGCGGGATGTCGGGCAGCACCTCCCCCGCTCCGGCGGGGCCACCCCCGCCGGAGGTGACCAGCGGCACCCCGGGGAAGGCACGGCCGAACTCCTCCGCGGTGCGGCGGGCCCCGATCACCATCGCGCGCAGCCGGCCGCCACCGCAGGCCGGGCAGCGGTAGCCGGCCTCGACGACGCCGCACCACCGGCAGGAGGCCAGACCGGCGCTGCCCAGACCCGCGCTACCCAGACCGGCGCTACCCAGTGCCAGCGGGCCCGCGCAACGCCGGCAGCGGGCGGCGGCCCGGCACTGCCCGCAGGCCAGCGCGGGAACGTAGCCCCGCCGCGGCACCTGCACCAGCACCGGCCGGTCCCGGTCCAGCGCCGCGCGAGCCGCCTCGAACGCCACCGAGGGCAGCCGCGCCACTCGGGCCGCCGGGTCCCGAGCCAGCTGGGTGTCGTCCTCCCCGATCGCGGTGACTCGCGCCGCCGCGGCCCGCACCACGTCGCGAGCGGCGATGATCTCGTGCGCCCACCCGGTGTCCAGGGACAGCTGCGTCTCCGCGGTGCGGGCGAAACCGGCCACCAGCAGCGCCCCGCCTTCGAGCACGGCCCGCTGCCCGAGCACCAGCCGGCTGTGCGGGTAGGGGGCTCTGGGCTCGGCGTGCAGGTCGTCACCGTCGTCCCAGAGCACCATCAGGCCCAGGTCCGCGACCGGGGCGAAGGCCGCCGCCCGGGTGCCGATCACGATGCGCACCGCGCCCCGGCGCACCGCCAGCCACCGGCGGTACCGCCGCGTGGGCCCGGCTTCGGCGGCGAAAGTGACCACTGCGTCGGGCCCAGCCAGGGTGGCCACAGCGGCGTGCACCCGCGCGGTGTCCCGGTGGTCGGGCAGCACCAGCAGCGCGCCCCGCCCGGCGGCGGCGGTGGTGACGGCGGCCTCCGCGAGCCGGGCGGGCCAGTCCTCCCCCGGCAGCGCCTGCCAGCAGGCGTGCGCGGCCCGGCCCTGGTGCAGCGCATCGAGGAAGGCCGCCCCTCGGGGATAGCGTTCCCATCCTCCCGCCTCGGGCCGCGGCGGGCGAGGCTGAGTTGGAGCGGCCGGCTCGGCCTCGGTGCGGGCATGCCGGGGTGGCACCGCCAACCGCAGCACGTCACTCAGCGTGCCCGCGCACCGGTCAGCCACGGCCCGGGCCAGCGCGGCGACCTGGGGACTGAGCGCCGGCTCGGCGGAGACCACCCGCTCCAGCCAGGCCAGCGGTCCCGGATGCTCGGATCGCTCAGCTCGCTCCAGCAGCCAGCCATCCAGCAGCCGTCCGGCGAAACGCACCCGCACCCGCACACCCGGCGCCGCCGTCCCGTCGAGTTCAGCGGGCACCAGGTAGTCGAAGGGCCGGTCGAGGTGCGCCAGCGGGGTGTCCACGCACACCCGCGCAACCGGCAGCACCGCAGCCGGGCTGCGCTGCCCACGGCGGGACCGTCCGACACTCACCCGGCGGGTTTACCAGACCACCCCGTCAGTTCCGCAACGCCCAAGAGCTTCGGTAGCCTCCCACCTCCTGCGATCGACTCGGCCATCCTCCCAGGCACAAGACAGGTCACCAAGCTGAGGTGCCACGCCGGGGATATGGATCGGCGCTATAGTTGCAGCGCGGGGGATCGCATGCGGGTTCACGAGGGGCGGACATGGCGGGCTCACAGGACGGAAACCCGAAAGGTGTTGCGCCGCTGGCCGATGCCATCACCGCGTTGCGCAATGAGTTGTGGAAGGCGTGTTGGGATGGGCAGGCCAACCGGTTGAAGTTCAAGCCCGCGCCGATCGAGTTGACGCTACAGGTCGCGGTTACTACGCAGGGCAAGGCTAGCGGCGGAATCAAGTGGTGGCTTATTGACGCCAGCAGTGAATTGTCTCGCCAATCCGTTGCCACACAAACAGTCAAGTTAACTCTGGAGCCGGTATTGTTCGATCAAAGTGGGCATCCGCTGGACGAGATTTTCATCGAGGCGGGCGAATAGCCGGTGACCAGTGAACCACTCGCGACGAAGCTGGCCGTGCTCATCCGTTACCTGCGCGACGGGCGACCGCTGCGGGGTTCCGGTTTGCGTATCGGCGGCCGCTATATCCTCACCGCGGACCACTGTGCCGATGGCAGCGATCATCGAATCATCGTTGCGGGCAGTGAGTTCGACGCTGTTGTGTCGGTGCGCAGCGGTACCCGCGATGTCGATATCGCGGTGCTGATCGCTCCCGACCTGCCATCGGTGGAGCCACTTCCCTGCGCGAGGGTTAATACCACGATCTCGGCGACCGTCGAGGACTGCGCGGCGCTGGGCTTCCCGGAGTGGAAGAAGGCGTCCGGGAACGCGATCCTGGCGCACGCACCCGGATATGTGCCCACGGCCGAGGGCCAGGATCCGACTTCGCACGCCGGTCGGGTGCCGTTGCTGACGTTGAAGATCACAGCGCCGCAGATTCAGGACATCCCAGTAAAGGCCGGTGATCTCGACCAGGTTGGCAGCAAGTGGGCCGGGATGTCGGGCGCGGTCGTGATCAGCGGAGAAGGTCAGGTCTTGGGCGTGGTGCGCAGCCACGCACTCGCGGAGGGCGTCGGGTCGTTGACGTTCACGCCGTTGCAGGCGATCGATCGGCTGCCTGCGGTCACGGCTGCCGCGTTGTGGTCGGCGTGCGGCGTGTACGACTCGCATGCGCTGCCCGTGCTGCCGACGTCGGATCGGCAGCGACGTCTCGATGGGCACCACGACGAGCTCAAGTCGCATCACCGCGGTACGGAGTTCCGGCAATTGCCGCCCGATATCGATGACTTCACCGGCCGTGAGGAGCAGATCGACCGGATCGCGGGCTTGATCAGCGCCGGGCGCGGCAAGGCAGTGCCGATGGTGGCGATCTTCGGTAAGGCCGGGGTCGGCAAGACGGCGTTGGCGTTGCGGGTGGCCCACGCTGTCGTGGATCACTTCCCGGATGGCCAGATGTACACCAATCTGCGCGGTGTCGAGGCCAGCATAGTGGATCCGGCGGTGGCGTTGGCGATTTTCCTGCGGGAGCTCGGTGTCGACAGTGCCGATATCCCGGAGAACACCGACGACCGCGCGCGGATGTTCCGGGCGCGCCTGTCGCACCGGCGCATGCTTATCGTGTTGGACAACGCCGCCAACGAAGCCCAGGTCCGGCCGCTGCTGCCGTGGTCATCGGGCTGCGCGGTGATCGTGACCAGCCGCGTTGGGATGTCCGCGCTGGCCGGTGCACACCTGGTCGCTTTGGATGTGATGCCGATGGCCACGGCGATTGAACTGTTAGCCGCGATCATCGACCCCCCCCCCCGGTACAATTTCCGAGCCCGCGGCCATCCGCGAGATCGCCGAACTTTGCGGGTATCTGCCGCTGGCACTGCGCATCGCCGGCGCGCGGTTGCGCCCCAAGCCGTGGCGGGTCACCTGGCTGGCAGAGCGGTTGCGCCAGGAGAACCGGCGGCTGAATTTACTGAAAATCGGCGACCTGGAAGTACGTGCCTCGTTCAGCCTTAGCTACGAAGGGTTGACTCCGTCCCTACAGCACGCGTTCCGGCTCACCGGGGTACTGCCGCTGGAGTTCTCGGCGTGGGCGTTGGCCGCGGTGACCGACGGCGACGTCGACAATGCCGAGGAGCTGCTCGAGCACCTGGCCGATGCGCAACTGGTGGAGATCAATGGCATGGACACCACCGGGCTGCTGCGCTACACGCTGCATGACCTGCTGCGAGACTTCGCGCGCGAATGCTTTGCCGAGGCGGAGTCCGCCGGGGCGAGACATACTGTGTTATCGGCGTTGCTCGATCAGTACATCGCCATGGCGGCTGTCGGTGCGGAGACTCTCCAACCCGGCGCGCACACCGCGCCGTCGGCGGTGGTGCCGCTGGCCGCAGCGACGGTGAGAAGTCGACCTCGGCAGTGGTTCAGCGTCGAGCGGGCCAACCTCATCAGCCTCGTGCAGACAGCCCACGACACCGGGCTGTGGGAACGCACCTGGCAGTTAGCTCAACTGCTGCCAGCCATGTTCGACTGGCGCGCCGACTGGCAGGCATGGGAGCAAACCCAGCAGCTCGCACTCACCGCCGCCCGCAACGCCAGCGACATCGTCGCCGAAACAATCATACTCTGCGGGCTCGGCTCCCTGCAACGAGAACTCGGGCAATTCGACAGCGCGGTCGCGATGCTGACCAAATCCGCCGAGCTCGGTAAACAACAAGGTGACGAGGCGTGGGCTAAAGCTTTGCACCACCTCGGCGACACCTACCGCTACCAGGGGCTGCTCAACGAAGCCATCTCAACCTTCACCACCGCCATCAATGTCTTCCAACGACTCGACGATCAGCGCTCGATAGCGGGCTGCCTCAACGGTCGTGGAGACGCGCAACGCGGACTGTCCCGCTGGACTGAATCCGAGCAGGATATCCGCCAAGCGATCGAGCTGTATCGCGGCATCGACGACCCCATCGAGGTCGCGCGCGCCATCATCCGCTACGCCATGGTGTTCCGCGACCGCAGCCACTATGACAAATCAGCACCCCTATTCAACGAAGCCCTGGAGACATTCCGCGAACTCGCCGACCGACGCTGGGAAGCACAAGCTCTGCGCCACCTCGGCGTGATACGCCGCCAACAAGGCGAGATCGACACCGCCATCCGGCTGCTCAGCCAATGCCTGCTCATCTTCGATGAGCTGGTCGACCGACGGGGAATGGCCTGCACCATCCGCAACCGCGGCGACGCCTACCGATGGGCGGAAGACTACGACAACGCCACCGCCGACCTGCAGCAGGCGCTGCGGATTTTCACCGAGATCGGCGACCGACGCTGGCGCGGACGCACCCAACTCGGCCTCGCCGGGATCAATCGCGCCAACCAGAACTGGGACCAAGCCCTGTCCCTGGCCCGCGGCGCGCTCGACATCTTCACGGACATCGGTGACCGGCCCGGACAAGGACGGGCCTACCGCGACATCGGTATCATTCTTCGGGACCAAGGCCGCAATCAGGAAGCAGTAGAAGCGTTGAGCCGAAGCCGGGAACTCTACCAATCCCTCGGCGACGAACTCTGGGTCGCGCGTGTCCTCACCGCCGAGGGACGCCACGACGAAGCCGCCGATCTGTGCCACCGCAACGACATCACCGACCCCGACACCATCGCCATCGTCCTCAAAGAATGGTGACCACAGAACAAACCCGGTACGAGCGCATCGCGCTCGCACACTCCCGCCACCCCGGCGACCTAGCCGCCCAGTTCGCCTCCGCCGCCGCGACAGCACACACCGACATTCTCGCCCTCGACAATCACCAACTCGCCATCCGCGACGTCGCCGCCGGGGTCGCGGCACCCGCGTTGATCGGCTTCGTCATATGGACGCTGCACGAAGCACAACGCCGCAAGCTAGAACGCTTGTGCTTTCTGTCCCGCGACGGTCAAGTCCTCCATGAACTGGCCACTCGGCTCGCACCCCGCTGCGGGATCGACATTGACCTCAGCTACGTCTACAGCAGCCGTCTGACATGGAGCTTGGCCGCCACCGACCCCGGCCAGCTGTCTTCAGCGCCGTGGCTGTTCAACAGCTTCATAAAATCCAACGCCGCCGACCTGTGCGCGCGACTCGGAATACCCCTCGACGACTACCGAAGCACCCTCGACAAAGCTGGAGTATCCCTCGGCCCCGACCAGCGAGCCGGCTCCCCCATACAAATGTCCGCATTTCAGCGATTCCTCGAATCCGACAACGTCCGCGACGCCGCGACCGAGCGGATCACCGCGATGCGACAACTACTGCTCGACTACGCCGCCCAGAACAATCTCGCTGAGTCCACAACCGGCCTGGTCGATGCCGGCTGGACCGGTCGCATGGTCGGATCACTCATCACCTTGTGCGAAGCGGCAGGCATGGCTCGGCCCCGGGTGCTGCTATGGGGCCACGAACCCCGCCCAACCGGCTGGACCGACCCCGCACACGTCGCGGCTTACATGTACAACACGGCAACCGGGATGGGCCTCGACCACCGCGTTCCCGACGTCCCATTCATCGTCGAGACCTTCTGCATGGGCGATCACGGAATCGTCTCCGGATACCACCGCGCACCAAGCGGCCGCGTCTACGCCACCTTCAGCAGTGACATCAACACTCCCGCGAAAGACTGGGGCATCGATTACTATAGATTTGTCCTTTATCACTCCTGCGACGCGACAATCGGCAGCCTCGATGACGTGCGGCCCATGATCCACGAAGCCATGGACGCATTCTGGTGCCACCCCACCACCAACGAAGCACGGGTCTGGGGAAGCTACCCCTACGACAGCGACCCGGCCGGAACCGCAGCACGAGTGCTCGCCCGCCCGCTCAGCGACGACGAAGCCCGAGGGGACCGCGCATGGCTGGCTGGCTCCCTAGCTCTCGGCCCAACCCGACCGGGTTGAGACCTGCTCACGCTGGGCTTTGATCAGATCACGGAGCTCCTGATCGATCGGAACCAGGGCCTCACGTCTCATCTTGTTGTTGAAATATCGCAGGCAGGGGCGCCGTCGGCGTCAGCGATGAGACAGTCGCGAGGCAAGCCCAGCGCATCGGCCAAACGCAGGCCGCAGCGCATCAGCACGAGGGTGACCAGGGCTTTGCTCGGTCAGCCCAGCGGGCGAGGTTGACGGGGTCTTCCAGCTGGGTAGGAAGCGAGTCGGCCCCGGCGATTCTGGCGAATCGCGGTTAAAGAAAGCGTGAGCAGCCTGATGTGAACGCCCTGATGCTGGCTCCCGCCCATCTCGGCGAGCCGAGTCCTCTGGCCTGATCGTCGCGACCGCCTTCTACAAGGCCTTCAACATCGCTGGGTTGCGCAACGTCAAGCTGGAGGTCTGGGTGCCGAACAAAGCTGCCATCCACGCCTACGAAAAGGCCGGCTTCAGAATCGTTGGCGTGCTGCGCAATGACGCGCGCTGGCTGAGCCAGCAGTGTGACGAGATCATCATGGACGCTGTGCCCGAAGACATCACCAACTTGGTGGTGGAGCAACAACTCCAGGCGTAGCGGCCGTGGCCGGACCACCCTTCGAGTCTGCACCAAGCCCCCTCGTGCCTTAATGAAGCAGCAGGGTCAGCGCGAGCACGTGGGCCCGGGCGTACTATGCCGAAATCGCGGCGGTCAATGGTCACCACGATGGTGATATTCAACCGCTCGGCGAGCGCGATCACCGAGGCGTCCACGGTCCCCAACGGCAGGTCGTCGTACTTCGCCACGAGTTCGGCGATCCGCTCCAGGTCGGCGGACAACTTTGCAAGACCCAAGCGCTTCGGTAACCGATCCTGGCTCCCCGGCCGAACCGTAAGCTGCGCGCGGAGCCACCGAACAGGAGCCGCCACCATGACCACCGTCCGATGGTCCGACATCCGCGACAAGCACGTCAAGGCGATCGGTCGCGAGGACGTCGAGCGCGGCACGTCCCGGCTCATCTCCCGGGTCCGCGCACACCGGCTCGCCGACATGCGTTCCTGCACTGCACAAGACAACACTCTCGGAGCCCCATGAATATGATGTCGGCGTCCCGGAATTCGGTGAACCCGCTTGACCGTAGCGACCATGCGTCGGGCTCGACCGGGCTCACGCGGCGTACTCTGCTGGGCGCGGCGATGCTGTTGCCGTTGACCGGGTGCGCTACAGGCAACCAGCCCCCCACCGGTGCCACATCACCTACGCCCCCGTCGTCACCTACCACGACGTCGACGAACGATCATTTCGCTCAGCTCGAACGCAAATACGATGCACGCCTCGGCGTGTACGGCCTTGCCACTGGTACCGGTGCCACCATCACCTACCGCGCCGACGAGCGCTTCGCGTTCTGTTCGACGTTCAAGACACTCGCCGCCGCGGCGGTCTTGGCCCACAATCCATTGACGTACTTGGATACTGTGATCCACTACACCAGAGGCGATATCCGGTCCATCTCACCGATTACGCCGCACCACGTGGACACCGGGATGACGATCGGTCAGCTGTGCGATGCAGCCATCCGATACAGCGATGGCACCGCGGGAAATCTCTTGATGAACGCGATCGGTGGTCCGGCCCAACTCACCGCGTATCTCCGCGGTCTCGGCGACACCGTGAGCAGGATGGATCAGTTCGAACCCGAACTCAACCGAGATGCCCCCGGCGACGACCGAGACACCACCACAACCTCGGCGATCGCCGAGGACTACCGGCGACTCGTTCTGGGCGAGACGCTACCGGCGGACAAACGAGCCGCCCTGACAGATTGGTTGCTACGCAACACCACTGGCGCAGAACGGATCCGAGCCGGAATCCCCAAGGAATGGAAAGTTGCCGACAAGACCGGGACCGGCGATTACGGAAGGGTCAACGACGTCGCCATCATCTGGCCGCCGGCCTCCGCGCCGCTCGTCGTCGCGATCATGTCCGATCGCACCGGATATGATGCCGAACCACGCGGCACCCTCATCGCCGAGGCAACCACCTCCCTCATTTCCAGACTGACCTGATCAGCCAGATCACGAACTACGACTGGGGCACTGCTTCGGCGACGTCCAGCGCCTGCCGGATTCGTTGGTCCTCACCGCTGCCCGTAGTCGGCAACCGCAGCAGAGGCAGCTGGTGGGCCCGGAAGATCTCGTCCTTGATCTCGTCCCGCTCCAGCTGGGTTGGGTTGTTCTCGTGAAACGCGAAGCCGTCCACCTCGATGGCCAGCTGCGGATGGTTGGTCACCCGGTTGTAGACGACGAAGTCAACCGATACCCGGCGTTGCACGAAGGTCTCCTGCCTTGGCGTCAACCTGCTGAGGTTGACGAGCAGGTTGCGCACCAAGACCTGGTAGCCCACGGTCAGGTGCGCGTACCGGTCCTCAGCAGATGTCGTGGAGCGCGGTCCAGATGATGTCTTCGGACTTATACTTCATCTCGTTCTTCAGCCGCGCCGCCAGCGATCACAGCCGGTCGCTGTAGTCGCGGTAGAGCAAGTCGAACATCGACACCACGGCGCTGTCGACGACCTCCTCGTCGGGATTGTGGTAGCGGATGTAGCCGATGAGGTCCCGGATGTAGCGGCTCGTGGGCAACATGTCGTGATTTGTCACGAGAATGAACCGTCTGACCGCTCGTGACACGGCCACGTTGATCTTTTGTGGGTCGTCGACGAATGCCAGTCCGGTCCGCCCGCGCCACCCCTCGTCCAAGACCGTCGTCAGGATGACCACCTGCTTCTGCCGACCCTGGAACTTGTGGATGGTGTCGGCCTGGATCTGATCGATCATTGCGTCCGTCACCTTGTCGACCTGGCGTCGGTAGGGCGTCGTGATGCCGATGTCGGTGCGAGGGACGTCCGCGCAGTGCTCCGGGATGACCTCGTTGACGATGCCGTCCACCTCGCGCTGGTTCGAGCGACCCCCTCCTCGGTGCTGGCGCATGTGGTTGCCCTCGGTCGTGCGCCACACGATCATCGGCCGTTTGGCGTCACTCGTGGTGAAGGGTATGAGCTCGCCGTCGTAGAACGCCTTGTTGCAGAACCCGATGATGGCCGGGTCGCACCGATAGTGCTCACGAAGCAGCGTGCGCGGGAGATCGCCGCAGTACAGGTCGGTCAGCGATGAGAGGATGCTGTGCTCGCGATAGTCGTAGGCGGGCTTCGGTGCGACGAGTCCATCGGCCGCATCGTTCGCGATGGGCGGCAGCTGTCGCAGATCACCCACCACGACGACGTTGCGGCAGCAGGACAGCGCCAGCCCGGCCGCCAGCAGGTCGACCTGAGACGCCTCGTCGATGATGAGGTAGTCAAGGAGATACCCAGTCGCGATACTGTCCCGCAACGAGTGGCAGGTGCTCAGCAGCACCGGGTAGTCCCGGGTGAAGGAACTCGTCCGCGACCCGCGTGAACTGACCTTCCAGCTCGGCGAGCCGCTTGTCGTAGTACGCCCGTTGCAGCCGGAGCACGACGCTGGTGTCATCGGGGTCGAGCCCGCGCAGGGATCCGTACCTGAAGTACTTGCGGATCCGCCGGAGAAGCCCGGGGCGGGCGCCGTCGTGCTCCACCTCGCTCTCGGCCAGATAGTCGAGGATGCGGTCGGACGAGCGGCGCAGCAACGGAAGACCCTCCAGGTCAGGCGCCTCATGCCGCTGGAGGTGCCGCACGAAGTGCTCCAGCTCCAACCGGTAGGCATCGATCAGTCGCCGCAGGTCGGCGCGAGTGCGTTCGGCCTCCTGCAACCGGCGCAGGCGACGGTCCAGCTCGTCCATCCGCTCCGGCGGCGGTGGCGCGGGCGCAGCGCCGTCCGCGAAGGAGGTGACCCGCGCGTTCCGGGTCGCCTGCCCCGCGAAAAACTTCTCTCGCTTCCCCCGTCATCCGAGGCTCGCGATCACGTGCCCGAATCCGAGCTCGTCGAGTTTGTCGCGGACGTTGTTGACCGCGGCGTTGGTGAACGAGACCACACCGACAGTTCCAGCCTCAGCGGTGATGATGTTGGCGATCAGGTTCAGAATGGTCTCGGTCTTACCGGTGCCCGGGGGCCCTCGATGACCGAGACGGAGCGGGTGAGGCCCAGATCGACCGCTGTGCGCTGGCTGAGGTTGCAGCGGATCGTCGTCGGGAAGACGCGACACGATGTCGCGCCAATAACGCAGCACCTCGGCCGCGGCCGGAGCCTGCGCGGCGCTCATGACGATGCGAACCTGCGACGCGGGATAGGTGTAGTACACCTCTCCTGCCTGCCTGCGGGAGAAGATCCGCCACCAGGCGCCGACCGGGCCGGTGAAGGCCCAGATTTCGGTGGCGTTCTCCCAGATGGCGCCGCCCACCTCCACCTTTGCCTCCGGGGGAGCGAGACTGGCGCGGGGTTACGCGGGGTCCGCACGCGCTCCGGCCCGTATGAGTACGCCCGGCCACTGCGGTAGACGACGTTGATCTTTCCGCTGGGCTGGGTTTCGTAGCGAACGACATCGTGCGTCTGATCAGCGAACTGTCCCGTGTCCCGATCAGCGATCAGAACGGCTTCACAACGGGGATCGATCACAATTCGTCTCCCGGACCAGGCCCGCCTAGCAAACAGTGACACCCGAGGGGCCGACCTAATCAGCCGGCCTGGTCCACCGGCACGTGAGTCAGCTGGCGCCGGATCCCTCCGCCGCCGACCCTAAGCTGTGCGCGGCGAACGAGATTATCACTCGCCAGCTTCGATCGATCATGGCCCCACCGGTACGCGACAGGCACGTCGAGGCGCTCGGTCGCGAGGACATCGAGCGCGGCACGGTCCTCAGGCACCACGTCGACGGCGACGCACAACGATGACCCGAAGCGCAGCCCCGCGGCTTCGCGCCGCAGCCGCTGGTCGATCTCCATCACGGTGCGCGCAGCCGGGCTGGTGGGGTGCTGAGCTCCTCGGCTGCGTTCCGCTTTCACGCCAAGCCGTAAGCCACTAAGCGTTCGTCGAGCGTGCGGACGGCGGCGGTCTGTTGCCAGGGCCGCATGCCAGCACGGGCCTGTACCAACCCACTGACCAGCCGAACAGAACTATTACCCGCCGCGATCTCTCCGGCATCACCAAGCAGGCGCGCCGCTTCGTCGATCTCAGTACGCTGCACATACGCCTCACCGAGGTCGACAAGAGTCATAGCCACCATTCGGGTGGATGACGGGTCCAGGACCCTGAGGGACTGCTGGTTATAGGAAATTGCCTGGTCAGTGTCACGTAGCGTGAGGTGACACCCACCGCGAATCGATATGTATTTCGCTTCGCTATACGCGGCATAGCTCGGGGTTTGGTCATCCGCTTTCATCAGTACGGTGTGGGCCGTGTCGAGGGCGGCCAAGCAGGCGTCGTGCTGCCCATCGGCGGCGTAGGCCCGTGCGGCCACGTCGGAGGTGTAAGCGCGCAATCGCAGGTCACCGGTGAGACCGGCCCACTGCGCAGCCGCGACGGCGTGGTCGATGCCGATGCGTGGCGTGCCCCGCCAGGTCGCCAGGTGACTCATCTCGCACAGCACGAACGCGCCCAGCCCGGCGTTCTCCGCCTGGTGCGCCAGCGCGCGGGCATCCTCGTAGTAATACCCAGCGTGGTCGAACTGCTCCAGGTCGAATGACAGCCACCCGGACAGACGCGAGCCCTCGCTCAGCGCCGAGAGCATCCGAGGCCGCAGGGCGGCTGGGCAGTCGGGCAGCAGCGCGCGAGTCAGGTCACGCTGGGCCAGGACGGTGGTGAGGATGGCCCGCGGACCCAGCGCGTAGTCCTGCTGCCGGCAGTGCCACAGCACCGCCTCGATGTGCTCGATGGTCTTCGCATCGACCCGGCTCGAGCCGTGGAGCACCGACGCCACGCGCTGCTGCTCGTCACCAGCGGCACTCGGCAACACCGACGCCACGCTCGCCGCCCAGGCCAGGACACCTAGCGCGTCACGACGGTCCACGGTATGCGCCCAACTGCGGAGGAACTGGACAAGTTGATGGTACGCCTGGTCACGGTCACGGGGTGCGATGC
>JBOHFJ010000120.1:0-13075 GCA_050699655.1 Pseudonocardiaceae bacterium
GGGGTGTCGTTTCTGACACACAAACCACGATCATGAGGTCTTCGGGGACTGACCGGTGGACACACGATGAGGTCGGGCTGGGGCGCAGCCCCGTTGGTATTGTTGTGACATCACACATCCGGGAGTGGCGATGGGTGGGACGGCGTGGGAAGCGGCTGTGCCAGCGGACGTCGATCTCCTCCGGCGCACGCGTGAGATCGGTCGGGCGCGCGAGGAGGTGCAGTCCCGCGCCGGCTTCGCGGTCCGCGACCAGGCCGTGATTCGACCCGTGATCAGGCAGGATTGGGAGACGATGCTCTGCCAGGGAGTGGATCCCCGTGACGTGACTCCCCGGTTCCTGGATTCACGAGAACTGGAAAGCCTCCAGGACGACCCGGATCTGGCCCTGGCGTGGCGGCTGCTGGTCCAGCAGCTGGGGCTGGTGCGCAACTCGGAGTTCATGGCGACGCTCTGCGATGCCCACGGGCGCGTGGTGCGGGCCGGCGGCAACCCGAAGATACGCGACGTAGCTGACCGCTACGGGTTCCGCTGCGGCGCGCGGTGGGCCGAGATGGGCACCAACGGGATCAGGCTGGTGGCACAGTCCCAGCTCGGAGGCGTGCAAATCTACGGGCCGGAGCACTGGCTGGATTTCCAGGCCCGCTGGACGTGTACCGCCGCCGGGGTCTACGACCCTCGTACGCGTCCTGGCCGTCTCGCCGCGGTGATTAACGTGACTGGCCCGTGGGCGAAGGTGCACGGCGACACGCTGGGCTGGCTGTGCCTGATCGCCCGGTGCATCGAGGACGAACTTCGCACCGCCGGACACCACGCCCAGTGGGGGCCGTTGATGGCGGCGGCGGGACCGCTGGATCGGATCGGGGGCCCGGTTCTGGTGATCGACAGTCGGGGTGTGGTGGCGGCGGCGCACGAGTGGAGTTTTCGGACGGGAGATCGGGTGATCCTCCCGAAGACGGCAAGGCTCGCGCCTGGTCCGGCTCACCTGCCACCACTGGGCGACTGTGTGCTGGAACCCTTGCCGGGGCGTGGATGGCTCGTCCGGTCCTCGCACCGCGACGGGGATCGGCCCGTCATCCGGGTCAGTGTCGACCCTGCCCAGCGGCGGGTGACGGTGACCGGCCCGAACGTGTCCTGGGAGTCGCGAGTCAGACCGTTGCACGCCAAGATCCTGCAGTGCCTCGCCGGTTTTCCCGATGGCCTCACCGCGGTTGAGCTCCGGGCTGCCCTGTACGGAGCGGGCGCCAACACCTGCGTGTCCCCTGAGATGAGCAAGCTGCGCAAGGAACTCGGCTGGTTGCTGCATCCCCCCTCGCGCAAGCCCGGCAAGAACACCTACCGACTCGCCGACACCATCGACGTCGACATTCGATAAGCCGGGCGCCGTCAACTTTCGCTTGAGTGCCCCAAGTGCGCCGAGTTCGACGTCAGAGCTGTTCACCTTTCCCTGAGCAGCTCTCTTGTCGAATTCGGCGAGGGTGGGGCGGTCGCGGCCCCGTTTCGATCAACTGACCACCGAAAAATTTCGCATAAGGTTCATGAACTTCCCGGATCGCCGATCGCTCGCGCCGCCCCTTGGCTATTTTGTGGGTGTTGGCGGCGGTTTTGGGCGGGGTCCAAATTCTTGTTCAAGCCTGTTCTGGTCGTCGGTTTTGACGGCGGACGAATCGTCCCAGTAGAAGTGAAAATTTTTGATGACACGGGCACTGTCGCTAGGATCGGGAATCGGGGGTTTGTCTGACGAGTAGAACCTTATATCAATTCCGTCAATTTTGGCGGATGAATGCCAGTAGTCATCTAGCGTAAATTCATACAGATTTTGCATCGTGGCGTCGGAGACCTGAGACTTCTTGAGAGTTACACTGAACCAGAGGCCCGGGGTATTGTCAAGGCCGTAAGAGTAGAAGTACGTGACGTCGGATACTGGCGGCTGAGTCTTCAAGTGGGCCGTCATGGATGCGCCGAGCTCATCGCCACTCTTGTTGTAGCCAATTCCCTTCCCGCATCCGGACATGGTCATGCCAAGCGCTATCACCAGTGCGACACCGGCGCGAGTTTTCACCATTTTCATCAGTGCTTCACCTGGTATTGATAGGTCTGGACCCGTGAACCATCGAGGAAGTTGTTCGCGCTGTCCCGGAATGCGCGGACGGACGGGTCGGTGCTGCTGTCGAGCTGTCCCGCTGCGGTCACATAGTTGTCTTTGAGCTCATGGTTTCCGCCTATGCTGCCTGTTTGGTTGTCGAAGGTCACCGTGGTTCGGTTGGCGGTGGCGGGGTTGTCGCTGGCGTCGAGGTGGGGCACGATGTCACCACTGTTTTCCAGGGACAGCACCTGCACCTTGTCCGAGATGGGTATCCGGCCGATCGGCGAGCCCGCCGTGACCACGTGGGTGACATTGTATTGGCCACTGGTGACGAAGTCGTTGGCGGCTCGGGCGGCGACGATACCGCCTTGGCTGTGACCGACCATCATCACCGGGCCATGGGGACCGGCGCCGGCTAGACTCAGGGCGTCCCGCACGCCGTTTTCTAGCGTGGTGAGGTTGCCGTCCATGGCGTTGAAGTTTGCGCCGAGGTCGTTGGCGCCGCCTTTGCCATGGCCGGGGAAGTTCCATTCCTTGGTTCCGGGTATATCGACAATATAGGAGACTTTGCCGTCGGGGCTGATAATCTTGCGCACATCGATATTGGGGCCGAGTGGCCCTTGTGTGGAATCGAAAGTGCTTGTGACATCGCGATGGTCTAGCGCGATAAGCAAATCCTTGAAACTGTGGGGGAGCTCAGTTTGTTTGCTGTCGAGGCCCATTTTTATGACATTGGGTGCGCCCTCCTCGGGATAGGCTCCGGCGAGCAGAGCCGTCAGACCTGCTTGCGTGTTGGGCAGGCCAAATGCGCTGAGCACGCCTGGTGCCATGCCGATGAGCTGGTCGACCGCGCCGGGATGATTGACCAGGTACCGCTCCCAGTCGCCGTCATCGTGGAGATAAACATCGGCGGCCATGGCGCCAGCGATGCCGACGGTGACAGGCAGCGCATTGCCTTCCATCCAACGAGCCGCATCAAGGGTTTTGGTGCTGAGCTCATCCGTCAGCTGATAGACCGCCGCTGCAGCGCGGAATGTGGCACCTCGCAAGCCAATGGCGGCCGAGGTGGCGGCAAGCCCACCAGGACCGTCCAGAGCAAGGCCCATGGCGGCCTCGAACTTGGCCGCTCCGACCGGGTCCAGCACAGCCGAGGCGATGAGGTCGGGATTCGCCAAGTACTTCTGGCCGGCCACGGTGATGCCCAGAGCGTCTTCGGCGATGCCGTCAGTGAGCCGGCCCATTGCGGCGAGATCCTCGTACTGCACTTCTACTCCACCGGCACCGCCACTGACTCTGATATTGGACACGCCAAGGCCGGTCACGACACCGCTCCCGCGATCAATGGGGCCACCCAGGTGCCGAGATCCTCCCGCGCGGCCGGGATGAGGCGGACCATGTGTTTTCCCGAACCGTCGGGGTCCGGGAGCAACCCAACCCACCCGGAGTCCACATGCAGCCAGGCCACCACGGTGGATGCGATCTCCTCGCCAATCCGGGCGGTGACCACGCACTGCAGGCCGCCATCGGATCGGCCAACTCGCTTGACCAGCTCGGCTTGATCCGCTGGCAGCTCAAGCCGTTCCATCGCCGCGGTCAGCGCCAGCGGGTCGGCGCGTGACAGCAGCTCCGCCACCCCGAGTTCGTGCAGTGCGCCCAGCGGAACCCGGCCGCCGGGCGATTCTTCGGGACTGACAGGGCCGCCCAGGCGCGGGATGATCCCGGTGTCCGGCTCGAAGGGCACGGCTCTGATGAGCTCCTGGCCCAGGGTGACGGCGGCGAACATTGACAGCTCGAGCGCGCCGTCGAGAGCGAACAGCGCGGCGCCCAGCTCGCTGGACACCGCGTGCAGGCTCCGCGAGCCCAGGCTCGCGATCGAGGCGGTGGTGTCCACCATGACCATCGGCCCGGCCAGGATCCGCAGATTCAGTATGACCGACGGGTGCACACTCAGCCGGTCGCTCTCGCCCACGAGCACGCCGCGTGCGCTCAGCTGAGCGAGGGCGGCGCCTGGGGCGGCGTTCTCGTCCGGCTCCCACCCTGGCGGCATGGTCACTCCGGCGAGCTCGACGAGCTGTCGGTACTCGCTGGCGGAGAGCAGCAGCCGGCGGGCGGCTGGCACGGCCACGCCGGGGGCGCTCACGTCAGATCACTCCTTGTTTCCGCATGAACGCGCCCACTTCCAGCCACCGCTTGTCTCCCGGAGGGGGCAGATTGCTTGGCTGATGTGGCCAATCCTGCCACGGCGGCGTGGGCGGTTCTGGCTGCCCACCGCCAAACCAGTGGGCCACCCCATGGGCGATGTCGGACATCAGATCGCCGAACTCGCGCACCGCCTGGTTGAAGGACTTGAGCGCACTGTCGAACCAACCGGTGATTTCCCGCTCGAACATTTGGATCTTCGCGATGGCCTCTCGGACTTCCTGCGCGTGCCGCCGCAGCAACGCAGCCGCCTCATCCAGCCGGTGCGCGGCCTCATCGAGCTGGCGGTGATCGCCGGTCACCACGTCCCGCGCGCGGTCAGCGGCCACGGATTTCCACTGCATCACACTGGCCCGGGCAGCCATCTCGCTGCCGCGAGTGCGCACGTGCTCGGCGTAGCGCCCGATCTGCCTGGCGAGGCGATCCAGCTCGTCTGGGTCCCCGTAGAACGACATGCACCCCTCCGTGTACGCCTGAGCGCAGGAGGTTAGCAGGGGGGGGTTGCGCGCGGGGTACGGCGGATGATGGCGAAGCCGGCGCGGGCCAGAAAGGTGGGCAGGGCGCGCATGGCATTCCGGTCGTTGTCTTTGACCTCTTCGGCGAGGTTCTCCCAGGGCACCAGGTACGGGGTGAGCTTGCGGTCCGGGTCACGCTCAGGCCCCAGGCGCCAACCGGCCTGGCGGCGCTCAACTTCCCAGCGCTGGTGCTCCAACTCGGCGAGGTGTTCCACCTCGGCCTCGGTGAACGGCACTGGGGGCGCGTCCCAGTCAGTGGTGGGGACCAGTTCGCAGCCAATCTCCCGCAGCTTGTTCCCCAGGTCGGCGGCTTGGGCGCGGTTGGAGGCCCGCAGCGTCTCCGGAAGATCCTCCCAGACCGCCAGCGCCGGGTCGTCGGGGCTGGCGCCCTGCTCGCGCCGACGGCTAGCGTAGTCGGCGTGAATGGCCTGGGCGAGGGTCTCCCGGGGGCCCTCGAGCAGCAACTCCGGACGGCAGACCCGGTCGAGCAGGTTGAACTCCTCCACGTTGACCAGCGTACCCAGGTTGGGGGCCTTGAGCAGATCCGCCAGGCTGGACCAGCTGGTGGTGCAGACGATCACGGGACACTTCTCGGGCAGAACCCGGCGGAACAGGAGCGTGGCACGCAAGCTCGCGCCATCGTCACTCGGGCACACCACCGCCGCGCTCGGCTGGCTCCCCTCTGGTGGCGGGGGTCCGTCTGGGTCGGCGGGGTCACTCGAGCGGGCCGTCAGCTCGCAGGTGGTGGCCAAGACCGGGTGGCGGGCTGCCAGGGATGCGGCCTGGGCTGCGGCGTCCGGGGCGAGCAGCGTGATCCGGATCCGTTGCGCCGGGTGCGTGCGGTCGAGTCGCCATCGACGGGCCGCCTCGAGGACCAGCGCGGCCGCGAATGGTCCCGCGCCGAGGATCATCAGATGCGGGGGGTCGCCGTCCTGGGGGATGAGCAGCTCAACGTGGGTGTCGAACAACGCGGCCGGCCCGGCGTGGTAGACGTTGAAGAACTGACACGCCACTGGCCCGGTGGCGATGAGGCTCTGCTGGGCCACCAGCTCGCACAGTCGCTCATCGGCGAGCTGGATCAGACAGTCGATCGGCGATCGCTTGCGGGCCGCGGCCGCCGTGATCGCCAGGGCCACCTCGGCGTTGACCGTGTCCTGCCCGCACACCGCGACCAGATACCGGGCGCGGTGCACTCCGGCGAGCGCGAGCGCGATCTGCTTGGTCGCGTCCCCGGTCAGCACAGGAATGCCCAGATCACGGCATTTCTCGGTGGCGGCCGGCGGTGGGGCGCGGTCGATGACCACGACCCGCTCGCCCCGGTTGTGAAATCCGGTGGCGAACCGCAGACCGGCCGCCCCGAGCCCACAGATGATCACGTGGCGGTGGAAGAAGACCCGGATCCGGGTCTGGGTCCACTGATGGAGGAAGATCGTGCTCAAGGTGCGGAACGCGGCGTAGGCGACGGTCAGCGGCGCCAGCCAGCGGGCGATCTGCAGCGGTAAGGGTATCGGTGGCTTGTTGGCGTCACCGCCCATCGAGAACAACTGGATGGCGACATAGAACCGGTCAGCCACGGACAGCTGCGGATTCTGCGCCCCGTACCCAATCACCCCCAGGATCAGCGCGGTGAGCACAGCGGCCCCGGCGATCTGCCCCCGGTAGCGCCGCCACACCTGGCGCGGCCACCGGGTGATCACGGTGGCGCGGCGGCGAGGAACGGGTCGACCCACGGTGTGGGACTTACCATATGTGCGACGGTCCTGTGGGGGTATTTCGTGACTGACGTGTTCGTGTCCTATGCGCGCGCGGATCTGCCCTTCGTCCGGCGGCTGACCGCCGTGCTCCAGGGTAGGGATCGGAAGGTCTGGGTTGACCTTGAGGACATCATCCCCTCAGCGCGCTGGATGGCGGAGATCCGCACCGCCATCGCCGAAGCGGACGCGGTGGCCTTCGTCATCACGCCGGACTCGGTCGCCTCCGAGGTCTGCCGGATCGAGCTCGACCACGCGACCGAGGCATCGAAGCGCCTCGTCCCGATCCTCGCCCGCGAGACTCCCGCTGAGGATGTCCCGTCCGCGCTGGCCGAGCTGAACTGGCTGTCCTTCCTCGACGGCACCGACTTCGAGGCGGGTGTCGACCGGCTCGTCGAGGTCCTGGACACCGACATCGACCGGGTCCACTCGCACACCAGGTTGCTCACCCAGGCCCGCGCGTGGGAAACCCGCGCCCGCGATCGCAGCCTGCTGCTGCGTGGCGCGGAGCTGAAAGAAGCCGAGACCTGGCTGGCGGACCAGACCGGCCGCAAACCAGCCGCCACCCCCGCCCAGGCTCAGCTGATTTTGGCCAGCCGCCGCGCCACCACCCGCCGCCAGCGCGGCATCGGGCTTACCGGCGTGGCGGTGGCGGTCGTCCTGGCGGTGTTGGGGGCCCTTGTCTTTATCCAGCGCCAAACTGCCACCCAACAGCGCCACGCCACCGTCGCCCGTGAGCTGGCGGCCAACTTCGCCGAGCTGGTAGCCAAGGATCCGGGGACTCGATGCTGCTCGCCATCGAGGCCTTCCACTATCAGTCCACGGCGGAGACCCGTGGTGCGCTACTGAGTAGTCAAGGCCAGTACTTCGCCGGGCAGCTCACCGGGCACAACGACATCGTCTACGGGGTGGCGTTCAGCCCGGATGGGCGCACTCTGGCCACCGGCAGCGCCGACCACACCATTCGGTTGTGGGACCTGGACGCGACCCGGGTCACCGACCGGCTCTGCCACATCATTGTGCCTCCAAGCCGGGCGGACTGGGCCCGGCTCATCCCCGACCTGCCCTACCAGCCCACCTGCCTGTGAGGGGACTACAACCCTTTCAAGATCAATAAATGGGGTTTGCGCGGGGATGGACCACTGTCAACAGGTGCGGACAGGCGGGGTTGGTGTTTCGTGGTGGATCGCGCCCGCCGTGGGCGATCAAGGCGGGCGAATCGCATCCTGGTGCAAGCCCTGTCCGCTCTGGGCTTGGCCAACGCCAGGGTCCGCCACCTCGACACTGTGGTCGGTGAAGGCGCGCTCAGCCGAGGTCGCTGACAAGATCGCTTCGCGCCTCACGCAGCTCCAGCGCGACGGCCGCAGACTTCACGAGCCTGTTCACAGTCACCGTGGGTATGCTACAAACAGCTTGTACTACGAACTGTTTGTGATGGGGATGTGGAGGTCGAGTTGGTAGACCTGATCGGCCGCGTTCGGGAGCTCCGTGACCTGCGGCAAGCGTGGGAGGCTGCCCAACGAGCCGAGCCTCAACTCGTCATGCTGTAGGGTCGCCGACGGGTGGGGAAGACCTTCCTGCTGACCCACTTCGCCGCCGGGAAGCGGCACGTCTACTTCACGGGAACCCGGCAGGACAGCGAGCGGCGGCAGGTCGACCGTTACGCCATGTCGCTGCGAGAACAGCTCGGCGAGGATGTCGCGGACCTCATCGGTGGCGGCGTCGCGGATTGGGAGGCGGCGCTTCGGTTCACCCTGCGGATGGCCGCGGAGCGACCCCTGCTCGTCGTGCTGGACGAAGCTCCGCGGCTGCTCGCCGGTCGGCCCGATTTCGCCGATCTCCTCTCTGCGGTGTGGGAGTCACGATCGGCCGGGACCCGGCTGCTTCTCGCCTTGAGCGGCTCGGCCGTGTCTGTCATGGAACAGATGCTCGGCCCCCAAGGTGGGCTGCATCGAAGGGCGGCGCTCGAGCGCCGGCTCGACCCGTTCTCCTTCACCGATGCGCGGGCTTTCTTGCCGGGACTGGCCGCTGCTGAGTACGTTGAGGCTTTCGCCGCCTGCGGCGGCTATCCGCTGCACCTGCGGCGATGGGACCCGGGGGCGTCGCCTGAGCAGAATCTGTGCGAGCTCGCGTTCACGCCAGGCGGGCTGCTGCTGCGTGATGCGTTGGACATCCTCAGCGAGGATCTCGACTGGCGAGGCGGTTACGAACGAGTTCTGGGAGCCCTCGGCGCGGGCACCCGCCGTAGGCCGCGTATCGCCAGTCGCGCCCAGCAGCGCATCGACTACACCCTGGACCGGCTGCGTCGAGCCGGCTACGTGCGCGCTGTTCGGCCCCACGGATCGCCCGCTACCACCGATCCGCTGTATGAGATCACGGACCCGTACCTGGCGTTCTGGTTTGCGGTGCTGCGCGAGGACGCCGATCTTGTCGAGGGCGGCCAGGGTCAGGCCGTGCAGCGGCGAGTCCGGGAACGCTGGCAGGCGCACCTGGGCCGGGTGTTCGAGGAGGCGGCCCGGGAGCATGCTGTCCGTCTCGTCCGGTCTGGTGAATTCCCGGCTGAGATGACCGTTGGCCGGTGGTGGCGTGACGAGCTTGCGGAGATCGACGTGCTGGGGTTACTCGACGAGCGCACCAGATTGGTCGGGGAAGCCAAGTGGCAGCGCCATCCGTTGAGCCCGCGGGACCTGCAAGCGCTGCGTGCCAAGCTTCGCTACCTTCCCGAGCCGCATCACGACGTCGAGTTCGCATTCTGGAGCCGAGGAGGCGGAGATCCGGCAGTGTCCGGAGAAGGCCCAGTCCGGCTGTTCACCTGCGAGGACATGACCTGAGTCGACGGATGACATCGAGTATGCCTGCTGGGCGGGTGCTGCGACTCGGCGATAGCGGGATCAAGGTGTCTGCGATTGTGGGAGTCCGGCTCCTGCAAAATTGGAAATGACGGGTTCTCTCATGGCGTGAGCAGCCACTATGTCCCTCGGCTCGCCGACGAGTTGATTACTGAGCTGCTCACCGAGTTTCCCGCTCTGCTGCTGGTCGGACCGCGGGCCAGCGGGAAGACGACGACGGCGGCCCGGCATGCCCGCAGTGTGATCCGGCTCGACGAGCCGAGAGAGGCGGTTGTCGTCGAGGCTGATCCGGACGCGGCACTGCGTGACCGCGCCGAGCCCGTGCTGATCGACGAGTGGCAGCTCGTTCCGTCGGTGCTGGGAGCGGTCAAACGCGCGGTGGATGCCGTTCCCCGATCCGGCCGGTTCATCGTCACCGGCTCGGTGCGCGGTCGCCTGGATTCCCCGATCTGGCCCGGCACCGGCCGGTTGATCCAGCTCGACTTGGGAGCGCTGACCATGCGTGAGATCCTCGGCGGTGAGCTGAGCCGGCCCCCGTTCCTGCTGCGGCTAGCATCGGATGGCGCCGCTGGCCTGCGGGTCCCGGCCGAGCCTCCCGACCTGCGCGACTATCTCGAACTGGCGCTCCAGGGTGGTTTTCCCGACGTGCTCGGGCGGACCGAACGTGGTCGCATGTTGTGGGCGAGGAGCTACCTGGATCAGCTGTTCACCCGAGATGTCGATCAGCTCGACGGACGGCGCGATCCGGGCCGGCTTCGTCGCTTCTTTGAGGCGTACGCACTGAACACCGCCGACGTGGTGCCGTTGGCCACCTTGCACGAGGTGGCTGAGATCGATCGCAAGACCGCGCAGGCCTACGAGGGGTTGCTGCGTGACCTGTTCGTGATCGACACCGTCCCGGCGTGGAGTACCAACCGCCTCAAGAGGCTGGTGCGTTCGCCCAAACGTTATGTCGTGGATTCCGGGCTCGTCGCGGGTGCGTTGCAGCTCACGGTGGATGCTGTCCTGCGGGACGGCGACCTGTTTGGCCGGTTGCTCGATACCTTCGTGTTCGGGCAGCTCCGGGCTGAGCTGCAGCTGGGCTTCCCGCAGCCGCAGCTGTATCACCTGCGGGATCGCAACGGCGAGCACGAGATCGATCTGATCGCGGAGCTGGACGCTCACCGCTTGGTCGCCATCGAGGTGAAGGCGACCGCGGCGCCGCGGATCGACTCGGCCAGGCACTTGATCTGGCTGCGTGATCAGCTGGGCGAGCGTTTCGTCACTGGCGTGGTGCTGCACACCGGCCCTCGGATCTTCCCGCTGGACGACCGGATCATCGCCGCTCCCATGGCCGCGATCTGGAGCTGACGCTGTGTGCCTATGGCTCGCGGAAGATCTCATGGGTACCGATCCGGCGCCACCTGATGCCCGATGTGCCGTCGATCTCCACCCACTCGAACGTGGCGCGACCGTCCGGACCGGAGAACGACCAGGTCATCTCCCAGATCCTGGGTGCACTGACAACTCTCTTGATCCGGAGGCTTCCCGGCCAACTCACCCGCGAGTCCGCGACGATGTGCTCAGCGGCAACGTGAAACGGTTTGATCGCAGCTCGGAACAGCTCGCGTTCGATGTCGGACAGCCGCCGCCAGTCTGTTTTGAAGCTGTCTGTCCGCTCGAACTTCATGCCTTTGCGTCGAGTTCGTCCAGGAACTCGTCAGGTCCATCTGTCACAACGACCCGGCCAGCGGCGACATCCGCCTCCGCTTCCCGCTCCATCCGCTGCCAACGCTCACTCCAGAACCAGGCCTGCTCCGCGGGCACCGCGACGAGCGGATGCAGCTCGATGACACCGTCGTCCCGCTCGACGAGCCGCACCTGCGCTCCCGGCTCGTCGAGCCGGTGACGGCGACGGATCTCAGTCGGCAGGGCAAGAGTTCCCCTGCTCTGAACGGTCAGATGAAACTCAGTCATGCCACTAGTGTACCTGCTGCATCGCTGCATAGCCGCAATGCCGCAAGATGTTCTCGCAACGGTGAGCACGAGATCGATCTGATCGCCGAGCTGGATTCCCACCGCTTGGTCGACGGTGGTCGGGATCCGGTGCGGATCCGCCGCTACCTGCAGACCTGCGCGGCGAACACCGCCGGCACCGTCATGCGCAAGACGCTCTACGACGCTGCTGAGGTGAACCGGCTCACAGCCGTCGGCTACGGCCGGCTGCTGACGGCCTTGCTCGTCATCGATCCGTTGCCGGCGTGGAGCAGGAACCGGCTCTCCTGGCTGACCAGCACGCCCAAGCGGCATCTTGTTGAGCCGGCGCTGCTCGGCCCGCTCGTCGGGGTCGATGCCGCGTCCGTGCTCCGTGACCCGGACCTGCTCGGTCGGCTTCTCGACAGCTTCGTCGTCGCCCAGCTTCGACCGGAACTCGCGGTGTCCGACCGATCGCCACGGCTGTATCACCTGCGCCAGCATTAACTGCGCCAGCAGGACGGGCGGCATGAGGTGGACCTCATCGTCGAGCTCGCTGATGGCCGGATCATCGCGATCGAGGTCAAGGCGGCGAGCGCGCCCTCCCGGGTCGACGTCCGCCACCTGATCTGGTTGCGCGAGCAACTCGGCGACCGGGTGTTGGCCGCCTTGGTGCTGCACGCTGGGCCCCACTTGTACCCGCTCGGCGACGAGGTGTACGCGGTGCCGATCTGCTCTCTCTTGGCTCCTTGATTCACTCAGTCGTCCGCGGCGGTCCACTGGTCAGCCTCAGCGAGCCGTACTCCACACCACGAGCAGAACAGCTGCCTCGGGTCGGTCGGCCGCTGGTGTTCGCACTCCCGGCGTGCCAGGAATGTGCGGACCGCGTGCACCGCGACGGTCAGGGCGCGCGCCACATCGACGCGGCCGTCCGGGCCGGTGAGGTCCTCCTCTTCGCCGTCGGCGATGTCCAGCGTGGCCCGCTCGGCGGGCAGCTCCCACGGGTCGGCGGCGGGATCGTCGTCCGGCGCGATCGTGACGTGGTAATGCCCGTGCCGCTCTCGCAGGTAAAAGCCACGCCCGTCGACGTTGCCGGTGATGACGAACGGCGCCGCGATGAGCCGCCACCGAGCGGTGACGCCGAGCTCCTGGGCGTGCCGGGCGAGTTCCGCCTCCCCGGACTGGATCTCCGTGTCCACGCCCAGACCGTCGAGCTGCTCGGCGAACTTCCCCCAGGCCTGTTTGCGCTCCTCGGCGGTCAGCTGGCAGCCGCAGACTAGGCCGCCATCATGCAGCTCGGGGTCAGCGGGCTTCGGATGGCAGCCGCAGTGGCAGTTCACGGCCGCGTCCAGATCCCGCACCGGCGGGCCGGCGCGTACCGCGGCGAGGCGGGCTGGGCGCAGCTCCGCTTCCCGACGATCACGCTCCGCGCGCCAGGCCGCGGTTTCCTCGGCACGGCACGCCTGCTCCTGCGGGGACGGCGGCAGGAGCTGGCGTCGGCGAGCGGGATGCACGGCCACGCCGACCAGGATGCACCCTTGCGCCCAGTCGGCACACCCCGTTTTCGGGGTCAGATTTGTGGGGTTGCGGACCCGGAACCCCACGGCGCCGAAGCTGGAAGCCTTGGCGCACCGGGTACTGACGGGAGATGTCATCGGTCCAGGTTCACGTTGAGGCCGGCGTCCTTGCGCATGATGTCCTGAGTGGACGAGGGCAGGGGAGATC
>JBOHFJ010000121.1:0-12946 GCA_050699655.1 Pseudonocardiaceae bacterium
GTCCCAGGTCGGGCGGCTGCGCACCGACCTGGGAGGGGTGTACTTCAACACGGTGTACATCGCCGGGATGGGCCTGGCCTACCTGGCTATGGGGTCACCGTGGCTCCTGGTGGCCATCGTGGTGCTGCACATCGAGACCGCGACGCAGTTCTTGCCGATGATCCGCCTGGATGGGTACTACATCCTCAGTGATCTGGTCGGAGTGCCTGACCTGTTCAGCTGGCTGGGGCCGGTGCTGCTGAGCGTGATCCCCGGGCGAGGGACTCATCCCCGGGTGCGCGAGCTCAAGCCCTGGGTCCGTCGGACGATCACCCTGTGGGTAGGCCTTGTGGTGCCCTCGCTGGTGTACTGGGTGGTCGAATTCCTGATCGTGGTGCCTCGGGTGCTACCGGTGGTGTGGGGCAGGCTGGTCGAGTTGAGCCAGGCGGTAGGCGCCGAAGCGGCGGCCGGGCGGGTGGCGGAGACTATTCTGGATGTGGTCGACATCATCCTGCTGTCGCTGCCCTGGGTCGGGTCCCTGCTACTGTTGATCATGATCGTCCGTTGGCCGGTGGAGGCCGTGGCGGCCCGCTGGGGTCCACCACGGAGGGCACCGTGAACGACATCCCGATGATGCTTCCGATCCACCCGGGCGAGGTGCTGTCTCTCGAGTATCTGGAGCCGCTCAGCGTTACCCAGCACCGGCTCGCGGTGGCCATCGGCGTCCCACCGCGCCGGATCAACGAGATCGTGCACGGGAAGCGGCGGATCAGCGCGGACACGGCCCTGCGGCTCGCGCGGTACTTCGGCACCACCGAGCGGTTCTGGCTGAACCTCCAAGGACGGTGCAAAGCCCCGCGACATCCGCACCGCGCTGCACCCGGAGTATCGCGAGGAGTTCGACCGGGATTACCGGGAGGCGCTGGCCGAGGCCGGGCGGCCGCTCGATCTGGAGGGCATCTGCGACACGCTGGAACATTGGCGGATGCGTTCGTGGATCACGCGGGACAGGCGGGGTCGTGCGGCGCGCCGTTGAACTGCTCACCGGCCAGGAACCGCCCGTGGACGAACCGGTGGCCGTCACCGAGGCCCGGCTGTAAACGACGTCGTTGTACACCCACGGTCGTTTCACGATCGCATAGGTGGGGCCCGGCGACTCAGCCGCGAACCACCGTCCAAGAGCGATAGGCGACCGCGCGGGGGTGCCCCGCCCGCGCTGTGGTTCCCGAACTCAACAGCAGAGCTGTCATGCGGCTTTCGATCAACCCTCCAGTTGAGTTCGGGAACCACAGCGCGGGCGGGGCCGCAGGGGGCACTGGTGGTGGGGAGGGGACCGCGTCCGGCCTCTCTCCCCAACACCTTCCTCAGATGAGAACCCCAACCTGAGGGTGGTTGATGGGTTCGCGGATCAGCGTCTGGGAACCACGTCAGCTGCTGGCACCAGCGGCACCGGGGCCGGGAGTGCCGCCATTGCCGCCGGCCTGACCGGGCGTGCCGTTGCCAGAGCCGCCGATGCCTCCGGCACCACCCTGGCCGGCCGTACCGGTGCTGATAACGGAGCCGCCGTTGGCGCCGTTACCGGCACTGCCACCCACGCCGCCATTGCCGCCGAAGCCGATGGTGGAAAGCCGAAGCTGGGCTGGTCAGAACGCGGGCCACGGGATGGCCGGCCAGTTCCCATTCGGCTCCGGGAACGTCCCGGTGGCCAGCAGGCGGTCGGTCCGCTCCCGCACGGCCCGCACCTCCGCTCGGGTCAGGTGCTCAGCAAGCGAAGCACCCAGCGAGCCATCAAGCGAGGAACGCACCCGGCGCAGCACCTCCAGCGCCGCCACCGACAGCGGCTGGCCCAAAAACCCCCACAGCACGGTGCGCAGCTTGTCCTCCTGGTGCAGGCAGATCCCGTGGTCCACGCCGTACACCGCGCCACCGGACCCGGCCAGGACGTGCCCGCCCTTGCGGTCGGCGTTGTTGAGCAGCACGTCCAGCACAGCCAGCCGGCGCAGTCCCTCGGTGTCGGCGTGCACCAGCAGCGCCGGGTCACCGTAACGATCATGCGCTCGCAGCACCCTACGCCAGCCGCTCGGCACCGCGTCCAGAGCGACCACGTCCACCAGCCCGGGCTCCACGGCGGTGTCGATCCACAGCTGCACCATGCCGGGGCCCAGCGGTCCCGAGCGCAGCACCGTAGGCGGCACCAGGGACCAGCCGGTGGACTCGGAAATCAACCAGCTGGCCACCTCACGGCCGGCCAGGGTGCCATCTGGGAAGTCCCACAGCGGGCGCTCCCCCATGATCGGTTTGTAGACGCACTCGGCGCTGACGCCGTCGCAGCGCACCATGCCCAGCAGGGTGGCGTTGGACGCCTCGACGATCCGGCCGGTCAGCTCGATGTGCCCGTGGTGCAGCAACGGCAGCGCCGCCGGATCGGTGGGCAGCACCGCCGACCCGCTCAGGCCTCGAACTGGCGACGGTAGCCGTTCTGCCGCGGGCAGATGTGCCCTTTGGGGTCCAAGGGCTCCGTGCACAGCGGGCAGGGCTTGCGCCCGGCGGAGAGCACCCGCGTGGCGCGCACCGTGAAGGCACGGGCCTGCTCGAGGGACAGGAACACCCGCACCGCGTCGGGGCCGTCCTCGGCGTCATCGAGCACCATGGACTCGTCCACTTCCTGCTCGCTCACGGCGAGCAGCTCGACGACGATGGACCTGGACTCGACGTCCCAGCCCAGCCCCATGGTGCCCACCCGGAACTCCTGCTCGATGGGCGCGCGCAGCGGCTCGGTGTCCACCTCGGCCTCGTCGGGCTCGGCGGGGGCCTCGACGCCCAATCGCCGCACGACCTCCTCGAGCAGGGTGGACAGGCGCTCGGCAAGCACCGTCACTTGCTCCTTCTCCAGCTGCACACTGACCACTTTGGTCTCGTCCACAGCCTGCAGGTAGAAGGTGCGGTCGCCGGGCTCGCCGACGGTGCCCGCGACGAACCGCGCGGGGGTGCGGAAGACATGGATGACGCGCGACATGGCACTGCCGACCTTAGAGCACCCGACCCTAGAGCACCCGCACTCCCCCGCGTCTCAGCTAGTGCCGGTGGATCCCCCGGGCGTGGCGTCCGAGGAGGGCCGGCGCCGACGCCGACGCTTGGGCGGGATGAGCGAGCGCAGGTCGTCACCGCAGTCGTTGACCCGCTGCACGAACGGCCGGGTCTCGGTGTAGGTGACGACGCTGACCGAGCCGGGGTGGGCGACGATGCGCTGGAAGCCGTCCAGGTGCACGCCCAGCGCGTCGGCGAGCACGGCCTTGATGACGTCGCCGTGGGTACAGGCCAGCCACAGCGCCTGCGGACCGTGCTCGGCGGCCAGCGTGGCGTCCCACTCCCGCACCGCGGCCACCGCCCGGGCAGCCATCGCGGCCAGGCCCTCACCGCCGGGGAACACCGCGGCGCACGGGTGCGCCTGCACCACCTTCCACAGCGGCTCCTTGCCCAGCGTGCGCAGCTCCCGCC
Source organism: Pseudonocardiaceae bacterium (assembly GCA_050699655.1). Taxonomy (GTDB): domain Bacteria; phylum Actinomycetota; class Actinomycetes; order Mycobacteriales; family Pseudonocardiaceae. The sequence continues at coordinate 3,478 of JBOHFJ010000121.1, forward strand.
CGGTCCACTCGCCGTAGTCCACCTCGACGAGCCGCTCATCGACGCTCACCTCAAGGGCGCGAGCCCGCGCCAGCGGGGCCACCGTGTCCCGGCAGCGCCGCAGCGGGGAGCTCACCACCGCCGCCAGCGGCAGCCGCGCCAGGCGTTGCACCACCGCCCGCGCCTGCGCCTGACCATCCTCGTCGAGGCCCACGCCCGGGGTGCACCCAGCCAGCACCCCCGCGGTGTTCGCCGTGGACCTGCCATGGCGCAACAGGATCACGGTGCCCACGACCGCCACCCTACGCACCCGCTAGCTACGCACCCACTAGCGTGCACGCCGTGCAACAGCGCTATCTCGGCCGCAGCGGACTGCGGGTGTCCCGGCTGGCGCTGGGCACCATGACCTGGGGTCGGGACACCGACGCCGAGGAGGCCGCCACCCAGCTGGTCGCCTTCATCGATGCCGGCGGAACCCTGGTGGACACCGCGGACGTGTACAACGAGGGTGAGTCGGAGCGGATCCTGGGCGAGCTGCTGGCCGAGGTCATCCCCCGGGACGAGGTGGTGCTCGCCACCAAGGCGGTGGCGCACCGCGACGACGGGCCCTTCGGCGGCGGCGCGTCCCGGGGGGCGCTGCTCACGGCGCTGGAGGCCTCGCTGCGCCGGCTGCGCACCGACCACATCGACCTGTGGCAGCTGCACGCCTGGGATCCGGCCGTGCCGCTGGAGGAGACGCTGGCGGCGGTGGCCGACGCGGTGCGCTCGGGCAAGGTCCGCTACGTCGGAGTGTCCAACTACACCGGCTGGCAGCTGGCCACCGCCAAGGCCCTCTCCGACGTGCCGCTGGTGTCCAGCCAGGTGGAGTACTCACTGCTGGAGCGGGGGGTAGAACGCGAGCTGGGCCCGGCGGCGGCTTACCACGGGGTGGGCCTGCTGCCCTGGGCGCCGCTAGCCCGCGGGGTGCTCACCGGCAAGTACCGCACCGCCACCCCGGCCAGCTCCCGGGCGGCCTCACCGCACTACGCGCGGTACGTCGAGCACCACCGCACCGACCGGTCGAACCGGATCGTGCAGGCCGTGGTCACCGCCGCCGACGGGTTGGGTGCCTCCCCACTGGAAGTGGCCCTGGCCTGGGTCCGGGACCGGCCAGGAGTGGTCGCCCCGGTCGTCGGCGCCCGGGACGCTACCCAGCTGGCCGGCTCCCTGGCCGCCGAGGAAGTGGAGCTGGCTCCGGCGATCCGGGCCGCGCTGGATGACGTCAGCGCTATCGAGCTGGGCTATCCGGAACGCCGGCTCGGCTGACCCTCCCCAGCGCTGACCCGCCCCATCGCGGTGATCATGTCCCGCACGGCCCGGGCTGTGCCCCGGATCGAGCCGGACACCTTGGAGCGCCCGCCGGCCCGCGGTCGGTACTCCACGTCGAGCTCGTGCACCCGCCACCCGGCGACGCCGGCCCGCAGCAGCAGCTCGAACGGGTAGCCGAAGCCCCGGTCGGTGACGCCGAGGTCGAGCAGCGCCCGCCGGCGGGCGACCCGGACCGGTGCGATGTCGTGCACCGGCAGCCCGCGCTCACGCAGCAGCGCGGCCAGCACCGTGTTACCGGCCCGAGCGTGCCAGGGCCACGCGCCGGACTGCGGTATCCGACGCCCGACGGCGAGGTCGGCGCCGCCCGCGATCGCGGCGACCAGCTCGGGCAGCGCCTGTGGCGACAGGGACCCGTCGGCGTCCAGCACACCGACGAGATCGGCGCTCGCGGCGAGCAACCCGGCGTGCACCGCGGCGCCGTAGCCGCGCCGCGGCTCAGTCACCACGGTCGCGCCGCCCGCGATCGCGACCGCGACGGTGTCATCGGTGCTGCCGTTGTCGACGACGAGAACCCGGTAGCCCGCCGGCATCGCGGCCAGCACACCCGGCAGCGCTTCGGCTTCATTCAGGCAGGGCAGCACGATGTCGACCGTGGGAGTCCCTATGGGGAAGGTCACAGTGTATAAGGCTATCGCTACCGCGAGTACCAGCGTGAGCCCCGGTGTCACTCGTTGTGAGGCTTATTGCGCGCTGGAACGCGAACAACCCGCTACCTAGGGATGACGCGGGGGTGTCTTGTCAGGAATGCTTGACTCCACAGCTCGCCCCCTACCGACATGGAGGTCGGTGTGCTCGGTGCCCCGCGCGTGGCGCTACCCGCCGCGTTGCTCGTCGCCGGGCTGTTGGCGGGATGCGCTTCGGGGGTTTCCGACACCGGACCCGCCCTCCCGACCGCCGCGCCAGCCTCAGCTCCGCTGGGTGGGCCACCCCCCGCAGGGACGGTCGTGCCGCTCGGGGCGCCCGCCACCGCCGTGGTGGTCGACCCCCACACCGGGACGGTGGCGGTGACGCTGACCGACCCGCCGCGGCTGGTGCTGCGGGCACTGGACGGCCCAGCATCACCACGGGAGATGCCGCCACAGCAGGTGTCGCTGCCCGGCCCGGCCGCTGATCTCGTGCTCGCCGCCGAGGGCGGCCCGCTGCTGGTGCCGATCGCCACGCCGGGGTGCCTGCTCCGGGTCCCGCTTCAGGGCGGGGCGCCGAGCCGGACGGACCTCGCGGGCTCGGCGCGCGGGGTGGTCACGGTGGGTGGGGCGGGCACGGTGGGTGGCGTGACCGTGGTCGCGCTGGGCGACCGGCTGGCCGTGCTGGTCGGCAACAGCAAGCCCGTGAGCATCCCGGGGTTCAGCGACGCCACCCGCCTGGTGCCCGCTGGAGCTCCTAACGGCAGCAAGATCTGGGTGCTCGACCGCGGGCGCAGCGCGGTGAGCGTGGTGGACGTGTCCTCCGGGGTGATCAGCCCAGCCCTGCGCGCGGGCAACGGGGCCGCCGACGCGGTGGCCGACCGGTTCGCCCGGATGCTGGTGACCGACGCCCGCGACGGCGAGCTGCTGGCCTTCGCCGACGACCCACCGGTGCTGCGGCAGCGTTTCCCCCTTCCGGGGGCGCCTTGGGCGCTGGCCTACGACGGGCGGCGGGATCTCGCGTGGGTCACGCTGACCGCTCGCGATGAGGTGGTCGGACTCGGCGTGGCGGCGGGCGAGCCGGTGATCGTGCACCGGTTCCGCACCGTGCATGAACCCAATTCGGTGGCGGTCGACCCGGTCAGCGGCCGGGTCCTGGTCGCCTCCGCGTCAGGAGCCGGACTGCAGGTGATCAATCCCGAAAGGGTGGTGCGGTAATGATCGAAACGGTTGACGGTGATGGCCTCGACTGTGATTACCAGAACTGGGAATACCAGCCGCTGCGGTTGCCGCCGGAGGTGTCCCGGTGGACCGCGGCGACCCAACTCGCAGTGCAAGCCGAATTCGCCGGCTGGGAACTGTCCCGAGTGCGGATGTACTCCGATGGCACGCGCAGCATAGTGCTGCGCAGGCAGCGCACGACAGTGGCTCAGCCGCAGTTGTCGTTGTAGGCACTGCCGCTATATGAAGTAGGGCCCGCACCCGCTGGTATGGACCCTACTGGTGAGCCCGGTTCGGCGAGGACCGCAGGTGCCGCCCCGCGAGCGGGCTCAGGTGCGGCGGCTGCTCACTCGGATCTTGTCGGCCTGCGGCCCCTTGGGCCCCTGGGTGATCTCGAACTCCACCTGCTGGCCCTCGTCCAGCGAGCGGTAGCCGGTCGCTTCAATCGCCGAGAAGTGAGCGAAGACGTCGGGACCGCCACCATCCTGGGTGATGAAGCCGTACCCCTTCTCCGCGTTGAACCACTTGACCGTGCCGGTCGCCATCTTCCATCTCCTCCTCGGGCCGCCTGTACGGCCCGCAATGCTGGTGCCCGTGCTTGGAACCAAAACTGCTACGACCGAAGACGTTAGCAGAATCAACAGCTCCGGAGGAACCACTCGAGGACGCGAGTACCGAAGATCAGCCCGTCGATGGGCACCCGCTCATCGACGCCATGGAACAGTGCGGCGAAATCCAGATCGGGCGGCAGCCGCAACGGCGCGAACCCGAAGCAGCGCATTCCCAACCGGCTGAACGCCTTGGCGTCGGTGGCGCCGGAGAGCATGTAGGGGACGGTCCGGGCGCCGGGATCCTCCCGCTGGATCGCGGCGTCCATCGCGCCCACCAGGTCACCATCGAAGGTGGTCTGCACCGGCGGCAGGTTGACCACCCATTCGCGGGTGACCTCAGGCCCGAGCAGCTCGTCGACCTCCCGCTCGAAGGCCGCCTGGCGACCGGGCAGCACCCGGCAGTCCACCACCGCTTCCGCCGTGGAGGGGATGACGTTGGCCTTGTAGCCGGCGTCGAGCATCGTCGGGTTGGCGGTGTCCCGCAGCGTCGCGCCGATGATCCGGGCCAGCCCGCCGAGCTTGGCGACCACACCGTCGAGGTCATCGCCGGAGAAGTCCAGTCCGGTCTCCTCGCCGACGGCGGCCAGGAACTCGCGCACCACATCGGTCAGCACTAGGGGGAAGCGGTGGTTTCCCAACCGGGCCACCGCCTCGCACAGCGCCGTCACCGCGTTGTCCTCGGTCAGCATCGAGCCGTGACCGGCCCGGCCCCGGACCCGCAGCCGCATCCAGGCGACACCCTTCTCGGCGGTCTCGATCAAGTACAACCGGCGTCCCTCACGCACCGTCAGCGAGAACCCGCCCACCTCACCGACCGCCTCAGTGCAGCCCTCGAACAGCTCCGGCCGGTGCTCGGCCAGCCAGTGCGAGCCGAGCAAGCCGCCGGCCTCCTCATCGGCCAGGAAGGCGAAGACCAGGTCGCGCGGCGGGATGACGCCCTCGCGCCGGAACCGCCGGGCGACGGCGATGGTCATCGCGACCATGTCCTTCATGTCGACCGCGCCACGACCCCACAGGTAGCCGTCCCGCACCGCGCCGGAGAGCGGGTGCACCGACCACTCGGCGGCGTCGGCGGGCACCACGTCGAGGTGGCCGTGCACCAGCAGCGCGCCGCGCTGGGGATCGGCACCGGGCAGCCGGGCGATCACATTGCCCCGCCCGGGCGCCCCGGACTCAAGGTAGGTGACCTCAAAACCCACCTCGCTGAGCTTGCCGGCGACGTACTCCGCCGCGGCCCGCTCCCCGACGAGGGTGTCCGGGTCGCCGGTGTTGGTGCTGTCGATCCGGATCAGGTCGCTGGCCAGGCCAACGACCTCGTCCTCGGCGCTGCTGGTGTTGCCTGGCGATCCCTCCATCACGTCTTCGTACCACCGTTGACCTGGCGAAGTCACGCTGTCCGCGCCGGGTTGGGACGCCGAGGGGCGATCAGCTACCCTCAGTGGGCGCCGCACCGCCACGCTGGTGCGCGCGAAGTTATGTCCCCGGTGTTGGAATGTCCGAGTGGCGGAATGGCAGACGCGCTAGCTTGAGGTGCTAGTCCCCGACAAGGGGGTGGGGGTTCAAGTCCCCCCTCGGACACAGGAGAGATCGTGACGTCGACGACCGTCCCACGTTGGCGCCCTTCCCGTGCCGGCATTCTCAACGTCTACCAGTACGAGGACGAGACGCTGCACTTCGCGGGCGGGCGGCTGCTGCTGCGCGGCGTGAACGGCTCAGGCAAGTCCACGGCGATGAACATGCTGCTGCCGTTCTTGCTCGAGGCCGATACCCGCAAGATCGACGCGGCGGGCGAGCAGACCGGTGTGCTCCGGTCGTGGATGCTCGCCGACACCGACGAGACGCAACGCACCGGCTACCTGTGGATCGAGTTCGCCCGCGCCGACCCCGCCGCGCCGGGCGGCGTGCACCACCACACCGTCGGCTGCGGCATCCGCGCCAACCGCAGCACCGACCGGGTCACGCCGTGGTGGTTCTCGACGCCTCGCCGGGCCCGCATCGACTTCTCCCTCACCGCGGGGCGGATCCCGCTGGCCGTCGACGCGCTGCGCGCCGAGCTCGGTGCCGATGCCGTCTTCACCACACCGGCGGACTACCGCGCTGAGATCGCGCGCCGGTTCTTCGGCGGTGCTGACCCGTCCGGTTACCTCGCGCTGTTGCACCAGGTCCGCAACCCGCGGGTCGGGGACCGGATCGATGCCGATCTACCGCGCCGGCTGCAGGAGGCACTGCCGCCGGTGCCGGAAGACGCCGTCGCTGACGCCGCCCAGCCGCTGGAGGATCTGGAGGGCCACCGGCACAACGTCACCGCGCTGGCGAAGACCGACCGCGCGCTCGGCAGCGTCCTCGAGACCTACCGTCACTACGCGCGCCGCGTCATGCTGGCGGCCGCCGACCGGGCCGCCACCGGAGTGGGCGGTGCTCGCTCGGCGTTGCAGCGCCGCGGCCGGGCGCGTGCCGCCGCCGATGCGGCAGGCGCCGAGGAGCAGCGGCTCGCCGGCGAGCTCACGCGGCTGGGGCGCGAGCATGGCGAGGTCGCCGCGGCGCTGTCCGGCCTGATCGCGTCCCCCGCCTACCGCGAGCTGCAGGCGCTGCTAGCCCGCCGCGACCACGTCGCCAGCCTCGAAGCCCAGACGCGCACGCTCAAGGGGCAGCAGGCCGCCGCGCAGATGCGGGCGAGGCAGGCGCTCGCCCGGGTCGCGTCCCACCGCAGCCGGCTCGACGGCGATCTGGCCCGGGTCAGGGACGGCGTGACGGCCGCCGAGCGGCACGCGCGCGCCGCAGCCGTCCGGCTCCCGCTGCCCGATCCACCCGTGCTCCGGACGCAGCTGCTCGACAACGGAGTTGACGGGCCCGACAGCGACGCGCTGGCTGGTGTCGACGTGCGGCCAGCAGCCGACGCTGTGCGAGCCCGCCGCCAGCAGATCATCGACGTGACGGCGATGCTGCGCCGCGCCGAGGCCGCGGACTTCGCGGCCACCTCGGCACTCGCCCAAGCCGATGACGCCGACGAGGCGGCCGGGCGGGAACGGGAGCGCGCCGCCGAGGCCCGCGCGGCCGCCGAGGCAGCCGGCGAGCGGCACCGCGGCGCCGTGCTGGACTGGGCGGATCAGCTCGCCGCCCACGTGGCCGCAGTGCCACCGGCCGAACCCGGCGGGCGCGGCGGTTGGCTGCCGGTGCCGCCGCGGCCCGATCCGGGTGGAGCCGAGCTACGCGAGAGCGCGCGTGCCCGGATCGTCGAAGCCGGCAGGGCCGCGGCCGGACTCGACACCGCGCTCGACCCAGTACTCAGCACTGCGGCGCTGCGGGTCGAGCGCGCCAGCGGCGACGTCGCGCGGGTGGCCGCCGAGCTGGCCGAGGTCCGCGACGCCGCGGAGCTGCCGCTGCCCCGCGCCCGATGGCAGGGCGCCGATCCGGCCGACCCGGCGCTGTTCGCCTCGCTCGTCGACTTCGCTCCCGGCCTCAACGACGGGCGTCGTTCCGGGCTGGAGGCGGCGTGTGAGGCCGCCGGTCTGCTCACCGCGGCCGTGCGCGCGGACGGCCGCGTCGTCACCGGATCCGGGGAACTACTGGTGACCACAGGTCCGACCGTCCGGCCGAACCTGGCGTCGCTGCTGGTCCCAGCCGTTCCCGACGGTGCGGGTGTGGACACCGCAACGGTGGCGGGGGTGCTGGCGCACGTCGGGGTGGGGGCCGGCTCCGCGGCCGCGCTGTGGGTGGCCGACGACGGCCGGTTCGGCGCGGGCCCGCTGCGCGGCCAGCACGCCAAGGCCGCCGCCGAGCACATCGGGGCCGGGGCGCGGGCCGCCGCGCGGGAGCTGCGCATCGCCCGCCTCGAAGCCGACCTGATCGACGCGGAGCAACGGCAGGAGACCGAGCGCGGCGTCCACGCGGCACTAGTCGCCTTCCGCGCGGGTCTGCGCGAGATCGCCGCCGCCGTACCGCCCGCCACCGCCGTCGACGACGCCGCGGCCACCGCGATCGGCGCCGTCCGCGACGCGCAACGGGCCGCTGAGCGGGCGAGCGCGCAACGGAGCGCCGCCGTCACCGCACAGAGCGCCGCCGAGCAGGTGTGGGCCCGCGCCCAAACGGCCGCCGCCGAGGCCACACTCCCGCTGGACGCCGCCGCGCTGCGGTCCGCGGCCGCCGCTGTCGAGGACGCGGCGGGGGTGCTGCGGGTGCTGCCCGACCACATCGAGACCGCGCGGCGCTCGCAGACCGACTGGGCCCGCGCTGTCACCGACTGGCGCGACGACGCCGAGGCCCTGCACACAGCCGCGGCGCAGGCCGAGACCGCGACGGAGATCAGCACGAGGGCCCGCACCGCGCTCACCAGCGCCGAGGCCGCGCTCGGCGAGGAGCCGGAACGCGTCGCCGCCCAGGTGGCGCAGACTTCGGCCCGCCGCGACGGCCTTGCCGCCGATCTCGACGCCGCCCGCGAAGCCCACACCACCGCCGTCGGCACCGCCGCCACCGCCCGCGCCGAGGCCACCGCAGCCGAGCAGTCGGCCGCGCTCGCCGAGCAAGCCTGCCGCGACGGGCGGGCGGCACTGCTCGCCGTGGCGGCCACGCCCGGCCTGCTCCCCGCCGCGGGCAGCGGGGAGCAGCCACCTGAGCTGCCCGTCGACACCGACACCGTGGACGGCACCGCCCGGCTGGTGGCGACCGTCCGTGACGCCGTGCCCACTCCGGAGCGTGACGTCGACGAGGACGCGCTGGACCGCTCGCTGCGCGCCATCCGCGACGCGCTCGGGGCCGGCTGGGACGCCGAGGCCCGCCGCGGCGCCGACGGAGCGCCGGTGGCCGTCGAGGTGTCCGGGCCCTACGGCCGCCGTGCCCTACTCGATGCGACCGTGCAGGTGGCGTCCGACCTGCGGCGGGCGCGCGGCCTGCTCACCGCCCAGCAGGACCAGGCCCTTCGCAACCTGTTGCACGGCCGCATCGCCCGCGAGGTCGCCACCGCCCTGTTCGACGCCCGCGAGCTCATCGATGGCATGAACGCGATCCTCGGCGAGATCACCACCAGCCAGGGCATCGGGGTGCGGCTGGAGTGGCGCACCCGCGGGGACCTCGACCCGGCCACGGCCACCGCGTTGCGGTTGCTCGCCAAGGACCCCGACGCCCGCACCGCCGAGGAGGACGCGTCGGTGCGCATCGCCGTCGCCGGGCTCGTCGAGGAGGCCCGCGCCGCCGACCCGGACGCGTCCTACCGCGACGTGATCGGCGGCGTGCTCGACTACCGCGGCTGGCACGAGCTGAAGATCTACCTGCGCCGCCCGGGTCGGAGCGACGAGCTGCTGAGCCGGCGCACGCGCCTGTCCGAGGGCGAGAAGAAGCTCGTCACCTACCTGCCGATGGCGGCGGCCGCGGCCGCGTCGGCGGCCGCCCACGACCCGCACGGCGCCGGCGCGCCGCGGCTGATCCTGCTCGATGACGCCTTCGCCAAGGTGTCCGAGGACAACCACGCGCGGCTGTTCGGGCTCCTGGTGAGCCTCGATCTCGACTTCGTCGTCACCAGCGAGCGACTGTTCGGCACCCACGCCAGCGTGCCGGAGCTGGCGATCACTGAGGTGCTGCGCGATCCTGACCTGCGCACGATCGCGCTGGTGCACTACCACTGGGACGGGCGGCGGCGCACCGAGCTGGTCGGTGCGCGGGGGTGAACCGCAC